>JAQUVQ010000048.1 GCA_028693285.1 Smithellaceae bacterium
GTCCCATTAATTGAAGGGATGCTCCCGGTTGAAATCCGGCGTCAGGGCTCTGTCATCGACTTCCTGAATGAATAGATTTTCAAACCCGAGCCTAAGGGCAAATTCCACAATTTCATGATATTCCGAGGCCGTAACCCTGCGGCCCAAAAGCGGATGCGAGCGCACTTTTGGAACGGGCGTGTATTGAGACATGAGGCTGATCGGAATGCGCGCGGAGACCTCGCCGCGCAAAAGCCTCAGCGCCTCCTTTGAATTTTCCAGGCGCCCCGGCAGGACCAGATGGCGGATAATGACGCCTCGGGAAGCGATGCCGTTTTCCACGTCCAGATCATCCCCCACCTGCCGGACCATCTCCTGAAGGGAGGCGACGGCAAACTTCGAATAGTCCGGCGCGTCGGAGAACATTCGGGCGTCTTCTTCCAGACCGTATTTGAAATCCGGCAGATAGATATCGACCATGCCGTCCAGCAGGTGAATCACGTCGGGGTTTTCGTAGCCGCCGCAGTTATAGACCAAAGGGACGGTAAGTCCCTGGGCCCGCGCCAGACAGAGCGCTTCCATGATCAGCGGCGTCTGGGGCGTCGGTGTGACCGGCTCTACATTGTGGCAGCCGCTTTTCTGAAGATCGATCATGATCCGGGCCAGTTCGATGACGGTCAGCAGGCGGCCTTTCGCCGAGTGCGAAATTTGATAATTCTGGCAATAGACGCATCCCAGATTGCAGGAAGCAAGGAAAATGGTTCCCGCGCCGCCCGTTCCCGAAAGAGGCGGCTCCTCTCCGTGATGAGACAGAGCGCAGTCCATGACGATGTCCGAAGGCAGGCGGCAATAGCCCAACTCGCCTTTCGTCCGGTCAACGCGGCAGGCGCGCGGACAAAGGGTGCAGGATCGGTATAGCTCGAGAAGCTGCGGAATGATCATAAAAAATCAGCGAAAAACGACAGGAAACGGTCCGGCCGCACTCAACGCCTACAGGGTATTTTCACCGGAAGGTCAGAGATGCCTGAAGGTTCCATGCGTGGGCCAGCCCGTTTCGCGTTCGTGTTGTCCTGTGGCCGGCTACTCGCCGGTGAAAGTCGGTTCGCGCTTCTGCAGGAAGGCGGTGATGCCTTCTACGGCGTCCTTGCTGGCGGCCAGTTTATTGGACCACTCGATGTCCAGCTTCAGGCCTTCATTAAAGCCCTTTTCCATGCCGACGCTGATGCCTTCCAGGACGGCGGCCACGGCCAGCGGCGGGCGTTTGGTCAGCGCCTGGGCAAAGGCCGTTGCTTCTTTCATCAGATCGGCGGCCGGAACGACTTTATCGACCAGACCAATGGCCAGCGCTTCGGCGGGCGGCAGGCGTTTGCTGAAGAGGATCATATCCAGCGCCCTGGATTTTCCCAGAAGCCTGGGCAGCCGCTGAATGCCGCCCCAGCCGGGCGTGATGCCCAGATTGACTTCCGGCAGTCCGATGAGCGCCTTGGGGTTGTCCGTCATGATGCGGAAATGGCAGGCGATCGCCGTTTCGCAACCGCCGCCCAGGGCGTGCCCGTTGATTGCCGCGATGTAGGGTTTGGCGGAGCGCGAGATGGCGTTCATGATGTCGTTGCCGTTGGGTCCGCGGGTGATGTTGGCCACGTCGGAGACATCCATTCCGGCGGAGAAGCCTTTTTCACCCGCGCCGGTGACGATGACAGCCCGCGTTTCCCTGCTCTTTTCAATGTTCGTGACCGCGTCGAAAAATTCCTCGCGAATGCCCAGATTCACGGAGTTCATCGGCGGGCGATTCAAAACAATCGTCGTCACGAAATTTTCGGTTGTCACAATAATGTTCTTGTAATCCATCTCTTTTCTCCTTTCTAATGGTTTTATGGTTGATTTTGAGTCTTTTGATGGCCATTCGCCCTGTCGCTGACCCGTACACCTTCAGCCGATGACCTATAGCCCATCGCCTATGGCCTGCTTTTCTGATGCACCAGCCGCTGGCCCGAATGCGGCACTTCAAAAAAGGGAACGTTCGCGCCGCCAAGGCTTCCGATAAAAGCCGTGCGGCGGTCCTTCCCGCCGAAGCAGATATTGGCCGGACGGTTCAGCACCTCGCCTTGCGGATCGTCCGCGCAAATCTCCAGGCCGCCCCGCGGATCAATGCAACCGACGGCATTGGCGACAGGAAAGGCAATCCAGAGGTTGCCGGCTTCGTCAAACGCGATGCCGTCGGGAAAGCCGAGCTTGCCCAGGAATTCAGGACCGTAAACCTCTGCCGGTCCGACCGTGTCGTCGGCATGAATCCTGTAGCGCAGAATGCGGCGTTTCATGGTTTCCGCCACATAAACATATTGTTCGTCCGCATCCACCGCGACGCCGTTGGCAAAACAAATGCCTTCGGCGACTATTCGGGGCGTCCGGCCGTTCGCGATCAACACCAGGCATCCGTCGGGAACGGGCGACTTAAGTGATGCGTCGATATCCGGGTTGTCCGTAGAGTTGGAAACCCAGAGGCGGCCCGCAAAATCCAGAAAGGGGAAATTGGGCGTGGACATTTTCTTGCCCTGCGCTTCGGTCATCAACACGGCATGCTTTCCGTCCGGGGACAGAGACTGGACTTCGCCGTTGCCGATGTTGGCGACAATGCAGTTGCCGTCCGTGTCGATGCAGATGCCGTTGGGCAGACCGCCCAATTGGCCGAAAAAAGTCGTCCGGCCGTCCGGATCAATGCGGGCGCAGCGTCCGTGGGCGTCCGCCGTGCGGACGCCGCCGTCATCCAGCGCCATGACGCCTTCGGGGCGGGTCAGTCCGCTCCCGAGGGATTGAATCTGCCGAAGATCGATTTTCATGACTCTCCTGCTGTTTGTCGCGTATGTCGGGACCCTATCACAATTTGATGGTCGCGGGCAATCATTAGTCGCCGGTTCGGGCTGTTCTTTTTCGCCGGGAAAAAACCGCCGGCTGCGAAACCTGTCGCCGGCGCCGCGAAGGAATGCGCCTGCATGAAGGAATGTGATTGACAGGTTCGAATCTTCTGTCTATACTCCGCGCCATCCTGACAGGAAATAATCGCAAGTAAACGGATTTTCCATGTTCAATCGCATCGTCAGCGTTGTTTTTCTGGTCTTTATCGCCCTGACATCCATCCCGTTGTTTTTGACGGCTCTGCTCCTGCGTCTGGCGACCTACCCCTTTGACCGGCGTTTGCGGCTTTTGCACTTATTCACGTGTTTCTGGGCTTCATTGTACACCTGGACAATGCCGGCCTGGCGGATTTACATCGAAGGCCGCGAAAAAATCCGGAAAAACGCGACGTACATGGTTGTATCCAATCATCAGTCGCAGCTCGATATCCTGGTTGCCTTCCGGCTTTTCTTTCACTACAAGTGGGTGTCCAAGATTGAAATATTCCGTGTGCCGCTGATCGGCTGGAATATGCGGCTGAACCGCTATGTTCAGCTCAAGCGCGGCGACAAGCAGAGCATCGAAAAAATGCTGAGGGATTGCGCGGTGCACCTGGAAGAGGGAAGTTCCATTTTCATGTTTCCGGAAGGCACACGGTCGCCCGACGGCGAGGTCAAGGCCTTCAAACCCGGCGCTTTCCAGCTTGCGCTCCAAAAGAATGTGCCCATTCTGCCGATTGTCATCAGCGGGACCAATAAGGCTCTTCCCAAATACAGCATGAATTTTAACGGTGTGCAGAAAATTTACGTCAAGGTATTGGAAGAAATTCCGTATGAGGCCTTCGCGCATCTTTCGGTCGCCCAAACTGCTGAAATGGTTCACGGTTTTATCACCCGTCAACTGCGGCTGATGAAGGAATGCACGCCGGACCCGGCCTGATCGCTTTTTTCACGAAAAGCCCGCTCAGGAAGCAAGCTGTGCCGCGCCCATTTTTGCCTGGCGGATCTGCAGGCGTCTTTTTTGAAGCATTTCCATAAATTCCATGTCTTTTTGAAGAAGGCTGAAGCGTTCGGGCTCTTCGATGCGCAGACGTTCGGTGAACCGGGCGACGTCGGCGTGAAACAACGCCGCGAAGCGGGCAAAGGCGATGCTTAGAGGCGCGGGCGATTCATTGCCCCGGTCCAGCCTGCCGGCTGCTTCGCAGGCGATGCTTCGCAGGGCCTGCCACAGGGAATTCAACGCGCCCCATTCACCCGGCAGAGTTTTCTCCGCGGATGCGGAGCGCTCCCGAAGGGCGATTCTCAGAAGATCCAGCTGCGCGGCCATTCCGCCCAGAACGGGTCCCATCATCACCACGTCTTCCGTTTCTCCCAGGGGGACGACGATGTCCGGCCAGGCGTTTCCTTCCCGGCCGAGGACGGATGCCTTCGGGACCGGGCAGCGGTTCAGTTGAATGCCGCCATGCGGCGAAGGCTTTAACAAATTCAAGGGCATCGGCGGGGTGACGGTGAGGCCTTGCGTGCCGCGCGGAACGATGAACGCGGTAAATCTTCTGCGCTGTGCCGCGTCGTCCGTTGCGGCGACGACCACAAACAGGTCTGCAATCGGTCCGTTGGTCAGGTAGGTTTTTTCGCCTGTCAGCTCATACCCCGTCCCGGTTTTTTCAGCCTGCGTGGCCAGCGTTTTAGGGGAAGCGCCCCGTTTTGGCTCGGAAACGGCAAAGCTCATCGTGCAGTTGCCCAGGGCGGCGGCGGGAAGATATTGCCGGCGCTGCCCCGGCGTGCCGAATTCTTCCACGACAAAGCGGGCGATCACCTGCTGGAAGATCCAGGATAAGCCGAGTCCCAGATTGAGGCCGTTTCGAACAAAAACCTCCCCGGCTTTCAAGAGGTCGGAATGCCCGCCGCCCGTCCCGCCGTGAATTTCCGGAATGCCGATTTTGAAAAGTCCGGCCTCGCCCATCTCCCGCCACAGATCCAGGGGAAATTCCTGCGTGGTCTGCAAATCCGCGCGGGCCGCGACGTGCCGGGCGGCAAACTCCGCCGCCTGCGACTGCGCTTTCATGAGGCCGTCCGGCTGTTTCATATGACCAGCTCCTCGATGAACGTGAACAACTGGTTGACGTTTCGGCAGGCGCGGACTTCGTGACAGTGGCGCAGGTAGGTCTGGATCTCGCTGTCGCCCGTGCCCCACAGGTTTTCCGGTTCGGGGTTGAGCCAGATGACCCGGCGGCATCGTTCCCGCATGGCGCCCAGAATCGCGTCTTCCGGATTCATGTAATTCGACCGCCCGTCGCCGACGATGATGAGCGTCGTTTTCTTCGTCAGCAGGTCCATGTAGTCTTTGTTGAAATTTCTGAGCGTCTCGCCGTAATCGGTCGGCGCCGAGTAGTGCACGTCCGCTTCTTCCATGACGACGCGGATGGCTTCGGAAATATCCTGCTCCTCAAAGATGCCGGTGACGTTCGTCAACTGGTCGATGAAGACAAAACTGTTGACCTTGTCAAAGCAGTCCTGAAGAGAATACACGAGATTGAGCATGAAGCGGGCCGCGGCCCAGACGGAGCCGGACACGTCGCAGAGGGTGACAATCCGGCTTTTGCGAAGGCTTTTCCGGCGGTACTGGATGTCGAGGGGGACGCCGTCGTATTTGGCCGACGCCCGCAGGGTTTTTTTCACATCCAGGTTTCCCCGGTCGCGGACGGCAAAGCGACGGCTGACGATGTTTTTCAGCTTTCGCACCAGCCGGTCGATGGCTTCGCGCATTTCTTCCACTTCCTCGCGGGTAAAGGACGAAAATGCTTTTTCGCCGAGGTCGCGGACGCGCTGTTCGTACGTTTTTACTTTTTTCGCGCCGGCTTCGCCGGCCTGCGGATCGTACACCAGAATGGACCGCGCGGCTTGCACGCGCTCTTCAAAGTGCGCCGCGAGTTCATGCCGTTCCGCCGGCGTCATGTTCAAATCGTTGTTTTCCAGAAGCGCGGCGACGGCGTTTGCCGCGGCGTTGATCTGCAGCAGAACGTTGAAGCGGCTGGCCAGCGGTCCCAGATTGAACCGCGCGGGCGACGCCGCGTCATCCGACTCCGTGGCGATCCGGCGCATTTCCGCCAGCAGGGCCATGGGGTTGCCGGCCAGAAAATCCGCCACGGCGTCGTACATCGGGTTGTCGTGCGGCTTTTTTCTGAGCAGGTCCGTCGCTTCCCGAATGCGGCCGATTTGGGAGGCCGCCTGCCGCATGTCTTCCGCGTTGACGCGCATTTCGTGAAAAAAGAGATGGTAGAGGCGTTCGAAGTGCTTCAGTTCCCGCAGGCTTTTGGCAAAATTGGCCCGCAGCACGGCACTGAACTGCACCTCATCGGTCGGATCGATCAGCTCAAGCTGTTTGAGCGTATCGAGGACTTCGGACGTGGAGACGCGCAGCCCCGCGGCCCGGCAGCAGGAAACAAATTGCCCAATCAGTTTGACCATACATCACCACAGCGGAATTCCGGAGCCGCACTCCTGAAGGAGTGTTGTCCTGCCGGTCGGGTCTTTACGGCCTGTCGCCCGAATGCCCCCGTTTTTCGGGACAAGAAGCGTCATGAAGGTTTCATCCGGCGACGACCCGGTCGATGTTTTTCCGCACTTTTTCCAGATCCGCCTGGTATTTGCAGATGACGTTGAGGGTTTCCGAGACGACTTCCGGCGTCAGTTCAGTAATCTGCAGCGCCAGAAGCGATTGCGCCCAGTCCAGGGTTTCGGAAATGCTGGGGCTTTTTTTCAGATCCAGCGTGCGGATCTTGCGGATCGAATCCACCAGCACGGCGCAGAGCCTCTCCTCGATGTCCGGAATTTTCAGGCGGACAATCGAGATTTCCGTGTCGCGCTCCGGGTAGTCAATGTAGAGATGCACGCAGCGGCGCTTGAGGGCGTCGCTCATATCGCGGTAGTTGTTGGACGTGAGCAGGACAAAGGGGATTCGGACGGCCGTGCGCGTTCCCAGCTCCGGAATGGATACCTGAAAATCGGAAAGCAGCTCCAGCAGGAAGGCCTCGAATTCCGGATCGGACTTGTCCACTTCATCCAACAGCAGCACAACAGGCTTCGCCGAGCTGATCGCCTGCAGAAGCGGACGCGGCTGGATGAAGCGGTCGGAGAAGAAGGCGTCCTCCTGGGCGGCGATCGCATCGACCGCTTCGGCAAGCGTTGCCGTGGCGCCGATAATGTCGTTGATCCGGTCCTTGACCATCTGCGTGTAGAGAAGCTGCTTGGCGTACTCCCATTCATAGAGCGCCTTGGCCTCGTCCAGTCCTTCGTAGCACTGCAGGCGGATCAGCTCGCGCCCCAGGCTGCGCGCCACCGCCTTGGCCAGCTCCGTTTTGCCGACGCCCGCCGGCCCTTCGATCAAAACGGGCTTCTGGGTCGCCTGCGCCAGAAAAATAACCGTGGCGATTTCCCGGGACGGGATGTAGCCGGCTTCAATCAATCTTTTTTCAACATCAGAAACAGTTTTATAAGACATGGCAGACCTTTCTTTGGAGCTCTTATAACAAACATTCTCCGCGGTCAAGAATAAGGGAGAAAAGGAAACTTGCCGCAAGGCCGCGGGCCGCCCCGGGCGGCCCGCGGCCTTGCTTCAGGGCAAAAGAGTGTTTGACTTCCTGAAATGTAATATGGTAGTACCCACAAAATTTTTTTTAAAATTTTGAATGATTTCAAGATGCTGAATTGAAAAGGGAGTCCGGCTGATGACGTGGGAAGCAATGGCGAATATCTTTCAGGGGATCACGACGCTGACGGAGTCTTTTTCCCACAATCCCCGAATGGCGGCGGCCAGAATAGGACTGATTCTGCTCGGGTTTCTGATGATCTACCTGGGCAAAAAGGGATATCTGGAAGCGCTTTTGATGATTCCCATGGGACTGGGGATGGCCACCGTCAACGCGGCCATCATGTTTTTTGATCCTCTGAACCTGCACGGCGGAGTGGGGACCCTTTTTGTGGAGGCGCAGGCCGGCGCCACAGCCGACGCCGTGAAAAACGCAGCGGAAATCGTCACCATTTTGCAGATCGACTGGCTCCAGCCCATTTACACCTTTACCTTCAGCAACGGCCTGATTGCCTGTCTGGTTTTTATGGGCGTCGGCGTGCTGTTGGACGTGGGTTTCGTAATGGCCCGTCCTTTCCAGAGCATGTTCATTGCCGTTTGCGCGGAGCTGGGAACGATTGTTGTTTTTCCCATCGCCCAGTGGTTCGGCTACACGCCCCAGCAGGCCGCCGCCATCTCCATCGTGGGCGGGGCCGACGGACCGATGGTCCTGTTCACATCGCTTAGGCTGGCGCCGGAGCTTTTTGTTCCCATTGCCATCATCGCTTACCTTTATTTAGGCTTTGCCTACGGCGGCTATCCATACCTGATCAGGCTTCTGGTGCCCAAAAAGCTTCTGGGGATCAAGCCCGCGCCGGCGAAAAAGAAGCGCAGCATCACCTCCGGCGAGAAAATGCTTTTTGCCGTTGTCGCCTGCGTCTTTCTGTCCTTCCTGCTGCCGGTGGCGGCCCCGTTGATCTTCTCCCTGTTTTTCGGCGTCGTCATTCGGGAGTCCGGCATCAAGGAATTCATCGATCTTTTGCAGGGTCCCATCCTTTACGGGTCCACGATGTTTCTGGGCCTGATGCTGGGCGTTTTGTGCGACGCCAACACGATCATGGACCCGAAGGTATTGCCCCTGCTGCTTCTGGGGATACTGGCCCTCTTAATATCCGGAATCGGCGGGATTCTGGCCGGCTACGTCCTGTATTTCATGACGCGGGGAAAATTCAATCCCGCCATCGGCATCGCCGGCGTGAGCTGCGTGCCGACGACGGCCAAAGTGGCGCAGAAGGTGGTTTCCAAAGTCAACCGCGGGGCCATTATTCTGCCGGACGCGCTGGGCGCCAATGTCAGCGGCGTGATCACCACGGCGATTATCGCCGGCATTTTCTGCAGCCTGCTGGCGAAGTAAAGGAGAAGCATTATGAGCGGATGGCCTGAAGCTTTACTCACCTATGGACTGACGATCGTCATTGCCTTCGGCATCGCCGGCATGATTCACCTGATGGTCGTTCTGATGGAAAAATTTCCCCCCAAAAAAGACAACTAACGGCGTGCAAACGCCGTCTTCCCATCGGATATTCCTTCCTTGAAATTCATCCGGTATTCTGGTTTATTGCCGTAAGCAGAGGTGGTTCGGTCTATGACAACAAAGTCCCCATCCATGGAGAAAAGCGATTCCTGGGTTTCATCGGCGCTGAAAGTCAATCTGGAGCGCACGGCGGCGGAGGTTCAGATTCCGCTGCAGTACGCGCCGCTGCTTGAGATTGTCAAAGACCACTACGGCCTCAGGAAAAAGACCAGCGAGCTTTTGACGGAGCTCAATCATCCCTATGTCAACTGGGACTTTGTCCTTCGGGAGCTCAAGTCCATCTCCATCGGCAATTTTCACCTCTACAGCCGCCATGCGGACGGGCTTGCCGGTTTATGGATCCTGCTGACCATTTATTTCGATATTCTGAAATCCGCGGCCGGCGAAGACGTGAAGGACAGCGCGCTGCACTACCTGTTCGACTATGCGGACACGGTGCTTCTGCACAGCGAGGAATTTCTGGAGAGGAACCTGCCGCTGTTTCCGGAGATGATCGAGTCCCTGGCAGCGATGGCAAAGGGCGATCCGGCGCTGTTCAGGAAATGCTCTTCCTACCTGAAAAGAATCATCCGGACGGCGGCGGAGAAGAACGTGGACCTGGCCACGCCGGCGTTTGACGCGCTTTTGTACAAAATGTTCCGTGCGACCTACGCCTTCTGGCTGAGTCAGCCGGACCCCGCGCTGTGGCTGATTGCCGAACGCCGGGGGGATGCCCCGCCCAACGAAACCCCCTATCTGGAGTTGATCCGTCCGCTCAGCCATCACCGGTTCCGCAGGCTGATGCTGGAGCTCGAAGCGCTTCGTCCGCGTGAAGGGGAGATAAACGGCGCGCGCATTCGGGACTTTCTGGCCCTGCCGGATTATTTTCAGATTCTCGACACCTACCTGCGGGTGGCCTCCGCGCTGGAAAAAACCGAAGCCTACGCGGGCCGCCACCTCGTAAAGCTCGATTTCCTTTTCGGCATCATGACGGCGCCGGGCCTCAGGGACATTCATGCCGGCGCCATGCGGGAAATCAACGCGTCGCTCAGGCTGGTTTTTCAGGAGGAAAAAAAAGAGAATCTGGATATTTTCGTGAGGAAGATCTTCGGCTTCCTGAAAAGAAATACGTCGCGCGGCGAATTCCGCAGCGCGGGGATCGACTGCATTCTCACGGCGGCCCGGGAAGTCTTTGCGCAAAACGACCACCCCCTGGTGGAAGCGTTCATGGACGAACTGATTGCCTACGGTTTTGAATATCCGGAGATTCAGGGAGCAACGGCCGAATGGCAGGTGCGGGTCAACCCCGAGCATGTCCGAATGATCCGCGCCTGGCTGGAAATGATCGCCCTGAAGCCGCGCTGGACGAAAAGGCTCATTTCCGCCCTGATCATTCACCTGAAAACCGGCGGGATTTTCATTCGGGATACGGACCTGATTCAGCGCGACATTTCCCGCCTGCTCAACACGGACATTGCGCCGGCCTACAGCCTGATCAAGCAGCTGTTGCGCCTGTTTCCCGTGTACTTCAGCGAAATCGGCGCGGAGGGAGAACTGAGGGACCTCACCACCCGTGTGGACGAACTGTCCTGCCGCAACGACCGGCTGGTCGATTTTTTCCGCAAGCAGTCCCACGTGGAGAGCAACAGCCTGCTGGTTGAATTTATCGAGGATATGTTCCGCTTCTGGGTTTCCGGGGACAAAAAATCCATCCGCAAGCATGTTCCCGATGAAATTTTCGATCAGGTGGCCGGCGAGGGTCCTTATTTTGACGGAATGCACCGTGTGCTGCTTTACCTCTTTCCCCTTGTCGGAAATCAGCCGCAGAACTTTCTGGAGTGGGACCCGGAGAGAATTGCCGCGGAGATTTCCCGGATTCAGAATGTTTCCGAAACGGACCGGGAGCGCGCGTCGCTGATGGTCCGCATTTACCAGTTGATCTACAAGAAATATCATCCCCGCTATCATGATCTGCTCACGGACCTGGAGACCGCCGGCGTTTTTGCCGCGCCGGACCTTTCGTCGCTGAAGCGATCGCTGGCCGAAAAACACCATTACCGAAGCCTGACGCTCATTCTGAAATGCCTCGGTTCGCTCAAGGCCCGCATTCTCTCCGGGAAAAAAACCCGGTCGTTTGAAAACATTTACTACAAAAGGCACATTGCCGCGGGCATTCCGTCCATGTACGGAACCTACCACGAGGAGAAATTCGACGCGCTGGGGCTTTCCCTGCGCCTGGAAAGCCTCGCGGGCATGCTGTTTGAAGAGCTGATCCAGTCCCTGAATCTGCAGTTCATCACCAAGCGCACCATCATCAGGATTCACACCTATCTGTGGACCTATCTGACCGCGCTGGATCTGGAGGGAATCTCCACCGAAGGACTGGTGGCCAAGGTGCGGTTCATCACCAGCGCGCTGCCCATCAAGCAGTTTTCCATGGAGCAGTACCTGGATATTTTCCGGTTCATCTCCAGGGGCATTCAGGACGTCATTCGCGACTACTACATCGACGCGCACAGCGTCAATCTGCCGGTGATTCTCCGTCAGCTTCAGGCGCGGGCGGATCAGACGGGCGCCGCCGCCGGCGGGGCCCTTCCGGATCAATTCATCTATCAGCAGTCGGAGAATTTTCTGCGCGGCGTGATCTCTTCCGCCTTTGGACTGCAGGTGCTGGATAATTTTGTCCACACCGTCATCAAAACGCTCAACGCGGAGCTGGAAAAATTCAAGGACAACAAAAGAATCGTCAACCTTCTGATGGATTACAATCCGGACCTTGCCGTCTCGCCCCTCTACGGCAGGAATCCGAAAATGGACAACCAGATTCTGCTGGGCAACAAGGGCTATTTCCTCAAGAAGCTCGTTTCCTTCGGGTTTCAGGTGCCGCCGGGCTTCATCATCACCACGGAAGTGTTTCGGGGATTTGACGCGGTCTACGGGTACAAGTACATTTTCCGGGACCTCGCCCGGCGGGTCAACAGGGAAATCGCCGCGCTGGAGCGGAAAACCGGCCGGCGTTTCGGCGACCCCGTTCATCCGCTTTTGTTGTCGGTGCGAAGCGGAGCGACGGTTTCCCTGCCCGGCATGATGCGCTCTTTTTTAAACGTCGGCATCAACGCCGCGATTGCCGAAAACCTCAGCGCCAGAAAGGATTTCCAGTGGGCGGCCTGGGATTCCTACCGCCGCTTTCTTCAGACCTGGGGAATGTTCCAGGGGCTGAGCCGGGATTTCTTCGACGCCATCATGGACGGATTCAAGCAGAAGCACGGCGTGCAGAGAAAAATTCAGTTTCCGCCCGAGCGGATGAGGCAGATCGCCCTGGCCTACCGGGAGGGCATTCTGGACAGCGGCATTCCGCTGTCGGATAATCCGCTTCGCCAGCTCCGCCACGCGGTTTTGCAGGTTTTTGATTCCTGGTATGCCGAGCAGGCGCGCATCTACCGCCACCAGATGCATTTGTCCGACGCGTGGGGAACCGCCGTGATCGTGCAGGCGATGGTCTTCGGCAACCTCCACGAACGGTCCGGCTCCGGCGTGATCTTCACCCGCGATCCGAAAAGCGCTTCATCCGACGTAGCCCTTTACGGGGATTTCATCTTCGGCGTTCAGGGGGACGACATCGTCTCCGGCCTGGTCGAAACGTATCCCATCTCCGAGCGGCAGCGGATCGCCGAACAGCGCGCCACGGGAATTTCCCTGGAAGCCGACTTTCCGGCCATCTATGCCGAACTGGTCAAAACCGCGGAAACGCTGATCTACGAAAAGGGCCTGAACCACCAGGAAATTGAATTCACTTTTGAAGGCCCGGAAAAAGAACAGCTTTTTCTGCTGCAGACGCGGGACATGGACCAGACCAAGGCCAAAAGCCTGCGGCGCTTTCGGGAGACGGACCTTCTGCACGCCTCCATGCTGGGAACGGGAATCGGCGTGAGCGGCGGCGCCCTTTGCGGCCGGGCCGTTTATTCCGAAAAGGACATTCAGCAGTTTCGCGCCCGGGAGCCCAAAACCCCGCTCATTCTGATCCGCCCCGATACGGTTCCCGACGATGTCGGCGTCCTTCTGCAGGTGGAGGGACTGCTCACCGCCAAGGGCGGAGCGACCTCCCATGCCGCCGTGACCATTCCGCAACTGGGCAAAGTCGGAGTGGTGGGGCTGAGCAAGCTGAAGGTCTATGAAATGGAAGGCTATGCGACGCTGGAGGGCCGCACCATTCAAAGCGGGGATTTTATCGGCATCGACGGCTGGAGCGGCGTTCTGTATCTCGGAAAGCACGACCTGGAATCGACCCCCAGCGCAACCCTCACGCTGTAGGGCTCTGCGCGTCAAAAAAGCAGAACTTTTCTTCCCCCCGGGCTTTTTTCACCTGATACATGGCCAGATCGGCATGGTGGATCAGAACGTCCGCGCTTTCGCCGTGCTCGGGATAGAGCGCGACGCCGACGCTGAAACCGACTTGAACTTCCAGGGGAGGCGAACCGACCTGAAGGCATGGTCTGAATTTTTCAAAAAGAAGGCGGATGAAGTTTTCGATGTCGGTTCTTTGTGAGACATCCGTCAGCAGAATCAAAAACTCGTCGCCGCCGATTCGGGCAAGCGTGTCGTTTTCTCGGCGGACGGCGCTTCGCAGGCGGTCGGCGACCTGCGCCAGCAGTTGATCTCCGGTTTTGTGGCCGTAAGCATCGTTGATGTCCTTGAATTTATCCAGATCGACAAACAGAAGGGCCAGTCGGCAGGACCTTCGCTTGGCGGAAACCATGGCCTGCTCCAGCCGGTCCCACATGAGCTTCCGGTTCGGCAGTCCGGTCAGGGGATCGCTGTAGGCGAGCTGCATGACCCGGCCTTCCGTGAGGTCCACGAAATTTCCCAGGAACGCCCGCTTCCCGTTCATGTGAATGACGTTGACCGATCCCAGAATCCACTTGATGGCGTCCTTTCGGGTCAGTACGCGAAAAATGAAAAAAGAGTCCACCTGCTCCTCCAGCGAGGACCGGACGCTGTTTTGCACATGGTCCCGGTCTTCCGGAAAGACCATCGGCAAAGGATCGATTCCCCGCAATTCGCTCGAAGAACAGCCGCAAATGTCGCAGAAGGTCTTGTTGGAAAAAATCAGCCGGCCGCCCTGGACAATGCAGATTCCGAAAGGGGACATATTCAGCAGAAGGCGGATGAAGGAATTCAGCTCGTGGACCTGCCGGACGGTCGCGTCGAACTGGAGTTTCAGGTTGCGGTTTTCCGCGAGAGCTTTTTCCAGCGAACACTGAATTTCGAATGAACCATTCCGGGGCATGTTCCCTCCGAGTGCGCGGCTGAATTTGTTTTCGGATCGCTTTTCAAGCGACTGACGCGCGCGTTTTTGCGCAAACCCCGAACAAAAGTGAATCGCCGAGGAGGAGCATTCGCATGGAGGACCCTCGTTTTCCCTTTCCGGGAAAACGAGGGTGTCCGGGTTTGAATCAGCCGGGAGCGGGCCCAAACCCGCTCCGATTCATAACGGCTTATTGAAGATTTTTGTGGATATAGACGGTCAGGTCTCCCATCCGGTTGGTGTAGCTGCCGTATTCATTGTCGTACCAGCCGAAAATCTTGGCATGGACCACCGGAACCTGCAGCAATTTTTCGCCGAGGCTTTTAACGAGATCCGCCGGCAGATTCGGAATATGAGACAAATCAACCGGTATGAAAGCCGTCCGGGTGTGATTGAATTGTCCTTCGATGATGACCGCCGCGTCTTCGCCGATCAGATCGGTGGAGACGTTCTGCTGCATGGTGAAACGGACAAGCGGGTTGTTCCCGGCGGCCTTCGCGTAAATCTCATTGAGCTTTTTGGTGTCGAGGCCCGCCGCCGCGGCTTTGTCGTTGTTCCGGGCCTGGAACGTCGCGTTGAGCACGATGAGCGAAAGGGTGTTGGTCGGAACCCGGATCGAATCGCCCATGAAGCCGATGTTTTTGACTTCCGGAATAACTTCGGCCAGGGCCTTGGCGGCGCCGGTCGAAGTCAAAATGATATTGTTCAGAATGCTGCGTGTTTTGCGGATGTCTTTTTCGCCCGCTTTGGGCAGCTTGTCCAGGACGCTCTGCGTGTTGGTCACGGCGTGAATCGTGGACATGGACGCCGTCAGAATGGTGCTGGTTTCCTCGTTGTCCAGAAGCGGTTTGACCATGTGCGCAAGCCCCGTCGTGGTGCAGGACGCGGCGGAAACCAGCAGGTGCTTCTTGGGATTAAACGCCGTATGGTTGATGCCGTAGATCAGTGTGGTGGTGTCTTCCGGCGTTGCAAGGGCCTTGTTTTTGATCTTGAAGGGCGCGGAATGAATGACCACTTTCGCGCCGCCGTTTAAGTGACCCCGGATCGAGCCTTTCTTGTCGTCCACGGGAACCGTCGGATCCTTGAAGCTGCCGCTGCAGTCCACGACGATGTCCGCCCCGTACTGACGCCAGGGAATGTTCAGGGGGTTGCGCTGTTCCCGCAGAATCGTCACCGGAATGCCGTCGATGAGCATCTTGCCGTTTTTATCGTCCGTAATCTGAATGCAGGGCTGCGCTTTGATGCCGTACAGGAAACGGTGCAGCAGGCCGTAGGTCGCGTCCGCCTCGATCAGGCGCGCAATGGTTTCCATCCCCATGCCGATGTCCCGGCCCTGGTTGACGATAATTTCCTTGAAGTACTTTCTGCTGATGTGGTGCCACAGGGTCAGTTTACCGATTCGCCCCAGACTGTTGATGCCGAGCACCGGCACCCTGCTTTCATTTGCACTGCTGTTGGTCATGATATATTTCCTCCTTTACCCCTCAAGACGGCGGGTATGATTTTGCTGTTCGGCGGAGTTGTTCAGGAGCATAGAACCCCGATGATGGCGATGGAAGACAGGCTCTAAATGACAAGACGCAAATTCGGAGTCCATAATTTTAAAGAGGTCGTTTCGGGAAGACCGGAACTCTCTTATAGGAAAGGGCGGCCAAAGTCAAGTTCTTATAAAAACGCTAATAATATTGGGATGATATAATTTGGAGCCGATGCGCAATGAAACAGGATTCACGAGCAGCAGCCGCCGCTTTTTTGGGCTCCCGTTTCATCCGTCCGCGGTCCGCAGCAGCATTCGCCGCCGTTTCGTCCCAGCAGGCTTCCGATGACGGCGGCCGCGCAGCCGACTCCCGATTGAACGCTGATTGCGCCCGACGGGCAGTTTTGACGGCACGCGCCGCATTCCATGCACGCGTCGAAATTTATAATCATCGCGTTTTTGACATTCATTTCAAATACATGGTGTGGGCAGACCTCGATGCACATGCCGCAGCCGGTGCATTTTTTTTCGTCCATTTGAAGGGTTGCGACACCTTTCAGATACGTGAGATTTCCCATTTTTCCTCCCGCGATGCTGCGTTGCGATCCCTTTGCACGCTGCAGAACAGGGGCTTGCAGCCCCTTGTTCTGATGAGCCGGCACAGGACGCCTACAAAACAACCAGCGATGCAATCCAGCCGGCCAGTCCGAAAACGCCCGCCGATATTTCCAGCGGCAAGGCCAGCCGCATTTCTTTTTTTACGCCGGAGAGCGATGTATAAGTCGAACAGCCGGTAAAATTCATGGCCAGATAAGCCGATACGGCCGGAATGATCAGCAGCCAGGACAAAGCCTCCAGTTTTCCGGCGCCTGATTGCAGATCCATGCCGCGCAAAAAAATCAGTCCGAGGGCGATGACCAGTCCGATGATGAAGCCCTTGACGGAAAAAGCGCGTCCGGGAATGCAGGGCAGCAGAAGCGGATTAAGCACCGCCCCGCCCAGGACGGCGCAAAAGAGCGCCGCGACGGCAAACCCTCCAATCTCCTGAATGTTGATCAGAAATCCATTGGGCCCCAGCAAGCCGGACAGCAAAAGCAGAACCGAAGACACCAGCAGAAAAGATTTGGCCGTGGACAAAAGTTCGATGGGAATCAATACTGTCCGCTCTTTCATGGAGAATGTTATTTCCCTCATTTGATCCGTCTTTTTCATTTTGCCGTCGAGATAAGCGGGCAGGTCGGATGCGCGGACGGGGCCGTAATAAACCTGAAAGCCCGTTGATTGCCTGACCCGATGCGCGGACACGCCGGGGGCTCCCAATTGAGGCAAAATGAGCTTTCTGTGGCTGACCAATTTTTTAAGACCGCTTGTTTCTATTCTCCGGAGAAGTTCCTGCGTGCCGAAAGTGCCTTTTCCCGCGGCACACCATACATTGATTCCTTTAGTGTCCAGGACCAGAATCCAGGCATTCCTATTCGGCAGGGCTTCTCTGAGGCAGTCAAAGCTCATTTTGTAATTGGCGGTGACCAGCACCGGCGACTGGTCATCCGGATTTCCCAATGCGTAAAGGCCGGGATCGATGGCGTAATTCATGCGTCCGGCGCCCAGGCGGGCTTTGATTGTACCCCATCGGTCCTGCCGTGTTAACAGGGATGATACTTTCGGCAAATCACCCGCGGGCGTGGAAAACGATCCTGAGACAAAGGACTGATCCAGCCGCGCAATGGGATCGTCCGCGGCCGGCACGGCGGGGCCGCCACAGCCGCAACCGGCCGGCTCCTGAAGCACCGGAAATTCAAATCCATTTTTTATGTCCATCGCTTCTCTCAACAAATTATTGACAACCATTACAGACGCCGGCCGCGTTTTTGATCGCATTGATCCATATCTGCACGGCCTGCAATATATTTTCCTCTTTTCCGGCAGGCAGATTGGCGGCCACCTTATTGAAAAATTCCTCAAGACAGAGCTGAACCTGCCGGTGGGTTTCCTCGCCGCTCTTCGTGAGCGTCAGCCCGAAGATTCTGGAATCGGAGGCTGATTTTTCCCTGGTTAAAAGTCCCTTCTCGAGAAGAGGATTGAGCAGCCTTGTTGTCGTGCTTTTTTCCACGGCCAGAAGGGAGTGCAAATCGGAAATCCTGAGATCTTTGTTTTTGGCGGCTGCATTCAGGATGATAAACTGATGAAAAGTCACCCCGCCGCAGAAGGCGGTGTCCTGCCGGAAGCATCTTGTCGCCTGCGCCAGACCGACAAACACGTCTATTAATTTGGCTGGATGACCCTCTTTCTTTTTCATAATGGTTGTAATATACAACTATGTCCGGCTTTGTCAAGGGGGGAATTGAAAAGTGAAGAGCAATGAGCAATGAGTGACGAGGAAAATGGGAAATGGGAGAAGGGCTCGAAGCTCATGGCTGATAGAAGCAAAAAGTGAATGGTTTATAGTGGATTGTGGATGGTAAAAAAAACAGGTGATGGGTAATAGGGGTTTGAATAGGAAATAAAAAATGTTATTTTCATGCACGCCGGGTCAATGCCCTGCGATCAACGGTTCAAAAATGAAAAATGATGGGAAAGGGATTGAATATGAAAACTTATTCTGATGCGGCCGAGGAAAAATTCATCGAAGGGTATAATTGCGCCCAGTCGGTCCTGTTTTCCTTTTGCGAGGAGCTGGGGCTGGATGCGGACACCGCTTTGAAGATTTCCTGCGGATTCGGCGGCGGCATGGGCCGAAGGGGAGAGGTGTGCGGGGCTGTGACCGGCGGCGTGATGGTTCTCGGGTTGAAATACGGCAGGGGGATAAAAGAGCAGCGGGAGCAAACGTATGCCTCGTATGTCAAAATACGAGAGTTGTTCGACCGTTTTTCCGCCAGGCACTCCACCTGTTTGTGCCGCGAACTGCTTGGCGGCTGCAATCTGGCCACGCCGGAAGGACAGGCGTATTTCAAGGAAAATGATTGTCTCCGGCTTGTCTGCCGGCCCTGCGTTCGCGATGCCGCCGAACTGGTTTGCGACCTGCTCGCCGAGGGGTAATGTTCTGCAAAACAGCCGCCGCGGGCGCGATTCCGGGCGTGACCGGGGCCGCCTCAACCGGATCATTCAAGACCGGATTATTGAGTTGACACGGGAGGTTCCTTTCCCTATACTCCCGGCCAGTTAAAATGAAGGAGCAGGAAAACATATGACGATCAACATCAAAGCCGAAGAACATATTATGCTCATTGAGATCGACCGGCCGAAGAAATACAACGCCATGACCCGGGAAATGTACTCCCAAATGGCGCAGGCGTATTATCAACTGGATCAGGACGACCATTACCGGGTAGGCGTGGTTTATGCCAATGGTCCTCATTTCACATCGGGGCTTGAACTGACCGACTGGTCGGATGTTTTTACCGGAGGAGCGGGATTTCCGCTGGCCGAAAAAAATGAAATTGACCCTTTTTACATGATGAGCGACGCCCGATGCCGCAAACCGATCATATTTGCCGTGCAGGGATATTGCTTCACATGGGGCGTTGAGACGATGCTCAACGCGGACATCCGTGTGGCGGCATCCGATACGCGGTTTGGCATGCTGGAAGTGCGCCGGGGCTTTTTCCCGTGCGGCGGGGCGACACTGAGGCTGCCCAAAGAAATGGGCCGGGCCAATGCGATGCGCTACCTGCTGACCGGTGATGAATGGACTGCCGAGGAGGCTTACCGGACGGGGCTGGTGCAGCATGTGACCGCGCCGGGCAAGCAGCTGGAAAAGGCGCTGGAATTGGCCCGTCGTGTGGCGACAGCCGCGCCGCTGGGAGTCCGCTATATCCTGAAAAACAGCCGCACGGCGGAGCTGCAGGGAGAAAAGGCGGCCAGGCAGGATATCTTTCAGGATGTGGCCGGGGTTATGAAAAGTGAAGATATGAGAGAAGGTCTGCAATCTTTCATTGAACGGCGCGCCGCCGTATTTAAGGGAAAATAATTGTTAATTTTAAACAGGAGGAA
>JAQUVQ010000049.1 GCA_028693285.1 Smithellaceae bacterium
GCCTCATAGCATAAGGCGATAAGCTTGTAAAGTTAATTACATATTCAAAGATGAACCGGGTCTCCACGCGGACCATGAAGACTGGCTGGAGCGGCTGGCGCCGCATGCGCCGACGTCGTTCTACCGGCATAACCGCACCGGCGAAGACAACGGCGACGCACATCTGAAGCGTCAGGTCATGGGAAGGGAAGTCGTCGTGGCCGTGACCAAAGGCAGGCTGGACTTCGGCCCCTGGGAGCAGATTTTCTACGGCGAATTCGACGGCGGCCGCAGAAAACGCGTGCTGGTGAAAATCATCGGAGAGTAGGAAAACCCTCCGTCAGGGCCGCTTTCCTTTGATGACATTGGGAACGTCTTTTGCCCCGAGGTAGAAGACCAGGAGCTTGACCGGAACCTTTCCATGGTTGGTTCCGTTGTGCCTGAGGTTGACGACTTCGATAATTGCGTCGCCTTCCATGAACTCGGCGGTCTTTCCTCCTTCGATCTCGACGGTCAGTTGTCCGGCCATGACATAGGCATAAACGGGCATGGGGTGGCTGTGCCAGCCCGTGCCGGCGCCAGGCGCGATGTCCACCGTCATGACGGTCACCTGAGGCCGATCCGTGTCCAGATAATCGATCGGCTCCCCATTGCTCATCGTTTCCGCCCGAAGAATAATGTTGCTTTGCACACCGGCATTGTATTCTCCGGCCCAAGCCCACAGAGGCATCAGAATGAGCAAAGCGATTCCTGCCCACACCCGATTTTTATGCATTATCGATCATCCTTTCCGCTCACCGGCGACTCTGCCATCCGATCCGCGGAAACGCTTTCACTTGCAGCGACCGCCGGACTGCTTCCAAACAAAGCGCCGTGGCTCAAAGAAATTGCAGGGCGATCCAGCAGAACCAGGCCGGCCTTTTGCGCCATGTCGATTTCCCCGTCGAACTGCGCCCGGGACACATGCAGTGCGGGTTCGGCCAGAAGGAAGCGAGCCGCTGGCTTGAGGGCGGCGCGCAGCTGACGGAAGAACCGGTCCAGCCGGGGAACTTCGTGCGCCATCCAGAAGGACAAAATGAAATCCACCGGCTCTCCTGAATAGATTTCATCGGGCCGGGAAAGATAAAGCTCGATTTGGCCGCGCACCCCCGCCCGTTCGGCGCGCTTTGCAATGCCCCGCAGCATCGATTCCTGAATATCGGCGGCAATAACCTTCCCGCCCGAGCCTGCACGCCGGGCTATCGGAATCGTAAAATACCCGATGCCCGGCCCCACATCCAGCACCTTGTCCCCTTCCCCGACAAACGGACGGATGATCCGGTCCGGATTTTGAACCAGTCGGCGCAGACCGTTGTCAAACGTGAAGCAGAACCAGCGGGGACAAATCCCGTGCTGTCGAAAAAAAATAATATCGGCCAGTTTGCTCACTGCGCCTCCTAATCTTTTCTATCCCGCTACCCGGATTTCAGGCAACGGCAAGTCCCCTGCTTTTCAGAAAGTCTTTGACGTCCTTAATTTTGAGAAGCCGGAAATGAAAAACGGACGCCGCCAGCAGAACGGACGCGCCTCCGTCCACGACCGCTTCGTAAAAATCCTCCAGCTTTCCCGCTCCGCCGGACGCCACGACCGGCAGGCTGACGGCGGAAGAAATGGCTTTTGTAAAGGGGATGTCGTATCCCGCCTTTGTTCCGTCGCCGTCCATGCTGGTGGGCAGGATCACGCCCGCGCCCAGTTTCTGGCATTGTCCGGCCCACGCCACCGCGTCTTTCGCGATGGGGAGCGTTCCGCCGGAAACCACCAGTTCAAAGCCCGACGGCATGGCTGGATTTCTTTTGGCGTCGATGGCCACCGTGATTTTTTCCGGACCGAATTTCGCGGACGCCAGATTCACCAGCTCGGGATCATTCACCGCCGCGCTGTTCATGGACACTTTGCTCGCGCCCGCGCCCAGCACCATTTCAATGTCCTCCAGCGAGGAAATGCCGCCGCCGACGGTCAGCGGAATGCTGATCTGGGCGGAAACCTTCTTCACCCATTCCAGCCTTGTTTTGCGGTTTTCGAGTGTGGCGGCGATGTCCAGCATCGCCAGTTCATCCGCGCCTTCGGCCTGATAGAATGCGGCGTTCTCGACCGGATCGCCCGCCTCTTTGATGTCGACAAAATGAACTCCTTTTACCACCCTTCCGTTTTTCATATCCAGGCAGGGCATGATTTTGATCGGTTCCATTCCACTCTCCTTTCCGGGGGAAGCCTTTGCGCCGGCTTTGCCCTTCAAACGGCCTGCTTTCTAAACCGAACTTCCCAAATTTACAATCGAAATGTTTTTGATATTTTTAATCTTAATGCTTGAAACGCGGGGGGTTTTCATTTAAACAAACCTGCAACCTATTTTACCGCAAAGGAGCCGCCAAAATGAAAATGAAGGAAATCAAAGCCAGCACCATGAATGTGGAAAAATTTATCGACGAAAAGGTCCGGGACATCCGCAGCGCCGTGGGCGACGGCCTCGCCGTCAATGCGCTCTCGGGCGGCGTGGACTCCTGCGTCGTCACCGCCCTGGGACACAAGGCGCTGGGCGGCCGCCTCAAAACCTACATGATCGACAACGGCATCATGCGGGAAAATGAGCCGGCCCGGGTGCAGACGGCCTTCAAGAAACTGGGCATCCATGTGGAAGTCATCGATGCCTCCAAAGCCTTCTTTGCCGCCCTCAGGGGCCTCACCGATCCCGAAGAAAAAAGGGAAGCCATCACGCAGACTTTTTACAAAAATGTTTTCGGCAAACTCGTCGTCAAAAGCAAGGCCAAATATCTTCTGCAGGGCACCATTCTTACCGACGTGGATGAAACCGTCGCCGGCATCAAGCGCCAGCACAACGTCTTTGAACAGCTGGGCATCGACCCGCAAAAAGCGTTCGGCTATAAAATTCTGGAGCCGCTCATCGAGCTGCGCAAGGACGGAGTTCGCAAAGCCGGCGCGGGGCTGGGCCTGCCTTCCGCCATGTTCGACCGGATTCCCTTCCCGGGGCCGGCGCTGGCCGCCCGCGTGATCGGGGAGGTCACACCCGCCAGGATTGCGCTGGTGAAAAAAGCCACGACCATCACCGAAGCGGCGCTCAAAGACACGAAAGCCTTCCAGTACCTGGCGATTCTGCATGAAGACCGCGTCACGGGAATGCGCGACGGCAAGCGCGTCTTCGGCAATCAGATCGAAATCCGCTCCTGGGAAAGCACGGACGCACGCAGGGCAAGCCCTTCCCGGCTGTCCTTTGACGTACTGGAAAAGATCGCCGCAAAAATTACGAAAGAGATTCCGGAAGTCGTGAGCGTCACCTACAACATCACGACCAAACCGACCTCCACCATCGAGGCCATTTAGCTCTGGGGAACACGGCCTTGCCGCAAATTTCAAAAAAGAAGGGGCAGGTTTCCCTGCCCCTTCCCGTTATCTTCAAGACTTTTCGTTCCTATCGTTTCAGAAAGATAATGGGGTTGTTGGTTGCCGTGGACAGTTTTTTGACGCGCTCGTATTCTTTCTGATCCCCCCGCCAAACATAAAGCTCCGACTTGTCGAACTTGCCGTTCGTAATAGTCCCGACGGACGCCATAATCCGCAGACGGCCCGGGCGGATGAGAAGCCGTATGGTCTACCCCGTCGCGATGCCGCCGTCGATGCTGATCGCCTGGCCTGTGATGCTGCGGGCTTCGTAAGACGCCAGATAGGCCACCAGCCCGGCGATTTCAGAGGCCTCCTGAGGACGGCGCAGAGGGGTTACGGATCGGACACGCGCTTCAAAGATTTCCAGCAGGCTTTTGTCCGCCAGGGCCGGCTGCGAATCCTTGAGCGCCTGCGCCAGCTTTTCCCAGCCCGGCGTGAAAACATAGCCGGGGCACACGGCATTGACCGTAATGTCGTAGCGCGCCAGCTCCCTGGCCAGGGTTTGCGTAAATCCGATGACGCCGAATTTTGCGGCACAGTACGAACCCAGAAGCGGCTCTCCCTGTTTTCCTGAAATGGAGGACATATTGATGATTCGTCCCCGTTTTCTGGGAATCATGACTTTGGCGGCGGCCCGGCAGCAGAGATAGGCGGTCTTCAGATTCATTTCCACCGTCTTGTCCCAGTCCTCAACCTTCGACCGGACCACCAGGTCAATCCCCGTGCCTCCGCCCACGTTGTTGACCAGAATATCGACAGCGCCGTAAGTCTCTCCGGTTTTCTCCATGAGGGCATCGACCTGGTCCGGATTCGTGGTATTGCAGGGGACGGCCAGCGCATTCCCTCCCTGCGCCTGAATCGCGTCGGCAGCTTTTTTTGCCGCCTCCGAATCCAGATCCGCCAAAACCACCTTCGCTCCTTCGGAAGCCAGGCGCAAAGCGATCGCTTCGCCGATGCCCTTGCCTCCGCCCGTGACAACACTGATCTTCCCTTGAATGCCCAGGTCCATTGTTTCGCCCCCCTGAAATGATTTACGTCTGAAATACGGCAAAAAAATGGTTTTGTCCATGTTGATATTTTAATGACGAATTCAGGCTCACCCCGCCCCATCCCGCCGCGATGCGGCTATTTCCATTGACATCAAATTTTATTTTAGCTATTCGAAGGCGGCAGGTTAAAAAAACCGGTTCATGGTAAGATCGACGTCCCGGCGCGGGGCCGGAAGAACAACCGCCGAACCGGACGGCATCATGCCGGAATCAATAGTCAATGGGGGAGTCTGAAGCGCATGGAAAAAGAAAACCCGAAAAACGAATCGGCCCCGGCAAAAAAAACGCCGGATGAAAAACAGAAAAAGGAAAAGGCCCCTTTGCGGCCGGAACTGGCCGAACTGATCAAGCGACTTTCGTTCGGCCTGGATGAAAACCGCCCTGACGCGGTGGAAAAAAGAAAAAAGAAAAATCAGCGGACCGCCCGCGCCAACATCGAGGCCTTTTGCGATCCGGGAAGCTTTGTCGAATACGGAGCGCTGGCCGTGGCCGCGCAGCGGGGGCGCCGCTCCGTGGACGACCTGATCGCCAAAACGCCCGCCGACGGTCTGATCGCCGGAGTCGCCGCCGTCAACGGAGCGCATTTCCCGGAGGACAAGGCCCGCTGCATGATCATGGCCTACGACTACACGGTGCTTGCCGGAACGCAGGGATATTTCAACCACAAGAAAATGGACCGCATGCTGGAACTGGCCTATGAACATAAGCTGCCGCTGGTCTTTTTCGGCGAAGGGGGAGGAGGAAGACCCGGCGACGTGGACGCGATGACCGTGATGGTCGCGGGGCTGGATCTGGGCACTTTCGGTTCTTTCGCACGGCTCAGCGGACGTGTTCCGGTCGTCGGCATTGTTTCCGGCCCCTGCTTCGCGGGAAATGCCGCGCTGCTGGGCTGCTGCGATGTCATCATCTCCACGAAGAATTCCAATATCGGCATGGGCGGTCCGGTGATGATCGAAGGCGGCGGGCTGGGGGTCTTCAAACCCGAGGAAGTCGGCCCGATGGACGTGCAAACCCAAAACGGCGTAGTGGATATTGAAGTGGCGGACGACATCGAAGCCGTCGCCGCGGCCAAAAAGTATATCTCTTTCTTTCAGGGTCCCCTCCCCGCGTGGACGGCGGGCGATCCGCTCAAACTTCGCGACGTGATTCCCGAAAGCCGCAAGCGCGCCTATAATGTGCGCAGCGTCATCAAGGCGATCGCGGATACGGATTCCTTCATCGAACTGCGCCCCCGCTTCGGCCCCGGCATGGTCACGGGGCTGCTGCGGATTGAAGGGCGTCCGTTCGGCGTGATCGCGAACAACCCCATGCACATGGCGGGCGCCATTGAAGCCGAGGGCGCGGACAAGGCCGCGCGCCTCATGATGCTGTGCAACGCGCACGGACTGCCGATCCTGTCTTTGTGCGACACGCCGGGCTTCATGGTCGGCCCCGAAATTGAAAAGCGGGCGCAGGTCCGCCATGTCTGCCGGATGTTTGTCGTCGGCTCGCATGTCACCGTGCCTTACTTCACGGTCATCCTGCGCCGGGGCTACGGACTCGGCGTCATGGCGATGGCCAGGGGCGGATTTCATCAATCATTCTTCAGCGTGTCCTGGCCGACCGGGGAGTTCGGCGGAATGGGACTGGAAGGCGCCGTCAAAGCAGGCTTCAAAAAAGAACTGGCGGCCATTGAGGACCTGCAAAAAAGAGAAGAGTTCTATGAATCGCTGGTGGCGCAGCTCTACGAAATCGGCAAAGCCATCAACATGGCCGCGCACCTGGAAATCGACGCCGTCATCGATCCGGCCGACACCCGCCGGTGGATCATGCGGGGTCTGAAATCCGCGCCCGCCCGACAGCCGGCGGATGCAGGTCATTCATTTGTCGATTCCTGGTGATTTTTCCGTCCCAGTTCTTCGTAGAGCATCATCACGGTATTGACGTACACGCGGCTGCGGTTGTAGTGCCAGATTGCCCTTCGTTTTTGTTCAACGGAGGCATTCTCCGCCCAGCCGAATTTCCTGAGATAATGCCCCATGCTGAAATTGGCATCCGTCATATTGGAGGGATCGGCCAATCCGTCCCCGTTGCCGTCCATTCCAAAAACCCAGAAGGAGGATGGAATAAACTGCGCCGGGCCCATCGCGCCGGCAAAAGATCCCGATAGGCTCAATGGATCGATTCCAAGATGATCGGCGATCTGGCTTAAGTGATACAGCTCCCGCACCGCCCACTTTGCCTTTTGTTTCGCCCGGGCGGCGGCCGCGTCGCTTCGAATCTCGGGATAAGCGTCCCCGTAGCGGCTCTGGATTTCCTCCCAGTAGGCCGGATCCGCCATAAAGGCCAGATTGGCGTAGGCGTTGACCACGTTGTACGGCATGGGATAGGTTCCCAGCCGGGATTCAATGATCAGAATCGCCGTGATGATCCTCGGCGACGTCCCGAAGCGCCGCTCGACGTCGGACAAAACAGCGTCGTTTTCCTTCATGAATTCTCTTCCCCGTTCGATCTGACGAGGGTCGATTTCCATAACATCGGGATCCTTTCCGGACCCTTTGGGCTTTGAAAAGAAAAGGTTTTTCAGCACAATCTCCGGGCGAACGGACACACGGCTGTCCTGCAGGAGACTGCGAACCTTCGCGGGATCAAGCCCTTCGGCGACCAGCAGTTCCTCGACTGCCGCCCGCGGGTCATCGCCTGCCGCTTGCGCAAGCGCAGGCCAGGCCAGAAAAAAAACAATGAAAACGAGAAGAGCGCCGCGTCTGTTCATAAATACACCTCGATCGTTTCTGCCTGCCGCCTGCCGTTGATCCTACCTTTTGGCCGCCGTGGAATGCAAGCGATTTTCTTCTTAATATCGGCATTTTAGCCATGCCCGCGGGCGGCCGGATAAAATATCGCGAGGGCTGGCGAATTTTATTGACAAAAAGGTTCATTTTGTCTATAAGCTTCGTTCTTACTTCAGCAAAGGATAAGGATATGTACGCGATTATAAAAACAGGAGCCAAACAGCACAAAGTCAGCGAGGGCGATGTATTATCCGTTGAAAAACTGCCCGGTGACAAGGGCGCCGAAGTTGTTTTTCAGGAAGTTTTGATGGTGTCGGACGAGGCCGGTGTAAAAATCGGCAGGCCCTTCGTTGAAGGCGCCACCGTTATCGGTGAAGTGGTCTCCCAGACCAAAGGACCGAAGCTGCTCATCGGCAAATATAAAAAACGCAAGGGTTTTCGAAAGAAGACCGGTCATCGTCAGGAATTGACCAGCATGAAAATCAAGAAGATTTCGATATAGGCGGAGGACATCATGGCACATAAAAAAGGTCAGGGAAGCTCCCGCAACGGTAGAGACTCCAATTCGCAGCGCCGCGGCATTAAAGTATACGGCGGACAGAACATTCACGCGGGTTCCATTATCGTGCGGCAGGTCGGAACAAAAATCCACCCCGGCAACAACGTGGGCATCGGCAAGGACTTCACGCTTTACTCGCTCATCAACGGCGTGGTCAAATATGAAAGGCTGGACAAGACCCGCAAAAAGGTCAGCGTCTATGTGGCGGCGTAAGCCGTCTATTGACACTTGTGATCCGAAAGGCGCTTAAACCATAAGCGCCTTTTTTCTTTTGTCGCGGGAAACGGCCGGGGCCATTCCCCGCAGCGTCATAGGATAACAACCGCATGAGGTTTGTCGACGAAGCAAAGATATTTGTCCGGGGGGGGCACGGCGGCGCGGGCGCCGTCAGTTTCCGGCGGGAAAAGTTCGTCCCCAGGGGCGGACCCGACGGCGGCAACGGCGGCAACGGCGGCGATGTGATTCTTTGCGCCTCCAACAGCCATCACACGCTTCTGGATCTGAAATATCAGCAGCATCATTTTGCCAAAAACGGCGGACACGGCTCCGGCAACAACCGGACCGGCTCCAGCGCGGAGAACCTGACGGTCGTCGTTCCGCCCGGAACCCTGGTGAAGGACTTCGAAACCGGCGAAGTTCTCGCGGACCTGGCCACGGTGGGGCAGACGTTCGTCGCGGCCCGCGGCGGCATCGGCGGCAAGGGCAACGCCCACTTCAAAACCTCCACCCACCAGACGCCGCGCTTCGCGCAGGAAGGCATGGAGGGCGAGGAGCGCACGCTGCTCCTGGAGCTGAAGCTGCTCGCGGACGTGGGCTTACTGGGATTTCCCAACGCGGGCAAGTCCACCTTCATTTCCCGCGTGTCGGCAGCCCGGCCCAAAATCGCCGATTATCCTTTCACTACGCTTGTGCCGCACCTTGGCGTCGTGAAATACAAGGACGCTCCAAGCTTCGTCGTCGCCGACATTCCCGGCCTGATCGCCGGAGCTTCCGCGGGGCTGGGCATGGGCATTTCTTTTCTGCGCCACGTGGAGCGCACCGCCCTGCTCGTGCACCTGATCGACATTGCCGAAGAGACGCGCACCGACGCATGGAAAAACTTCACCGCCATCAGCAAAGAGCTGGCGGGCTTCAATCCGCAGCTTCTGGAAAAGCCGCAGATCGTCTGTCTCAACAAAATCGACCTGCCCTTCGTGCGGGAAAAACTCAAAAAAACCGTTGCGCAATTTTCGAAAAAAGGGATAATGCTGCATCCCTTTTCCGCGGCCACCGGCGAGGGCGTGCAGGAAATTTTACAGAAAATTGTGACCGTCCTGAACCAAGCGAAAAATGACGACCATGAATAACATCCGCCTTTCGACCCTGTCTGCCGTCAAGAAAATCCTGATCAAGGTCGGCTCCGCGGTGCTGACCGGCGCGGACGGCCTGGATCTCAAAATCATCGAGGCGCTCGTGCAGGAAATGTGCGGTCTGACGCGGCGCGGCTTTTCCATCATCCTGGTCACGTCCGGCGCCATCGCTTCGGGCAAGCACCGCCTGAACATCACCGGCAGGCTCAAAAGCATTCCGGAAAAACAGGCGGCGGCGGCCGTCGGCCAGGGCAGGCTCATGCGCATCTATTCCAAGGCGTTTGAAAAAAACAACCTCTACGTCGCGCAGATTCTGCTCACCATGTCGGATCTGACCGACCGGCAGCGCTATCTCAACATCCGCAACACGCTTTCCACGCTGATGGAATGGCACGTTACGCCGATTCTCAATGAAAACGACTCCGTCGCCGTCGATGAAATCAAATTCGGCGACAACGACAACCTCGCCGCCATGATCGCCAATATCGTCGAGGCCGACCTGTTTATCAATCTGACGGCGACCGACGGTCTTTTCGACTGCAATCCCGCCCAGTCCAAAAAAGCGAAGCTGATTCCCCTGGTGTGCGAATTCACCGACGCCATCGAAGCGGCCGCAACGGAGGAAACCTCGGCCGTCGGCACGGGCGGCATGAAAAGCAAAATCGCCGCCGCCAAAAAAGTCGCCTCCATCGGCATTCCCTGCATCATCGCGCCGGGAAAGAAAAAGAAAGTGCTGTCCGACATCATGGCGGGCCGGGAAATCGGCACGCTGTTTCTGCCGCAGACCGCGAAACTGGCCAGCCGCAAGTACTGGATCGCCTTCACGCTGCGCCCCCGCGGACGCCTGATTCTCGACGACGGCGCCAAGAAAGCCCTGCTCGAAAAAGGCAAAAGCCTGCTGCCGTCGGGCATCACCGGCGTGGAAGGGGAATTCGATCCGGGGGATCCCGTCGCCTGCGTGGACCGCGATGGAAACCTGCTGGCCAAGGGGCTCGTCAATTACAGCGACGGCGATGTCCGCCGGATACTGGGACTGAAGACCGCACAGATTTTTTCCGTGCTGGGCCACAAGGACTATGACGAGGTGATCCACCGCGACAATCTGGTCGTCACCGGCGACCTCAAGAAAAACAAAGGATGATCCGATAAATCCGATCAGCGCCAGAAATGCGCCCGTCCGGGCGCAACGTTAAGGAGGTTAACATGATTCCATTGATCGTTCTGGTCGTCATCATCGCCGCCGCCGCGTTTTATGGTGTCGGAATTTACAATCACCTGATCACGCTGCGCAATCTTTACCGGAACGCCTTCACCCAGATCGACATTCAGCTCAAGCGCCGCTACGATCTGATTCCCAACCTGGTGGAGGCGGCCAAAGGCTACCTGGCGCACGAACGCGGCACGCTCGAAGCCGTCATGAAAGCGCGAAATTCCGCCGTGGACGCAAGCAAAGCGGCCGCCCAGTCTCCCGGCAGCGCCGCGGCCATGACGGGCTTGAGCCAGGCGGAAGGGGCGCTTGCCGGAGTTCTTTCCAGGCTGCTGGCGGTGGTTGAAGCCTACCCGGATCTGAAAGCCAACCAGACCATCGCCGATCTGATGGAGGAGCTGACCTCGACGGAAAACAAGATCGGCTTCGCGCGGCAGGCTTACAACGACGCCGTCACCGGCTACAACATTCAGCGGGAAAAATTTCCCCAGAACGTGATCGCGTCCGCGTTTGATTTCAAGGCCGCCGCCCTTCTGGACGCCGTGGAAAAACCCGAAGAGCGGACGGCGCCCAAAGTGTCTTTCTCCTGACGGAAAGCATGAACACCGACCGTTCGACCAACTTCTTTGCCAGGCAGGCCAGGGCCCGCAAAAACGGCCGGCGGCAGCTCATCGCGTTTTTCTTCGCCGTGGCCGTAATTGTGCTGGTGACGACCCTGGCCATCCGCCTGGCCTGGTACCTGTATGTCGGCACAAACGCCTACACCTCCTTCAACGCCGGCGAAGCCCACGACTACCACCAGAGGCTTTCCACCTTCACGTTTTTCGATCCCGCGTTTTTCATCTTCATGTCCATGGCCATTGTCATCGTGATCCTGGCCGCCAGCATCTACAAGATGCACACTCTGAAAAAAGGCGGCGGCGCCGTGGCGGAAATGCTGGGCGCCAGCCGGATCGACTCCAAAACAACGGATCCGGCCAAACGCCGTCTGATCAACGTGGTGGAGGAAATGGCCATCGCCTCGGGCATCCCAGTCCCGCAGGTCTTTGTCCTGGATTCCGAACCCAACATCAACGCCTTTGCCGCCGGACTGGAATTGAGCGACGCGGCGGTAACCGTCACGCGCGGGGCGCTCACCAGGCTCAACCGCGACGAACTGCAGGGCGTCGTCGCCCACGAGTTCAGCCACATTCTCAACGGCGACATGCGCCTCAACGTCCAGCTCATCGGCATCCTCTTCGGCATTCTTTTCCTGGGCATTGCCGGACAAAAATTTCTCTCCGGCGGAAGAGTATCGTTGCGGGCGGGGCTTCCGGCGATGGCCGCCGGGATTTTCCTGGTCATCATCGGGCAGGCCGGCTCGTTTCTAGGCCGCCTGATGCAATGCGCCATCGCCCGTCAGCAGGAATTTCTGGCGGACGCCTCCGCGGTGCAGTTCACGCGCAATCCGCCGGGGTTGGCGGGCGCGCTCAAAAAAATCGGCGGCGGCGCCTTCGGTTCGCGCATCGGATCGGCCGAGGCGCGGCAGGCCAGCCATTTATTTTTCAGCGAAAGCCATCCCGCAAGCTGGTTTTCCTTTCTGGACACGCATCCGCCGCTCATCACCCGCATCCGCCTGCTGGACCCTTTCTTTGACGGCAAGTTCCCCCGAATGGCCGACGAACCGATCGTCCCCAAACCCATCTACACGGACCCGTTCGGGGGAACCGGGCATTATCGCCGGCCCTCCGTTCGAGGTGCATCGGCACTGGCGGCGGACGTTACCTCTCTGGTCGGCAGCCCTTTGCCCGGCCATCTTGAAGAAAGTCGGACCATTTTGGACGCCCTGCCGCAGGACGTCCGCGAGATGGCCGCGACACCCAGGGGCGCAGCCTCCGTCGTTTTCGCGCTCCTCATCGGCAGGGATGCCTCACGCCGTGAACAGCAGGCCGCTGCGCTGAACCGAACATCGGTCCTGCAGGGAGACACGGAAATGGTTTTCTCTCTGGGCGATCAGTTGGCCGGGTTGTCCAACAGCCTGAAGCTGCCTCTTCTGGAACTGGCCATGCCGTCTTTGTCGGTCATGACCGGCATGGAAAAACGAAATTTCCTGCTGATGCTGCACTCCCTGATCCATGCCGACGGCAAACTGAGCCTGCTGGAGCTGTCCGTTCAATGGATTCTGGAAAAGCATTTAAACCCTTCCGAAGACCTGTTTCGCACCATCAGGAAATTTTCCTTCTCCCAGGTGGGGCTGGACATTGTAACGCTTCTTTCCGCCCTGGCCTCCGCCGGACACACGCACGATAAAGACAAAGCGCAAAAGGCGTTTGACGCAGGTGTGGCCAGAATCCCGGAGCTGGCCGCCCGGAAACCGGTTCTTTCGTTTCAAGAAATCATGTCCTACGCTGCCGTGAACCGGGCGCTCCAATCGCTTACCGATGCCTCCTTCAAGATCAAGGAATCCGTCGTCGATGCCTGCGCGCACTGCGCCTTTTCGGATCAAGCCGTCACGTTCGAGGAGGGTGAACTCCTGCGCGTCGTCTCGCTGGCGCTGCAATGCCCCCTCCCGCCGTTTATCCAGCCGCCGCTGCGGGATGCCGCCTGATTCGAAGAAGTTTCGAAAACCTGAATTTTTAAAAGATTGCCAAGACCTATGGGCTGTGTTAAAGCCTGCGCATGTCCATCTGGCAAAAGAAAAGCAGGATATTGATCACCTGTCCGAAAGGGGTTGTTCCTTACCTGAAGGCGGAAATCGAGGCGCTGGGATTTCCCGTCGTGCAGGAAATCGACACGGCCGTTTCCACCGAGGGAACCCTGGCGGATACGATGTCTTTAAACCTGCACCTGCGCACGGCCCAGCACGTTTTGTATCAACTGCAAATCTTCAAGGCCCTCTCCCCCGGCGCTCTTTACGAACGACTGAACGCCATTCCCTGGGAAACGATTCTGCACGACTCCGGCCCCAGCGCCTATGTTTGCGTCACATCCGTGGCCGATCACCCGGACGTTACCGATTCGCGCTACGTCAACCTCAGGGCCAAGGACGCCATTGTTGACCGAATCCGCGAAAAGACGGGCATTCGGCCGGATTCCGGGCCGGAGAGAAACAGGGCGGTCATTCATGTTTACTGGCGAAACGATCAGGCCATGGCATACATTGACACGTCGGGGGAAAGACTTTCCCTTCGCGGCTACCGCAAGATTCCGCTGGCGGCGCCGATGCAGGAAACGCTGGCGGCGGCGCTCATCATGGCCACCCAATGGCGGGGCCGAACGCCGCTTGTCAATCCGATGTGCGGCAGCGGCACCCTTGCAATCGAGGCGGCCCTGATCGCGCTCCATCGGGCGGCGGGACTGGGGCGCAGCAATTACGGCTTCCTGCATATCCGGGATTTCCCGCGGGAAGCGTGGCAGGCGCTGCGCAAAGACGCACGCGACGCGTCATTGAAAGCTTTGCCGTCCACCATTATCGCATCGGACATCGATCCCCGGGCGGTGGAGGCCGCGCGCCGAAACGCGCAAACGGCCGGGGTTGACCGCCTCATCGAATTCAGGGTCTGTCCCTTTGAAAAAACACCCACGCCGGGCGGCAAAGGCGTTATCGTGATGAATCCCCCCTACGGAGAACGGCTGGAGCCTTTTAAAATCAAAACGTCTCATCCGGAGCACAGGAAGGAAATCGCGCCGGGGCAGAAAGTCATCGTCCGCAAGGCCGCCGACATCGTTCACCGAAGCGGCGGTTCCACCACCCTTCAGCGCCTGGAAGCGCTTTACGAAGGCTGCGGCGACTGGTTCAAAAGCATCGGCCGGGGTTATCTCGGCTATATTTTTACGGGCAATCTGGAGATGGCCAAAAAAGTGGGGCTGCGAACCAGGCGCCGAATGACTTTTTACAACGGGGAAATCGAATGCCGTCTGCTGGAGTATGAACTCTACGCGGGAAGCAAAAAACACAAGGCCGCACCCGCTCGGCCGGATGACGCCGACACCGGCGCTCAGCATGGCTCCGGATAGTCGCGTTACGGCAGGGATTCTTTTTCTTTTTTCTTGGCTTCTTTTTTTCGGGCTTTGGCCATCGCCTTCAGCGCTTTTTTATCCGGCGGAAACACGGGCGAAGCGGCAGCGGGGGGCGTTTCGGCCACGGGGACTTGAGCCTGCAAATTCTTCATTTCCTGCACAGGAACGGGAAGGCCGTTTTCCCCAACCGCGCCGGTGCTTAGGGCTTTCGGCTCTTCCGGATTTTGCGGTCCGTGCGTCAGCGGATTTTTCCCGGCCCGGCGAAGGCGGATCTTTTCCGTGATGGCTTCCGCCGTCATCCGGCCGAACTGGCCGATAAATCCCGCAATCAGAACCAGAACCACCCACTTCAGCGCCGACCACGTGCTGATGTAATCCAGAATGTCCGTCATAAAGGAAGCTTCCTTTCCGGCGGCCGGCCTTTCACAAAAAAACCGGCGGTTCCAGCCTGCAATGCTCTTATACAGGAAAACACCCGGCCATGACAAGAACTGTTCTGCTCCGGCCAAAGGTTGAATTCATTCCGCCATCATGATACAGATTCGGCACATTGATCCATGAACACCGTCGGTTCGGGGAGTTTTTTCATGCGCAAGGCCATCGTGAAGTCGATTACGCTGCTGTTGATCGCCTGCGTCTCGGCTTGCGCGCCGCCGCCTCTGCAAAAGAAAGATGATAAGATTGCCGCGGCCCTCGCGGATCCGCAGACCTCTTTTTTTGAAGCCTGCCGAAGAGGAGACATCGCCATGGTCATGCGCCTGGCGGAGGAAAAACGGATCGACGTCAACCAAGCCGACGATTACGCCTGGACAGGCCTGATGTACGCCGTTCAAAACGGACACACCGGCCTTGCCGAATATTTTCTCCTTCAGAAATCGCAAATCAACCGGCAGGATGGGGACGGACTGACGCCGCTGATGATCGCGGCAAATGAGCGGCACTCGGACATGGTGGATCTGCTGCTGGCGTTCGGCGCGGACCCGCTTTTGCAGGATCGACACGGCTATACGGCGTTGATGTGGGCCATTTACAACAAGAGCTGGGACTGTATCCCCCCCTTGCTGGCAGAGGGAAAGGGGCTCGATGTGCAAAACGGCTTCGGGGAAACGGCGCTGCACCTGGCGCTCGACTACCATTGCTCCGACATTGCCGGAATCCTGATCCGGCAAAACGCCAATGTGAAGTTTGCGGACGGCAGAGGCAGAACTCCTTTGCATCTGGCGGCGGAAAGAGGCGATGAAGACAATGCCTGGCTCTTGCTCTCCAGAGGAGCGGACGCAAATGCCGGGGATGAATCCGGCGAAAATCCTTTGATGAAAAGCATTCAAAGCGGCAATCCTGATCTCGCCTTGCTGCTTCTCCCTCGGACCGGAAACCTTCAGGCAACCAATCGGGAGGGTCGTACGGCGCTGCACCTGGCCGTCGTCCGGGATTTGCCGGACACGGCGGCCGCCCTCATCCGCCGCAAAGCCGATCTGAACAGCTCCGACGAGCAGGGCTTCACCCCTCTGATGCTTGCCGCGGAGTCGGGTTCGGAAAGAATGACGGTTCTGCTGGCGGAGCGGGGGGCCGACCTGAAGATGAAGAACAAAGAGGGCAAAACCGCGCTTGATCTGGCCCGGGAAAAAAGTCACGGCAACATCGCAACCTATCTGGAAAGAAAAATGGGGAAGCCATGAAGGAACAACCGGACCTTTTCCGATGGATGCTTGCCGCCGCGCTCACGATTGTCCTTATCGCCGGCCTGATAAGTTGCCGGTATCTCAGCATTCCGGCCCAGGATGACGCAGTGCCCGCTCTCCTTCCATCGAAGGAAGAAAAAGGACCGACCGTTTATAATTCTGCGGTGATCAAGGGTCGCGTCACCGGACCCGGGTGGAAGGGACACTCCACGCTCATTCTGGCCTGCCGCTCCGCGGACAAAAAAAACGGATGCGGCGAATACGCGGCCACCCGTGAAAATCAGGATGCTTTCATGCTGTATCTGCCCGAGGGGCGCTATTGTCTTATTGCCGTGACAGACCACAATCACGACGGAAAGTATGAGAAGGACGAAGCTTCCGGCGCGTATGGATTACCTCGTCAAATGATGGAAATCACCGTCCGGGAAGGCGACCTGATCACCGGCGTGGAGATCCGGACCGCCGCGGCCGGTGAACGCCCGGTGCGGCTGCCCCGGGAGTGCCGCTGGAAAATCGAGGAGCCCGTCATTCGGCAGGCAACCGGCAACGGGGATCTTCTGAAAATCTACCATGAATATTTTTCCCTGGAAAACGCGCAGACCGGCTACTGGAATCCGTCCTCCTTCATGAAAGCCTTCGGCGCGCATATCTACCTGACGCAGGCCTACGATTCACGGAAAATCCCGCTCCTCTTCGTGCACGGCACGGAGGGAACCCCGCAGAACTGGATCTATTGTTACATGCGCCTGGATCGGGACCGGTATCAGCCCTGGTTCTTTTATTATCCTTCGGGAATCCGCCTGAATCTGGCCGCGGCGCTGCTTCAGGAAGAACTGCGGGAGCTTCAGGAACAATACGGCTTTCGAAAAATGGCCCTCGCCGCGCACAGCGTAGGCGGACTGACCGCAAGGTCTTTTCTGATTCGCCGCGAATCGGAAGAAAGGCCTCCCTTCATCCGGCTGTTTGCATCCTTCGCCACGCCCTGGAACGGATTCGGCCTGGCCGACGCCTCCCGGGTGCTGCCGCACAAAAGCATTCCGGTGTGGCTGGATCTGGGAACGCACAGCGAATTTATTTCCGCCACCATGAACGCCAAATTGCCTCCCTCGGTCCGCCACTATCTTTTTTACGGCAGGGAAGACAAACTCACGGGAGGCGCGGAGCCGGACAGCCGGGCAACAGCCGGCACGGCCGGCGTGTATGGATTCGACTGCACGCACGACGGCATCCTGATCGACCGCAGGGTATTTTCCCGATTCAACACCATCCTGGAAAAGGAGATGAACTGAAATGAAAATCATCCGGTTTCTTTCCGAAAGCGGAAAGACGCTTTACGGCGCGTACAGCAAGCGCCGGCCGGGGACGGCCGAAGGAATCGAAAAAGAACCCTGGAGCAAGAACATCACAGGCGGCGGTGAAGAAAAAATCCGGAAACTGCTGGCGCCCGTCGCGCCCGTCAATATTCTCGCGCTGGGCATTAATTACCGAAAGCACGGCGAGGAAACCGCCCTGTCCATCCCTTCGGAGCCGATCCTGTTTCTCAAAGCCACCAGCAGCGTCACCGGACCCGATCATCCCATTGTGTTGCCCGCCGCCGGGTCCGATCAGGTGGACTATGAAGCGGAGCTGGCCCTGGTCATCGGAAAGACGGCCAAAAATGTCACGCCTGCGGAAGCGTGGGATTGCATTTTCGGCTTCACCTGCGCCAATGATGTGAGCGCGCGCGACTGGCAGTTCGAAAGGCAGAAAGGCCAGTGGGCCCGGGGAAAAAGCTTTGACACCTTCTGTCCGCTGGGGCCGTGGATCGTCACAAAGGATGAAATCGACGACCCCGATGATCTGGCGATCCGCGCCGTGCTGAACGGAAGGACAGTTCAGGAATCCCGCACGTCGGAAATGATCTTTAATGTGCGGACGATCGTCAGCCGCCTGAGCCGTTCCATGACGCTGCACCCCGGCACCGTGATCCTGACCGGCACGCCGGAAGGCGTGGGATTTGCACGCCGGCCACCGGTCTTTCTTAAGCCGGGTGATGTAATCCGCGTTGAAATTGAAAAAATCGGAACATTGAGCAACCGGGTGATCGCAGAATCATGAAAATCATTCGCACACGCTGGGTTCCGCGGCGCAAGTTCGCGGCGATGAATCTTTTCGGCATTGTTTTTGCGCCGAAGGGACAAATCCTCCCGCCGCGAACCATCAACCACGAAGCCATCCACACTGCGCAAATGAGGGAAATGCTCTACATCTTTTTTTATCTGTGGTACTTTCTGGAGTGGCTTTTCCGGCTTAGAAGAAAAACCAGCGCCTATCGCCGGATCGGCTTCGAGCGGGAAGCCTATCATCATGAGCACGACCTGGAGTATTTAAAAAGCCGGAAGCCCTACCAGTGGATCCGGTATCTCTAACCAGCGGCCGGAAACCGGCCCGGGAGAAAAACATGCAGACTTCATGGAAAAACGGCAAAGAAAAAATTTACACGCGCGCCATCGACATCTCGACTTGGGAATATGACGCGGAAAGGATTGTCGTCGAGGGCTTTCTTCGGGACGACCGCTACCAGGACACGCACACCGTCACAGGCGAAACGTTTCCCCGCGGCACGCTTCATCACATGAGCATTCGGCTGCTGGTCAACTGCTCCACCCTGGTGATCGAAGATCTGGACATGGAGCTGCTTTCCGTACCGCGGGAGGTCTGCCGCGAAACGATGGGATTTCTGGCCCCGGTCAAAGGCATGACCATCGCCCGGGGATTCACCGCCCGCATCAAAAAGCTGGTGGGCGGGCCCAAAGGCTGCGCGCACGTGGTGGAGCTTCTGCTCGCCATGGCCCCGGCGGTCCTGCAGGGCGTCGCCGCCGCCCGGTCGCGACGTCCTTCCGGCGTGGATGACGGGCAGTCCAAAATCATCCTTCAATACCTGATCAACACCTGCCATGCCTGGCGGGAAGACGGCCCGTTCGTTGAAGCGTACGCCCAAAAAATCAAAGCCATGACGAAGAGTGCCCTGTAAAGCTGCCTCCGATTCTGCCCCATAAAAAAAGCCCCCTTTGAAAAATCAAAGGGGGCTTTCCTGTTTTAAATCCGGCGGCACCTACTCTCCCACACAGTCGCCCGTGCAGTACCATCGGCGCGAAGGAGCTTAACTTCCGTGTTCGGGATGGGAACGGGTGTGACCTCCTCGCGATAGCCACCGAAATTTATCTTCATAAATGCATGACAATGCATATCGCTTTGTTGAAATTGAGCACGATTGAAATAGTAGACCATATAAAATAATTATTATGGTCAAGCCGCACGACCGATTAGTATCAGTAAGCTGAACGCATTACTGCGCTTACACATCTGACCTATCAACCTTGTCGTCTACAAGGGGTCTTCAGTCCTGATGTCTCCATCAGGAGGGATATCTTATCTTGAGGTGGGCTTCCCGCTTAGATGCTTTCAGCGGTTATCCCTTCCGAACTTAGCTACCCAGCGATGCCGCTGGCGCGACAACTGGAACACCATCGGTTCGTCCATCCCGGTCCTCTCGTACTAGGGACAGCTCCTCTCAAATATCCT
>JAQUVQ010000050.1 GCA_028693285.1 Smithellaceae bacterium
GCCGAAACTGGCTCTGTCTTCCGAGTTGGAGGGCATGTACGGACAAATGAAAGAGCTGCTCGCCAAAATCGGATTTTTAAATCCGGAAAATCCGGAATACTGGATGCTGGATGTGAGGCGCTTTTTTTCGCGCGCCGGACTCCTGTCGCGGGAAGTGAAGATTATTCGCGGTGTTTGCCGGCAGCTGGAATGGTATGCGTCCAACAAAAAAACTTGACATTGGGGCTGATTTGTCGTGAAAGGGGAACCCTGAATCATACAAAGCGGCCGTGCCTTAAAACCAAAAGACGGAGGGGGTTTGACCATGAGGAAGATTTTTTCATTTACCGGCGCCAAAAAAATCGTGTTTGGCAGCGGAGCGTTGGCGGCGCTGGCCGCGCATGTAAGGGAACATCATGGCCAAAAGCCGCTGGTGGTCATCGATCAAAACCTGGCCAAGACGGGGCTTAAGGAAAAAATATCGGCCCTTCTGGAATCCGACGGGATCAAGTTTGCTTTTTTTGACAAGGTGGAGCCGGAGCCCCGCATCGAGCTGGCGGACGAAGGCGCTGCGCTGGCCGTCAAAAACAAATGCGACATCGTGATCGGCATCGGCGGAGGCTCGGCGATGGACGTGGCCAAAGCCATCGCGGTGATTGCGACGAACAAGGGCGAGGCAGCGGATTATCTGGGCCTGAACAAAGTTCCCAAGGCCGGGCTCCCTAAGATCATGATTCCCACCACCGCCGGAACCGGCAGCGAAGTAACATTCACCGCCGTCTTTGTTCGCAAAAATCTCAAAAAGAAAGAAGGCATGAACAGTCCGTACCTGTATCCGGAGCTTGCGCTGCTGGACCCGGAGCTGACGCTGTCGCTTCCGCCCGCTCCCACGGCGCAGACGGGAATGGACGCCCTGTGCCATGCCATTGAATCCTACACATCGATCGCCTCGTCGCCGATGAGCGAGATGTTTTCTCTGGAGGCGATTTCGCTCATTTCCGAAAACCTGCGCACCTGCGTTCATGACGGAAAGAATATCGCCGCGCGCGAAAGAATGCTTCTGGGCAGTCTCTACGCGGGCATCGGGCTGGCCAACGCGGGGGTCACGGCGGTTCATTCCCTGTCTTACCCGCTGGGCGGAAGGTTCGGCGTCAGCCATGGCCTGGCCAACACGATTCTGCTCACGCCGGTGATGGCCTTTAATCTGCCCGGCGCCGTGGAAAAATTTGCCGATATCGCCGACGCGATGGGCGAGTGCACGGAGGGGCTGTCCGATCGGGAGGCCGCACGCCTGTCGGTGGAAGCCGTGGAGGAACTGATCGGGGACTGCGGCATTGACGCCGCGATTCGGGATTTCGGCGTGAAGGAAAGTGATTTTCCGGCGCTGGCGGATGTGGCGATGACGGTGGCCCGGCCGCTGGAGAACAATCCCCGCAAGATCACCAAAGAAGACATGATCGCGATTTACGCGGAAGCATTCTAAAATTCAAATAAGCAAAGATACGGTACGAACACGCAGGGAACGGTCGCGACCGTTCCCTGCAAAGACATCGAGGAGGAATTTATGGCAGGGGCCGAACTGATCGGACAGGAAGAAATCAAGGAAGTCATGGACGTGCTGGAAACCGGCATTCTGATGCGTTATAATTTTGATCAGGAAAGAAAATTCGTTTTCAAAGTCCGCCAGTTTGAAGAAGAGTTTGCCAAATACTGCGGCGTCAAATACGCGCTGGGCGTGACCTCCGGTTCCGCGGCGCTCAAAATCGCCCTGGAGGCGATGGACGTTGGTCCCGGCGACGATGTTCTGGTTCCGGCTTTTACGTTTCTGGCTACTTACGAAGCGGTGCTGGAAGTCGGCGCGATTCCCATCATGGTGGATATTGACGACACGCTGAACCTTGATCCCGATGAAATTGAAAAGAAGATGACCAGGTACACCAAAGCGGTCATTCCCGTCCATATGTGCGGTTTGGCGGCCAACATCGACAAGATCATCAAGATTGCCCGCAAGAACAAATTGATGGTGCTGGAAGACAACGCTCAGGGTTGCGGCGCAAGCTTCAAAGGCAAAAAACTGGGCAGCTTTGGCGATATGGGAACCTTCAGCTTTGATTATGTGAAAACCGTAACAACCGGTGAAGGCGGAATGGTGATCACCAACAAGAATAATTTGTATCTGCGGTCGGAATGGTATCATGATCACGGCCACGATCACAATCCCAGGGTCGGCCGGGCGCTGGAAGGCAGAACCATTCTGGGGTTCAACTACCGGATGAATGAACTGCAGGGCGCATTGGGTCTGGCACAGTTGAGAAAACTGGATTACCTCATCGGCGAGCAGAAGGAACATAAAAAGATTCTGATGGATGTACTGGCCGCCGCCTTGCCGAATGTCGGGTTCCGCGCCAAACGCGATCCGGAAGGCGATTCCGCAACCTTCCTGGCGTTTAATCTGCCTGAAGAAAAACTGGCGCTCAAATTTCAGAAACTGCTTTCGGCCGAAGGCCTTGCGACGACATGCTACAAGAATAACAAATGGCATTATGTGCCCAACTGGGAACACTTCCTGGCATTTTCCACGGCTAACTCCAAAAAATATCCGTTCAAAAGCAAGGAATACAAGGGCAAGGTCAAGTATGACCGCAAGAGCATCCCTTTTGCGGAAGACATTTTAGGCCGCACGCTGGTGATGGGGATTTCGGTGAAAATGAGCCCCGAAAGACTGGATACGATGAAGAAGGCGATCGAAAACGCCGCGAAGAATATGTAAGATTCAGCGCGGGCGGGCTCCAGGAAAGGCCCGCCCGCGCCCGTAATCGACAGAATACGCCCCGTGGGAATTGCGCATGAATCCCGTTTTGTCTTTCACAGATCTTGCCCGTCGGAAAATGGCCTCTACTTCAGAATCTCGTAAAACTCCTCGTAGGGCACTTGCGTCAGATGCGCGGGAATGGCGGCATAACGATCCAGAAATTCCGGGATTTGATGAGACTTCTCGTGCGCTTCCTTGGATGTCCAGTAGGTAAGGATGATGTATTTGCAGGGAATAATCTCGAGATCGCCGCAGCTTTCCGAGAGGAAGCTTCCCGCCGCCGACACACCGGACACCTCCAGCACCTTTGACCCCAGATATCCGTCCATGCCTTCCGTGGCCCGGCAGATCCCGATCATTTCCTGCAGAAATTTTTCCTCCCCGCCGGGTCTGGCCGAAACAAAGTTCACGGCGCAAAGGATGTTGACGCGCTCCTTTTCCATCTTGTCGAGATCTTTCGGTTCGATCATCGCCGCGTCCACGCCCAGCGCCTTCATTTTTTCCAGGGCCAGGGCCGCCCGGTGGCCGGTGTTGCAGTACGCCCGAATTTTTCTGCCGCGCAGAATGCCGGTGTAGAAGGAGACGTCGTAAAGGGGAATGTTGATGGCGCCTTTCACATGCTCTTTGAGAAATTCTTCCCGCGTCCGCACATCCACAATCAGATCTTCTTGTTCCATTCCGGTTTATCTCCCTTATTTTAAAAGTGGTCTGTCCGGGAGAAGAAAGGATTTTTTGCTTCTCCCGTCCTAAAATGTTGCCGGGGCACTCCCGGTGAATCAACCGGTTCTGCTGAACCGGACCTCGCACTTGTCATGGCCTTTGGCGATGGTCTCTCCCAGGACCAGTTCGCAGCCGAAGGAACGGGCAATGCCCCGGTCGCCCTGCATGGCGATGTCGCAAAGCACGGCGATTTTTTCGTCGGAGGCTCCCTGCTCCCGCCAGGCGGCAACCAGCGGGCAATAATGAAAATCGATGTCCAGCCGGTCGTCGTCGCAGGCCAGAATTTTCATTTCAAACACCATTCTGGCCGGCAGGGTGAAAAGGGTTTTCCTGAGCCCCCTGAGGCTTTGGGTGCCCGCGGCATCAGCCAGGTGCTTCCCCTGAAAGCACCCGCATCTCATAATGGCCGACCTCGCGAATTCTTCCGTTTCGACGCCCCGCTTCTCCGCTTCATCCAGCAGAAGATAAAGCCAGGTTGCTCTGTGTTCCAGCAGGCCTCTGACCGCGTTGAGCAGTTTGTTTGTGTGCTTCGGGCGGTTTTTGATGCGGGTCATGCTTTCCTCCTTTGTCCTATTTTGCAACGCACCAGGCGTTTCCTGAAGAATGGCTTTTCGTGTTCACGCGAAGCCACACCATGGTGACGGGGACTTAAATCGACGTCAACGTTCCACTGCGGCGCCCCGCTCGAGAAGAAGTGCGCGCAGCGCGGACCGGTGGCAGCGTTCTTCTTCGGCGCAGTAGCAGCCGATGGAAAAATTCGTTTGATGCGACAGGGCGGCCAGCAGGTCCAGGGCTTTGCTGTTTTCCGGCGTTGTCATTTCCGCTCTGAATTTTCGGAAAAACGCCTTCCAGTCATTGGGGTTTTTTGCCTGTTGTCCCAGCTTTATGGTTTCCGGGCTGGGGGATAGGTTGGGAAACCAGACATCATACCAGTTTTGTACGGCGTACTCGCTTTTGGGAACGCCGCGCGGAGGCCTTCGGACCGTTCCGACGCGAAGACCTTCGTTTGGACTTCTGTTTGTTCCCAGGCGAACGATGCGAATGCTCATATTGCCTCCCTGCGGTTGAAAAACGGCCGGCGCTTGCACAATCCCGGTTGATTCTTATAGGGTTTTCACGGATAATTGTCAACAACGGCTCCGTGGATGAACCACGGCGGCGGTCATTCAGCAAGACAGTTTCCATCAACGACGGGAGGAGAAGGGAAATGGTGAAAAGAAACGGAATAACGGGATGGCTGTTTGCGCAGGCGATGATTCTGCTGTTGCTTTGGCCCGCAACTGTTTATTGTGCGGCCGGAGAGGATCAGGTGCTGGAGGCGGCCCGGCAGAAGGTTGCCGCGGAATTGAGCCGTCTGGACGCAGGTCTTCGCGAGGCGGCCGCGGAACTGGGGAAAACCGGCCTTGCCGGAAAGAGCGCAAGGCCTGCTCTTGCCAAGCTTTGCGGAAAGTTCGACTATGCGGTGGACTGCGCGGCCGTAAATCTTCAGGGCCGCATGGCGACGATCGAACCCGAAGCCTATCGGCGGTTCGAGGGGAAAGACATTTCCGGCCAGGAACAGGTCCGGCGGGTTTTTAAAACTGGCCGGCCCGCATTGAGCAGCGTCTTTGTTTCTGTAGAAGGATTTCCGGCGGTGGACGCCGAATACCCGGTCGTGAGCTCCGGGGGGAAAAGGATCGGTTCCGTGAGCGTTCTTTTTCGGCCGGAGATGTTTCTCGGCAGCGTTTTTGTTCCTCTGACGCGGCAAACCTCCGTCGAGATATGGGCCATGGAAAGAGGCGGCCTGATTCTGCATGACGCGGATGCGTCGCAGATCGGATTGAACCTGTTTACCTCCAAACGCTACCAGCCTTACGCCGGTCTTCTGGCGCTGGGAAAACGAATTGCCGCGCGGCCGCAGGGAAAAGGAGTTTACGAATTCACGCAAGGTCAATCGGCAAACGTTGTCCGGAAGAACGCCTTGTGGAAAACCGTATCTCTATATGGTACGTCGTGGCGCCTGGTGGCCGTCACGGTGGAGCATCCGGCTGGAAAAGCGAAGTAGGAATCCTGTCTTCTTCAAACAGGAACTTTGCAGCACGCCCTGATCTTCAGGGCAGGCAAAGGCCGGCAGCCGGGCTGTTGCGGGCGCCCCCGTTGTCGCGTCATATGCTATTTTTTCTTGAGCCCCGCGGCAATCTGTTTTGCCCGGTTAAACGACGCGGTATTGACGATGCCTTTTTTAGCGGGGCTTGTCTCGGCCAGTTCCTTCATCTGCTGCACCCGCTCCTCGCTGGGAGGATGGGTGGAAAACGCGTCGGAGAGGCTTTTCATCACGCCGCTGTCGTCCGCGCCGCGGCTTTTTTCCATTTGCAGAAGTTTTTCGTAAAATTTCCCCACTTCATTCTTGTCGTATCCGGCGGCGACGGAATATTTAAACCCGATGCGGTCCGCCTCCATTTCGTCCTCGCGTGAATTGACGAGGAAGGCGTACTTCTGCGCCAGCAGCCCACCTCCCGCGCCGAGTGCGCCTCCGATGGCCGCCGCCTGGGCGTGGCAGGACGTGTCGCCATCCTTGCAGAGCAGCCTTCCCGCTCCGTAGCCGACCGCCGCGCCGACGACGGCACCGCCCGCCGTGTAAAGCCAGGTTTTGTTCTGGGCTTTTTCCATGGCGTACATCCGTTCGGCCGTGTGGCGCGCGACGACGTGGCCGATTTCATGGGAGACGACGCCGGCCAGCTCCGCTTCATTGGAGGCGGCGGCGATCAGCGGTGCGGTGACAAAGACAGTTCCGGCGGGCATGGCGAAAGCGTTGACGTCCGGCACGTCCACAACCGTAAAATTGTAACGGTATGGATTTCCGTCCAGTTTGTTCGCCCGGACGATTTTCCCGCCCAGGTCGGCTATATAGCGCTGAAGCTCCGGATTATTCGCCGGAGGATAATCCTGCCGCATTTTCGGCAGCGCTTCTTCGGTAAGGCGTTTTTCATCCGAAACGGTGAGGCGGGTTTCCTGACTTTCATTGGAGCCGTCGCGTTGCCGCGAACTGTTCGCGGGGGCGCAGGCTATGATCATCAACAAAATGAGCAGACCAACCGGAATGATTCTCTTTTTCATCACTTTCCTCCCGGAGTCCATAATGCTTTGCTTCTCTGACTCCGCCAGGATCTAAGCATGACCGCCTGCGGCTGTCAAGCGGATGCGGCCGCCGCGCGTTCTTCCAACGGTTTGGTGTTTGACGCCTCTTCCCTTCTTTTGGTATACAAATTCCGTGAAAAACTTGAATGCGCGGTCTTTAACCGCGACCGTTCCGGCAGAAGATCTGCATGCCACCGGTTATCAGCAGAATTTTTTTAGGTGCCGATGCGAACGGCGGCCCCGCCTGCCGTCGCTGCCGGAATCCGCAAGGAGGTTCATCATGAAAAAAACAATCCTTCCGATCGTTTTGTTTTGTCTTGCGGCATGGTTTCCGCTACCGGCCGCGCACGCGGATGAGATCACGCTGGAAAACGGATCCGCCATCATTGGAACGATTACCCGGATTGATCAAAAAGCGATTCTGGTCCGGACGGATTTTGCCGGAGTTTTGAGCGTGGATATGACGCGGGTGCTTACCTACACGACGGACCATCCCGTTTATGTGGCTTTTCCCGGCCACGATCCCGTCCGTGGAACACTTACCTATACCAGAAAACAAACGCGCATCGACGCGGCGGATGGAAAAGTGGTCGTGAGCGGCGATGCCCCGGAACATGTCTGGCCTGAAGGCGCAACCGATCCGCGGGCCCGGCACTGGGGCTTTGAGGTCGGATTGGACGCGGGGGGAAAGACGGGCAACGCCGAGCGCCTCAGCGTCGGTTCAAGGGCGCAGGCCAAACTGCAGGGGCCCAGCGACCGCCTGCTCCTCTACCTGCGCTATGCTTATGCAAAAGATGACGGCATCGAAAGCGCAAACCAGACGGCCGGCGGAATCGATTTCGAGGCCTATTTCCGGGAAAAACACTCCTGGTATGCGCGCGTGGAAGCGGAAAACGATCAGATCGCCGCCGTTGACTTTCGGGCCACGGCCGCCGCCGGATACGGCTGCTACTTTCTGAAAAAAACCCATCACACGCTGCGGGGAAGAACCGGTCTGATGTTCCGTCACGAGACGTTGAAGCATGAATCCTCGCGGGCCACATTCGGGCTCGATCTGGGCATATCCCACCTGTACCGTTTCGCCAACGCCTGGCGTCTGACCAATGACGTCACCTACACGCCCAGCCTGCAGGATTATCTCGATTACCGGATTTACCATGAAAGCGCGTTTGATATTCCGGTTGTCGCCTCCGAAGTCTGGAAACTCCGCCTCGGCGTCAGCAACGATTACAACAGCAAACCGGCCGAAAATAAAGTTTATCTGGATACCACCTACTTCACCCGGCTGATCTTTTCCTGGCGGTAAACCGGCCGGACAAGGCGATATTTGCTCTTTAAAATCATTTATGATACACGACCGTCCAAGCTTCAGGAAGGGAGGCGCCCGTGTCCCGCAGAACCGGAATTGTCAAGGATGGCCGCTACTTGCAGCATGCAACCGGAATGGATCATCCGGAAAGCCCGGAGCGGCTGGCGGCGGTTTATGAGATGCTGGACAACCCGCACATGTCCTGGAAATATGAAAGCATCGAACCCCGCGAGGCCTCTCACGAAGAAATCGCTTATGTTCATACCCTGCCCTATATTCAGGAGATTGCCGGCACCGCCGGAAAGGACTGCGTTTTTCTCGATTCCGACACCATCGCCGGCCCGGAAAGTTATGAAATCGCCAAACTGGCGGCGGGCGGCATGATCAACGCCATCGACGCCGTCATAACCGGCGAGGTGGATAATGCCTTTGCGTTTGTGCGTCCGCCCGGCCATCACGCAGGCGCCGGAAATTCCGAGGGCTTCTGCATCTTCAACAATGTCGCCATCGGCGCGATGCATGCCATGAAAAAGCACGGCTTGAAAAAAATCCTCATTGTGGACTGGGACCTGCATCACGGCAACGGGACGCAGAAAATGTTTTATTCCGACCGGCGCGTTCTGTATTTTTCCACGCATCAGTATCCCTACTACCCGGGAACGGGGAGCCTGATGGAAATCGGAGAAGGCCAGGCGCTGGGCTACACGGTGAACGTGCCTCTTCGGCGCGGAGCGGTCAACGGGACGTTTGTCTCGGCGTTTCGCCGGATTCTGGAGCCGATTGCGAATGCCTTTGCGCCGGAGCTGATTCTGGTCTCCGCGGGCTACGACATTTATTACCAGGATCCGCTGGGCGGAATGCGCGTCACGCCGGATGGGTTTGCGGCGATGGCACGCGTATTGCTCAATATTGCCGATCGGTGCTGTTCGGGGCGTGTGGCCGGCGTTCTGGAAGGCGGGTATCATACCGTGGGGCTGGCCCGGTCGGCCAAGGCGACGCTGGAAGAGATGTTTGACGAGACGCATTGGACGGACCGGAAACTGGATGAGCTCGACGAGCAGGCAGACGATGAAAATCAGCCGGTTATTCAAGCGGTGATCAAGGGCATGCGGCCTTACTGGAATGTGTTTTAGGAGGATGTTTTGAAGCTCAGCACGTCGGACGTCGAATACGTCGCCAGACTGGCGCGTCTGGAAATATCGGAGGCGGAAAAGGACAAGTTTACCGCCCAGCTCAATGATATTCTGCGCTACATCGATCAGTTAAACGAGCTGGACACGGCGGGCGTGGCGCCGATGAGCCACGCGATTGCCGTGACCAACGCGTTTCGTGAAGACAAGGTTGTGGAATCGCTTGGCACCCAAAAGGCGCTGGCCAACGCCCCGGACGCACGCGGCGAGTTTTTCAGAGTCCCCAAAGTGATCGAATGATGCGCCCGGGGGAAAGTTCTGCCGCCCGCGCGAATGATTGGAACCGATTTTCCAGTCGTTGCCCGGCAGGAAACCATTTTCTGATACACAAACGGGCAATCCGGGCTGAAAAAAGCACGGATTTGTGCCCGCAAACAGGATTGTTGAGGCGTTTATGGAGCTGCACCAGTTGACCATTCATGAATTGCAGGAAAAAATCCGAGGCGGCGGCGCTTCGGCCCTGCAGATTGCCGAATCCGTTTTTTCGCGCATCGACGCGGTGGAAGACCGCGTCCATTCCTATATCCGCCTGATGAAGAAAGAAGCGATGGCCGCCGCGGTACGGGCGGACGAGCAAATTAAAAAAGGCGACATTCAGCCTTTGACCGGCATTCCCGTCGCTCTCAAGGACATTGTCTGCACTCAAGGCATTCCCACCACGTGCGGCTCGCACATTCTGCATCAATTTGTGCCGCCCTACAACGCGACGGTTGTGGAAAAGCTGGCGGCGGCCGGGGCCGTGTTTGTGGGCAAGGCCAACATGGATGAATTTGCCATGGGGTCCTCCACGGAAACCTCGTCTTTTGGCCCCACGCGAAATCCCTGGGACCTGGAAAGAATTCCGGGCGGGTCCAGCGGCGGTTCGGCCGCGGCGGTGGCCGCCGGCGAATGCATCGCCTCCATCGGCTCCGATACGGGCGGCTCGATCCGTCAGCCGGCGGCGCTCTGCGGCGTGGTCGGGATGAAGCCGACCTACGGGCGCGTTTCCCGATTCGGCCTGATCGCCTTCGCCTCTTCGCTCGATCAGATCGGCCCGTTTACCAGAGATGTGGAAGATTGCGCGATCATGATGAACGTTCTGGCGGGCTATGACCCGAAAGAATCCACGTCGGTCCGGGCGGAAGTTCCCGACTACCGCCGGTTTATCGGCCGCGACATTCAAGGCTGGAGAATCGGCATTCCCGGAGAATATTTCATAGAAGGAATCGACCCGGAAGTGTCGGCCGCCGTCCGGAAAGCGATTGAAACGGTTCGGCAGTGCGGCGCTTCGATTGTGGAGATTTCGCTTCCGCACACCCGGTACTGCGTGGCGGTTTACTACATCATCGCGCCGGCGGAGGCCTCCTCCAACCTGGCGCGCTACGACGGCGTCCGGTATGGTTTGCGGACGGCGGACGCGCGCGACCTTGCCGAAATGTATGAGAAAACCCGGATGCAGGGCTTCGGAGCGGAAGTGAAGCGCCGGATCATGATCGGCACCTACGCCCTTTCCGCCGGATACTACGACGCCTACTACGGAAAAGCCTCGCAGGTGCGGGCGCTGATCCGCCGGGACTTTGACGAGGCCTTCACGAAATGTGACGCGATCCTGACGCCCACGTCGCCGACACCCGCGTTTAGGCTGGGAGAGAAAACGGACGACCCGCTTCAAATGTATCTTTCCGATATTTTTACTATTTCGGCCAATCTCGCGGGAATTCCAGGCATCTCCGTTCCCTGCGGCTTCAGCGCGTCCGGTCTGCCGATCGGCGTCCAGTTTCTGACCGGCCATTTCGAGGAGGGGAGGCTGTTGCAGGTGGCTTCGGCTTATGAAAAAAGCGCCGCCGTGGAAAAAAGGAGGCCTTCTTTATAATGGATTTTGAAACCATCATCGGGCTGGAAGTTCACGCCCAACTGCTCACGGACACGAAAATTTTCTGCAACTGTTCCACCAAGTTCGGAGCGTCGCCCAACAGCCATGCCTGCCCGGTTTGCCTGGGCATGCCGGGCGTTCTGCCGGTGCTCAACAAGAAAGTCGTGGAATACGCCATGAAGATGGCACTGGCGACCAACTGCACCATCAATCCCCGAAACGTCTTCGCAAGGAAGAATTATTTTTATCCCGACCTGCCCAAGGGCTACCAGATTTCGCAGTACGCCTATCCGCTCGCGGAGCACGGGTACCTCATGGTTGAGGCAAACGGAGAACAAAGAAAGATCGGCATTACCCGCATCCACATGGAAGAGGACGCGGGCAAGCTGATCCATGACGACAATAACCCGGCCAGTTACGTGGATCTGAACCGCACCGGCGTGCCGCTCATTGAAATCGTCGGCGAACCGGACATCCGCTCACCCGAAGAGGCAGCGGAATACCTCCGGCGACTGCATGAAATTCTAGTGTATCTGGAAATCTGCGACGGCAACATGGAAGAAGGCTCTTTCCGCTGCGACGCCAACGTGTCGATCCGCCCCAAGGGCCAGAAGGAATTCGGCACGCGCACGGAACTGAAAAACATGAACTCCTTCCGCAACGTGCAGCGGGCTCTGGAATATGAAGTCAAGCGCCAGCAGTATCTGGTGGAAAACGGCGAGAAAATTATTCAGGAGACGCGCCTGTGGGACGACGCGCAGGGGGCGACCAACCCCATGCGCTCGAAGGAAGAAGCGCACGACTACCGCTATTTCCCCGATCCCGACCTGGTGCCGGTGGTTGTGGATGAAGCCTGGGTGGCTGAAATCCGCGCCGGCTTGCCGGAGCTGCCGCAGGCCAGGCGCGAGCGGTTTGTGAACGAGTATCAAATTCCCGCCTACGACGCGGGCGTGCTCACTTCGGAAAAGGCGCTGGCGGAATATTACGAAGAGGTGGTGAAGCTCTGCGGCAGGCCCAAGATCGCCGCCAACTGGGTCATGGGCGATGTTCTGAAGTTTCTCAATGAGGACAAGCGGAGCATCCGGGAATGCCCGATTGCAGCACGTTCGCTCGCGGACATGATCGGCCTCATTGAAGAAGGGACCATCAGCGGCAAGATGGCCAAGGAAGTGATTGCCGACATGTACGCGACCGGCAAGACGCCGCGGGGAATCATTGAAGAAAAAGGCCTGGTGCAGATTACCGATGAAGGCGAGCTGGCAAAGACCATCGCGGCGATCATCGAGGCCAACCCCGGCCAGCTAGCGGATTATCGGGGCGGCAAGGAAAAGCTCTTCGGATTTTTCGTCGGCCAGGTGATGAAGGCCACGCAGGGCAAGGCCAATCCGAAGCTTGTCAACGATCTGCTGAGAAAGATGCTGGCCGAATGATCAGGACCATTTTCTGGAAGAACAGATCCGTCGTGATGATCGATCAGAACGCTCTGCCGCAGACGGAGTGTCGAATCGTATGTACGGACTACCGGCAGGTCATTGCCGCCATTCGGAATCTGGCGGTGCGGGGCGCGCCCGCAATCGGCGTCGCCGCCGCCATGGGTGCGGCGCTGGGCGCACTTGCGCTCCCGCCTCAGCCAACGAAGGCGTTCCGGGAAAAGTTTCATTCCATTTGCGATGAAATCGCCGCGGCGCGGCCCACGGCGCGCAATCTTTTCTGGGCGCTGGAGCGGATGAAAAAGCGCCTGGACGAAGTCATCCGTGCGGGAAAGAGCAATCCGACCGCGGTACTGGCGCAAGAGGCCAGGCGAATTTGCGCCGAAGACATTGCGATCAATCGGCAGATGGGCCGTCAAGGAAGCGTTCTTTTATCCGACGGCGACCAGGTGCTTACGCACTGCAACGCCGGCGCGCTGGCGACCGCCGGCTACGGCACGGCGCTGGGCGTGATTCGCGCGGCGCACGCCGGGGGAAAGAAACTCCACGTCTATGTGGATGAAACGCGTCCGGTTCTGCAGGGGGCAAGGCTTACCGCCTGGGAAATGAAGAAGGAAAAAATTCCCGCCACGCTGATTTGCGACAACATGGCGGGATCCCTGATGCATCAGGGAAAAATCGATAAGGTCATTGTCGGCGCGGACCGGATTGCGGCCAACGGAGACACAGCCAATAAAATCGGGACTTACCCGCTGGCCGTTCTGGCGCGGGTTCACCGGATTCCTTTTTATATTGCCGCTCCGGTTTCCACGTTTGATTTTTCGATCAAAACGGGAGAGGAAATTCCCATCGAAGAAAGACGAGACGATGAAGTGACGGCCTTTCGCGGCGTACCCGCCGCGCCAAAAGGCATAAAGGTGTACAACCCCGCATTTGACGTCACGCCGGCGCGGCTGATTACGGCCATCGTCACGGAAAAAGGAATTCTGGCGCCGCCCCTGCCGGCGGCCATTTCCCGCCTTCAAAAAGGAAGAATATGAAGCTGCTGCTTTTTGATTTTGACGGCGTTTTAGTAGATTCGCTTGATGTTTATGAAAAAACGGTGACCGACTGCCTCAACGCGATCGGCCGGCCGCTCGCGCGCGGCCGGGAAGAGTTTCTGGAGCTTTTTGAAGGCAACTTCTACCAGTCGCTCGAAGACAAGGGCGTGGACATGAAACAGTTTTCAGACGCGTCCGTGGACATTCTGGCAAAAGTCAACTACGCGGACATGAAGCCTTTTCACGCCATCCGGCCGGTGCTGCGGGAGCTGAAGAACAACCATCCCATGATCATCATTTCGTCCAACGACGCGCCGACGATCAAGGAAGCTCTGCGCCTGTATGATTTTGACGGAATTTTCGACGATATTCTGGGGTGCGATTTCATGCTCAGCAAAAAGGACAAGATCCTTCATGTCATTCAAAAATACAACGTCACGCTGCAGGATATTTACTATATCGGCGACACGACCGGCGATATGAAAGAAGGGAAACAGGCCGGCGTGAAAACCGTAGCCGTGACCTGGGGATGGCACACGCGGGAAAAACTGGCAGCGACCGCGCCGGACTATCTTTTTGAGCAGCCGGAAGAGCTGCTGAAGCTGAACTGACGCTTTCGTCATCCCCTGTTCAAAGGACACACCTTCAGGCATTCATCACAGCCGATCCAGTAATTATGCCCGGCGGTATTGATCACCCTCTCGATATTTTTCAATCCGGCTTCGGTCGAGAGGGCGAGAGGATAGATGGCATGCTTGATCGCGTATCCCAGGCAGGTCATTTTGTTGAACCTGCCCTCCGTATCAAAAGCCCTGGACGGGCAGACTTTGGAGCAGGCCGTGCAGTTTGGCGGGCAGGGATCGGCAGGCAGCATCGGGTCCGCTTCGATCACCGCGTCCGTCACCACGGCGCCCAGCCTCAGCAGCGCGCCGTGCCTCGGGTGATAGGTCTGGCCGCTGCGCCCGAAGCTTCCCAGGCCGGCGTTGACCGCCGCGTGCTTCAGCGACAGAATCCCCCACGGCTCAAACTGATGAAAAACCATCGGGGCATAGCTGGGAACCGGCACGGCCAGGCACTTCCCCAGCGATTCGATATAGTTGCACAGCGCGAGGGATATTTCGTCAATGCGCATGTAGGCGCTGTGATAGCTTCGGTGCAGGGCGTATAGATTGTAATCCGGTGATTTGAGCATTCCGCGGGGGACGGTAATCCCGAAAACAATCACGGTTTCGGCATTTTTGCAGATGCGCCCGGGATGGTGCTTCTCGGGGGCTTCGGCAAAGCGATCCGCCGATGCAAAGCCAAGCTCCGTGACCTGCGGTTTCAGAAAAGCTGTAATGTCCTGCTTAATGTTTTCAATCATCGTCCACCATCCTTTTTTAAACCGGAAACCGTCAATAAATTTTTATTGGTTAAAAAATTAAGCGTTATGTCCCCCTGCTCTGTGGTGCACAATAGGGCCCTTCCGGAATCACGGCGAAAGAGCATCCCTTTCCGGCCAGATCGTCAATCGTTTTTTGCAGCGTTTCGGCGACTCTGCCTGAAGCGGCCTCGACAATATTTACTCCCAGAAAGGAGCTGTGGCCGGGAGGAATGCCATGCGTCAGAAAGTGAATTTTATTCAGTTCGATTTTCTCATAAACCCTGGCCTGCATCTGTATCTGCCACTGGTCTTTTACAACGTCGCTGGTCTTTTTGATGTCGCGGATAAAGCCGGAGAAGTCGTTTTGGTACTTGCGGAGCATAGTTTCAAACGTCTGTGATCCTACACCTTCCCCGCATCCGCCCGCGGCAATCATTGTTCCTCCGTTTTTTACACACGGCAGAGCGTTTACAAGCGCCTTGACGCATTGATAAAAGGTGGCGTCCAGGGGATAGCCCCCGCAGCCGGTGACCACCACATCCGCCTCTGCGTCTGCGGTCGGACAGGCCTTTTGGCTTGCGTAACCGCAGGCGACGGCATGGCTTTCAAAGAGGTCCCCGCCAAAGGCCCTGACGATCTTTTTTTCATGGTTCACGACCAGTTGAAGGCTGAAATCGGCGCCGGCAAGTTTGGCCACGGAAAGCGCCTCTTCGTGGCAGGGATTTTTCTCAAGCCGGGATGAAAAGGCGTTTGGTTGCGAGAGGAATTCATACCCGTGAAACTGTTTAATCGTATCCAGGGAGGAAAGCCCGGGGCAGATGGTTTTGCGCCCGCCTGAAAATCCTGCCATAAAATGGGGCTCGACAAGCCCGATGACAATTTTATAATCGGCCTTCGCAAAAATGCTGTTGAGCTTTACCGGGGCTCCGGAATGACTTGTGCCTGAAAGGACGGCCATTTCGCCTTGTGCATCGTGATCCACAATGGCATAGCTTTCGGCCAGCTCTTTGCCGAACATGAAGAGCCGCTCTTCGGCTGTGCTGGGCCTGTGCATGCCGGTGGCGATCAGAATGGTAATGCTTTTCCGATTGATTCCCGCAGATGCGATTTCATCCAGCAGTGCGGGCAAAAAATCCCGGTAGGGGATCGGCCGGGTAATGTCCGATACCGCAATGACCACATTGCTGTGAGGTCTTTTTTTGATCGAGTCCACAAGACTTTCCGAGCCGATCGGATTTCGAACCGCCTCCAGGGCAAGTTCTTTTGCGGAAGCGGAGGGAGTATCGTAGGATGAAAGATAGATCCGGCTTGTGTCGGGAAATTCTACGTCGAGCAGGGTGTGGTGATATCTTATTTCCGCTTTCATAAGATCTTTCCTTATGGAATCATTCCCACTGAAAAGGCCAGCATGAACTGCGCGGCATAGTACATCGGCAGACCCGCATAACGGTTGACGATTTTTTTTGCCACGAATCTGTGTCGTGCCACAAAGAGGTCTGAAACATAGAAGAGGATCGACCCTGCCATGACCAGTGTCCGGGCCTGAAGGCTGAAGTCTTGACGGGCGGTTAGGGAAGAAGCTGCCACAACCATGACGGAAATGATGGTGATATACGCGATCACCGGGCCCACCATGGAACCGAGATGGGGGCGCAGCCTGGTAAATACGAAGAAGGAAATGACGGACATTACGGCAAGGGAGATCCATGCGCCGGTTGTAAAGCCGGCGGTGATGAAAAACGCCAGAACGTATAAAATGTGTCCTGTGAGGAAGAATGCCAGGCCGGCGGTAAAGACTTTGCGGTTAAAGAAAAAGATCAGGCAGATATCGCCCGCAAAGCACAAGACCAGACCTGCCAGTATGAGATAAAAATAGGGATCCGCGCTATGGGGCTGGAGCAGAGCCGTTGCGATGAAGAGCGCTGACAGGAGCGGCTTGGTCAGAAGGATGCCCTTGAGGTTTTCTTTTTTTTCCGCCAAAAGAAGACCGCAGAGCAAAACGACGGCTGATGCCAGGATGACTGTTGTATTCATTATTTTCTCTCCATAAAATTGTACAGGTGCTTTCCTGCGTCTGGCGCTGTTGCGGTTGCCCTATCGCGCAGCTTTCCTTTTTCAGCAATCAACACATCATCATTTATTACTCAAGTCATTTTTGCGGACCGGCGCCAATCTTAAATTTGCCTTTGAAATACTTTGCCCTGATCTCGGTCACTTCAGAAGCCCACTGCTCAAGCCCTTTGTTCTTAATCGTTGCCAGGTTGTAAACTTTTAAATTATGAGGATATCGATCGGCGCCCTCTGCCAATGGCTGTAATTTTGTGCAGGGAAAGTCACCGCACTCAAAACAAAAATCCAATTTTTTTGATTTCACGCATTCCAGTGTTTCACATTTGCCGGCGAGCATCGTGCATCCGGATGTCCGGCAGCCTTTGCAAAGCAATTTCTCTTTTGTCATTCCACGGGAGGCAAATCCGTTTTTCCTGTCTTCGGACATCTTTTCAAAAAAAGAATCGATATTCGTGTAATAAAATTCGCAGTTGAAGCAATCAATTCCGCAAACCGCCGTGCTTAATTTAAGATCATGCATCTCGTTCTCCCTGGTGTAATGATTTCAGCCCGTTTTGCAACTGCCTGACGAAAAAATCCGTCGGAACTCAGCGCTTGGCCGTAATGATTGGTTCAATATTCATGACTGACAAAAAACGCCGTCTACGGAACGGGGAGCGCATGAAACGCCGCCAGCATCACCATTGCCGACACGCCCGGGACGGCAATGAACAGCTCTTGCCAGAACATCATCACCGCGGCATCAGCGCGAACACACCCCAGCCCAGGTATTCACGCGTGTAAGCGGCGTAGCGCTCGGGCTCCGAGGTCAGTTGGGTTCGAACCTCTTTGGCTAACTCGTCACCGGGATTGGCTTCAAGCCATCGGCGCATGGTGAGCCACTTGGCCGCCTCGTATCGGTCCCAGCCGTCCTGGTCAGCCAAAACCATTTCCACGACGTCGCAGCCGAGGCGGCCGAAGGATGCGAGAAGTTCCGGAAGCGGGAGAAAGTCGGCAATGGCGTGGGCCTGACACCCCTTGGCCACATCTTCCGTCGGCGGCAACTGCCGCCAGTAGGGCTCGCCGATGAGGATGATCCCTCCGGGGCGGAGGCTCCGCGCCAGAAGCTCAATGGTGCCGGCGACTCCCCCGCCGATCCAGGTGGCGCCGACACAAGCGGCCACATCGACCTTCTCGTCGGAGACGAAGCCTGCGGCATCGCCATGGATGAACTGGACTTGATGGGCGACGCCGAGTTCTTCAGCGCGGCGTTTTGCCTGCTCGGTGAACAACCGACTCATGTCAACGCCGGTGCCGATGATGCCGTGATCGCGTGCCCAGGTGCACAGCATCTCCCCCGAGCCGCTGCCGAGGTCGAGCACGCGGGCACCCGATTCCAGACGCAGCGCCGCGCCGAGAGTGGCGAGCTTTTCGGGTGTGATCGGGTTATGGATGCGGTGGGCACTTTCCGTGATGTTGAAAATACGTGGAATATCCAATGCAGAAAATCTCCTTTCGGGTTTAAATAGATTCAGTCACTGCATCACGCCGAGATCACCCGGAGTCTAGCGATCGGCTGGATTGTTTTTGTTGGGCTGCTGATTTGGGCGAATGCACAGCGGCTGCATGTAACTTTATTCCCAGGGCGCCGATGACTTTAAGAATGGTATCGAAACCGGGGCTTCTATCACCGGAAAGGGCTTTATATAAGCTTTCACGGGATAATCCGGCATCTCGTGCCACTTGAGACATCCCTTTAGCTTTTGCAATGTCTCCCAACGCCTTTGCAATAAAAGCCGCATCGCCGTTTGATTCCTCAATGCACATTTCCAGATAAGCAGCCATTTCTTGAGGTGTGCGAAGGTGCTCGGATACGTCATATTTTGTTGTAATGGTTTTTGCCATAATGAACTCCTACAAATTTCTTGCCAAGCGAAGTGCGGTTTTAAGAATTTCAATCACGATTTTAACGTAGCCCAATGGCTACACTTTGTCAATAGATTCTTAGATGGATTATAATGGCCGACGAAAAGATGAGCTGGAGCGTAGCGACCTGCTGCAGTTATGCCATATCCTTCAAAATATCGCTTGTTGAAATTACTTTGGCATAAGGAAATGATAGTGCAGCCATAAAGGATGCATGAACCTCTGACGCTTTTATGATTTTCTTATTAAAGAACAAGTCCATTGTTGCGCATGCATCCTCAGCAACAACACAATTAAAACCCAAGTCGAAAGCTGCACGGGTAGTTGCGTCTATGCACATGTGACTCATAGCGCCACAGATTACGAGATCATCGATGTGCAAATTCCTTAGGATTTCCAATAAGGCTGTATCACGAAAACTGTTTGGATAATTTTTTACAACAACTTCTTCGCCC
>JAQUVQ010000051.1:0-14411 GCA_028693285.1 Smithellaceae bacterium
TCGCCTATCTGCAAAAATCGGATTCGGTTCAGGCGCGTGAGCATCTGGAAAAAGCGGCGGCGCTTAACCCCTCTCTTTATGAGGCGCATTTTTACCTAGGAGAGATTTTCCTGAACCTGCGGGACAAAGCGAAGGCCAAAAAATCCTTTGAGCAGGTGGTCAAGCTTGCGCCTAAGTCGGCTTTGGGACAAAAATCCCGGGAGTATTTAAAAACGTTGCCGTAACCGCCGGGACAGCCGGCTGATTCACAGGAACACCCTTCATGCAGCAACCCCCCACCAACATATGGACCCGAAGACTGTCTTCTTTACAGAAAAAAATTTCCCGCTGGAAAGCGGACGGAATTCTTTTTACGGATATTTGCAACATTCGCTACCTCACGGGATTTACCGGCGGTGAAGGCCTTCTGATGGCGGGCCGGGATGAAGCCCGGCTGCTGGTGGACGGACGCTACACGGCGCAGGCCCGCACGGAGGTTTGCGGAATTCCCGTTTTCGAATTTTCCGACAAGCTGCAGGGCATTGAACAGGCCGCCGCAAAAATGGGCCTTTCAAAAATCGGTTTCGAGCCGTCGCGCATGAGCGTGGGCGACTATAACCGACTTTCGGCCCGGCTGAAAAATGCAAATCTGATTCCGCTCGACGAAGAGCTGAGAATGCTGCGCGCCCGCAAGGACGCGTCGGAAATCGCCCTGATGAAAAAAGCGGCGGCGATTGCGGCAAAGGCGGTGAGTGAGCTTGCGCAGGCTCTGCGTCCCGGCTGGACGGAGAGGGAAGCGGCCCTGTACCTGGAAACGCAGGCGCGGCGCGCGGGCGCGGAGCAGATCGCCTTTGAAACCATTATTGCCTCCGGAGAAAACGGTGCGTTTCCGCACGCGCAGCCTTCCCGCCGGAAGATTCGGCACGGGGATTTCGTCGTGGTGGATTTCGGCGTCCGCTGCCGGGGATACTGTTCCGATGAAACCTGCACTTTTGCAATTGGGGAATTGACACGGGCTCAAAAAAATGCTTATCGTGCCGTCAAGCGGGCTCACGATGAAGCCATCGCAGCCATTCGGGCGGACGCGGACGCCGCGCAGATCGACGCGCTGGCGCGCCGGACGCTGGGGAAAAAATACAGCCGTTATTTTGTCCACGGGACAGGCCACGGCGTCGGGCTGGAGGTTCACGAAGCGCCGCGCCTGGCGCCCACCTCGCGCGATATTTTGCAAAGCGGCATGGTGGTGACGGTCGAACCCGGCCTCTATTACCCCGGCCTGTGGGGAATTCGGATTGAAGACACGGTGGTTGTGAAAAAAAACGGTTGTGAAATTCTTACCGCGATGAGCAAAGACCTCATCACCATTGAATAGCATTGAGGTTGACCTGTTATGAAGGTATTTCCAGAAGACCTGCTGTACAGCCGCGAACATGTATGGGTGCGGGTTGACGGAGACATGGCGACCCTCGGGATTACGGATTACGCCCAGGAGAGTCTGGGGGAAATTCTCTCGGTGGAATTTCCTGAAATCGACACGTATGTGGAGCGCGACGAAGCCTTCGGCTCCATTGAATCCACCAAGGCGGTGGTGGACCTGATCGCTTCGGTCAGCGGAACCATTGTCGGCGTGAACGAAGACATCAACGACGACATCGGCATCGTCAACAGCGATCCCCACGACACGGGATGGCTGGTGGTGATCGAGATGGACGACATGGAGCAGCTCGATGATCTTCTGGATGCCGCAGGCTATCATGATTACATTCTGCAGCAGGAAGCGGACTGAAGCCCTCCTATGACCTGGCGGCTGATCCCGTACCGATCCTATAACGCCTTTCAGAACATGGCCATCGACGAGGCCATATTCCGGGAAACCCTGAGGAACAAGAGAACGCCGACACTGCGTTTTTTCGGCTGGCGTCCGGCGGCGGTTTCCATCGGCTATTTCCAGGACGCGCAAAAAGAAATCCATGCAGACGGGTGCCGGTCGGCCGGAGTGGATCTGGTCCGCAGAATCACCGGCGGAAAAGCCGTTTATCACCGCGATGAAGTCACCTATTCGCTGGCGGCCGGAAGCCGGGAGGGTCTGTTTCCCGACGACATTGTCCGGACGTATGAAATGATCAGTTCCTGTCTGGCGCGAGGCCTCGCCGAACTGGGCATTTGCGCGAGTCTGGCCGAAACCGGCCGGAAAGCCGGAAGGGCGCCCTGCTGCTTTTCCGAGCCGGCAGGCAAGGAGCTGGTGGTGGACGGCCGCAAAATCTGCGGCAGCGCGCAAATCCGGTCGCACGGTGGCTTTCTGCAGCACGGATCGCTCCTGATGACGTTTGATCCGGCCGCGACCGCCTCTCTGATCCGGTCGCCTTCGCCGCCGGAGCAATTGAGAGACCGCGTGGTCGGCTTAAACGAGCTGATTCCCGTTCCCGTAAGCGCGGAGAGGCTCTGCGAGGCCCTGCGAAAGGGTTTTTGCGACGGGCTGGGCGTCGATTTTGCCCCGGGGGAGCTGACGCAGGAGGAATGGGCGCTTGGCGCGCGGCTCGCCAAAAAATACGAAAGCGCCGCCTGGACGCTCGAGCGCAAAAAGGAAGGCTTTCCGGCCGGTTAAAGAGGCCGTTATTTTTGTTGCAATTTTCACGGGGATCGAATATACGCATACTTCCTGAGGCGGGCAAAAAATAAAAAAGCCGTGCCGCGGGGCATATTTGACGCGGGCAACAACCGCGGGAAAGCTTTTTAAAAGGGCTTTTCGGGCAGGGAGCGTGATTTAAAACCGATTGGAAAATTGAGGGTGGTTGTCGGCACAGACCGTGTGCCGGACTGCCCTTTTTTTGCGTTTAAAAGGCGAAGGGGTGTCATCCTTCGACAAGCTCAGGATGACACGACACTCAGCTCGGGATGACCAGCATCTATCTCAAGATGACACACCCATTTAAGGATGACATTCAATATTTATGAGGAGGTAAAGCATTGGAAGTAAAAGTGATTGACAACGACGTGGAGAAAGCGCTTAAGATTCTCAAAAACAAGCTGTCGAAAAGCGGATTGTTCAAGGAGCTGAAGGTCCGCCGGGCTTATGAAAAGCCATCGGTCAAGAAGAAAAGAAAAACCATTGAAGCGCGCCGCAGACTGGCAAAGGTACAGCGCCGCCGCAACAATTAAAAAAACCGCGGATTCTTCAATCCGCTCTTCCTTAAACAGGCTGACGGTCCGATCCCATTGAGTCCGGCGTTCGGCGCCCCGGCGTGCAGACGAATGGTTATTCGGGACGGGCGGCATCCTGAAGGAGCAGGCAGCGTGGAAAAGCAATACCTCATCGACGAATTGTCCAAGGAAGAGTCCTGGCGGATTTTTCGCATCATGGCGGAATTCGTGGATTCGATCGAGGACCTTTCCCGGATTCACAACGGCGTGACCGTTTTCGGTTCGGCCCGCGTCAAGCCGGAAGACCCCTATTATCAAATGGCGGAAAAACTGGGAAGGCTTCTGGTGCAAAACGGATTCTCCGTGATCACCGGCGGCGGTCCCGGCATCATGGAAGCGGCGAACAAGGGCGCGGCCGAGGCCGGCGGCCAGTCCGTGGGGATGAACATCAAGCTGCCCTTTGAACAAAAGCCCAATCCCTACGCCAATCTGCAAATCGATTATAAATATTTCTTCATCCGCAAGGTGATGTTTGTCAAGTATGCCGTTGCCTATATCATCATGCCGGGCGGCTATGGCACGATGGACGAGTTTTTTGAAGCCCTCACGCTGATTCAGACCAAGAGAGTGAAAAGCTTTCCCGTCATCGTGATGGGCCGCGAGTACTGGCAGGGTCTTCTGGACTGGCTGAAAAGCGTCATGCTGCACAAAAACATGATCCTGCCCTTTGATGTCGAAATGATTCAAATCATGGATGAGCCGGAAGAGGTTGTCAAACACATCCAGAAATACGTCATTGTATAGACGCCGCACGTTTTCCCGCCGGGAGAGCCGTTGATGTCCCTGGAAAAAGTCCTGCTGGATCTCAAAAAAGGTAAAGTTGCTCCCTGTTATCTTCTTTACGGGGAGGAGGAATACCTGATTCAGGAAGCGCTTGGCGATATTCTGGACCTTCTCGTGCCCGCGTCCGACCGGGATTTTGGACTTTTTTTTATAGACGGAAGCGAGGCGGATTTCGATCTTCTTCGGGACCGTCTTTCAACCCCATCGCTTCTGGGCGGGGCCAAAGTGGTTGTGGTCAAAAACACGGAAATATTTCAATCCAAAGAAAATCTGGGAAATCTGATTCAAAAAATCCGCGAGAACTTAGGCGAGCACCCGGATAAAGCCGTCCGGTCTTTCCAGTCGTTTTTAAAGCTGTCGGGGTTTGCCTGGGAGGATCTGCAGGGCGGGGGCTGGCAAAAAATCACAGACGAGCAGTGGCGCAGGGCCGTGGAGGATGACCCGGGAGAGGACCGGCACAAGTGGCTGCCCCGGATTGTTGAAATCTGCGCCGGCCGTGGCATGACGTCCGGCGGCGACGCGGACATCTCCGACTCGTTTGAAAAGCTTCTTGCTGACGGGCTTCCCGCCGGGAATTGCCTGATTCTGACCGCGGAAGCGGTGGACCGAAGAAAAAAGATCTTCAAGGTCATCGACAAAAAGGGCGTGATCCTGCATTTCGGCGCCATCAAGGGGGAAGCCGCCACGCGCGAAACGCTCAAAAGCGAAGCGAGGAGGCTGCTTCAGGCCTGCGGAAAAAGTCTGACGTCGGGCGCCTGGGCCGCGCTGGGGAAAAAGACGGGATTCCAGCTTCGTCCTTCCCTGAATGAACTGGAGAAACTCATTGTCTTTGCGGGGGAAAAACCCGTGATCGGCGAAGAGGACGTTGAAGCCGTCGTTGAAAAAACCAGGGAAGACAGGATTTTTGATCTGACCAACGCCCTCGGCGAAAAAAACGCGCCCGCGGCGCTTCTGGCGCTGCAGGGCCTGCTGGATCAGGGCGAGCCTCCTTTGATGATCCTGTCCATGGTCAGCATTGAGATTCGAATGCTTTTGCAGGCGTCCATCCTGGTGCAATCCGGCAAACTGCCCCCCGCGACGCCGGGCATGGAATTTCCCGTGTTTCAGAAAAAAATCTATCCCGCCGTGTCGGCGATGGCCGAGAGCCTGCCCGGCAAAGATTTTCTGCCCGGCAAGAATCCCTACGTGATTTACAAGGCCCTCGGCAACTGCCGCCGGTTTTCCTATCCGGTGCTGCTGGGCTATCTTGAGGATCTGGTGGAGATGGACCGGAGCATGAAATCGTCGGCCACCGACCCGCGAATCCTGCTGGAGCGGTTTTTAATCAAGGCCTGCGCCTAAAGTTTTTTGATTTTGGACAGGGTCTGCTTCTGTGCCCGGGACATCCTGCGGGACGGGCCCTTCTTGGGGGTCGGACGACCGTCTGCGTCATCCTCTTCCTCTTTTCCATCCATGAATTCATCGCCCGGCGCCGCAATCTGCCGGTCCACGATGGATTCAAACTCCGGCGAGGACAGGGCGGCCTTGCCCCGGCGGATGGCATAGGAGGCGATTTCACGGTCGGATGAAACCACCAGAATTTCCTCGTCCGAAGAGGCGATGATTCTTTTGAGCACCTCGTCGGCCTTGACGCCTTTGGGCGAGTAAACCATGAAAATGCCGGCCCGGCAGTCCCGCTCTTCCCGGGCGGAGCCGCTTACCCAGCCGTCAAAGACGACGGTGATCCGGTGGTCTTTCCGGCTTTTGTACAGAACCAGCCAGTCGATGAGCGCGTCGCGGCCGGCCTCCAGACTGTGGCGCTCGAAGCGACGCAGGCGGACGGACTGCCGGATCAGATTATAGCCGTCGATGTAAATATGCATGGCGGGATTTTTGCACATTGAAGCGGCGGATTCAATGAAAAAAGAGGGTATTTTTCTTGACGGAAGGCTTGTCCGTCTGTTAGCGTCGCGTAGCTTCAGGGAACACGTGAAAAAGCGGGGAACCGCATCACAATAAATCAATCGGAGGTTGTTATGGACATTAAAAAAATATGCGTGTTGGGCGCGGGGTTGATGGGCAACGGCATCGCGCAGGTTTGCGCGGCGGCAGGCTATGAGGTGACCCTCAGGGACATTGAACAGCGTTTCATCGACAACGGGATGAACAACATCAAAAAGAACCTGGGCCGCGACGCCGAAAAAGGAAAAATCACCAAAGACCAGATGGAGGCGATTTTAAGCCGGATCAAGCCGACGCTGGATGTCGCTGAGGCTGCCAAAGACGCGGACATTGTCGTGGAAGTGGTCATCGAGCTGATGGACCTGAAGAAAAAAGTGTACGCGGAGCTCGAAGCGGTCGTTCCGCCGCACTGCCTGTTTTTCACCAATACCTCGGGCTTGAGCATCACGGAAATGGCGGCCATCACGAAAAGGCCGGAGCGCTTCATCGGCACGCATTTCTTCAATCCGGTTCCGGTGATGAAGCTCCTGGAAGTCATCCGCGGCCGGCAGACCTCCGATGAGACGGTGGAAATCGCCAAAGCTTGGGGAAAGAAGCTGGGCAAGGAAGTCGTCATGGTCAACGAAGCCCCCGCCTTTGTCGTCAACCGCATTTTATGCTCGATGATCAACGAGGCCTTTTTTGTGCTCGATGAAGGCCTGGCGACGGCGGAGGACATCGACAAGGCGATGCAGCTGGGCTGCAATCATCCCATCGGCCCGCTGGCGCTGGGCGACCTGATCGGTCTGGACACGCAGCTTCGAATCTGCGAGGGCATGCACCGCGAACTGGGCGACAAATACCGCCCGTCGCCGCTTTTGCGCAAGCTGGTCCGCGCCGGCAACCTGGGGCGCAAATCCGGCCTCGGCGTGTATGACTATGCCAAAAAATAACGGAATGTGCCGGGCTGTCCGGTCATGACGGCTCATGGTGAAGGATAAAAAAAGCAGGGACGGGTCTTGGCCCGTCCCTGCTATGACCGCGCTTAGGAAAAAATCCGTCAATCCCTGCCATGCTGCTGCCCAAATACCCTTTTCGCTTGCCTGAGAGTGTTTTGTATAAATCTAAGGCTCGCGGAAGGCTTTGACAAAACTCGCCTTCGGCTCAAACAGTTGTCATTGCTGATCTTACGCTTCGCCAAGACCGGGAGCGCGCAGCATCTGCGGAGCGCAACAAATAATTGAAATTTATTCCTTTCCGGGAAGGCCGCAGGCCTTCAATTATATGGACAAAACCCTCTTAACCTAAAGGTCACAAGCAATGGCCGCTCAAAGGGATATCTCGGGCAACAGCCTGTTAAGGGTCGTCTGTAAAAAAGATCAGGCCCGGTTGGCCTCGGCTTTGAGGGCGGCGATGGTTTGTGCGTAGTCGGGCGTTTGGAAAACCGCCGCGCCCGCGACCAGGACATCCGCGCCCGCGCCCGCAATGGCTGCGATATTTTGCAGATTCACCCCTCCGTCCACTTCCAGCAGAGGCTTTTGCGGCAGACCGGCGAGCATTCCGGCGGCCCGCCTGATTTTGGCAAGTGAGCCTTGAATGAACTTCTGTCCGCCGAATCCGGGATTGACCGACATGATCAAAAGCAGGTCGAGGTCGGGGAGGATTTCCTCCACGGAAGAAAGCGGCGTGGACGGATTCAGTGACACGCCGGCTTTTTTCCCGGCTTTTTTGATCTGCCCGAGCGTACGGTGCAGGTGCGTGGCCGCCTCCACGTGGACGGTAATATAATCCGCGCCTGCGTCCGCGAAGGATTCGATGTAGTCATCCGGATTTTGAATCATCAGGTGCACGTCAAAAGGCAGCCGGGTGGCTTTTCGCAAAGCCTTGATGACGGCCGGCCCCATCGTGATGTTGGGGACAAAATGCCCGTCCATTACGTCCACGTGGATCCAGTCCGCGCCGGCTTTTTCCACCGCGGCGATTTCTTCGGCCAGCCTTCCGCCGTCGGCGGAAAGAATCGAAGGAGCAATCAGTTTCATCGAAGAGGTCTCCTTTTGTCGGTAAATTCAATATACTAAAGCATTATTCCTGTCAACCGCCGCGATGGTGAATGGTGGATAGCGGATAGTGGATAGTGGATGGCGAAAGGTTAAAGTTCAACTATCAACCATTCACTATCCACTCCTTTCCCCTTGACACCAAAGCTGAAAAAATCAAAGATGCGCGCATGAGGGTGGTCTATAACATTCTTCTGTGGATTGCGGCGGTTCCGGGACTGCTTTTTTTTCTTTTCAAAATGGCATTCACGGGCAAGTACCGCCATAGTTTTCTCCAGAAACTGGGCATGCGTCAGGATTATTTGACGACGGGTATCGGACCGGGTCCCCGTGTTTGGATTCACGCGGTTTCCGTGGGGGAGGTGACGGCGGCCGCGCCGGTTGTCGCCGCCCTGAAAGCGAAACAACCGGAAGCGCGAATCATATTTTCCACATCGACGGAAACAGGGCAGGGCATGGCGCAAAGACTGGTGAAGGGCGCGGACGCTTTTATCTATTTTCCGCTGGATATTTCCCTGAGCGTTCATCACATGCTGGATGTTGTCCGTCCGGACGCGTTTGTCCTGGTGGAGACGGAGCTCTGGCCCAATTTTCTGGCCGCCTGCCGGAAGCGAAATGTTTCCGTTGTGATGGTGAACGGCCGTCTTTCTCCCCGCTCTTTTTCCAAATACCGCCGGACTCGTTTTTTCTGGCGTCGGGTCCTGCAAAATGTGGACGCCGCCGGGATGATTTCCGATGTGGACGCCGCCCGGATTGCCGCCATGGGCATGGACCAGGGAAAGATCAGTGTTCTGGGCAATGCCAAGTACGACGCGCTTGCGGCAATGGCATCGCCTGAGCTGCATGAGGATATTGCCCGCCGGTTTCATGTGCGCGAAAACGAAAAATTCCTGGTAGCGGGAAGCACGCATCCCGGTGAAGAGGAGGCTGTGGTCGGGGTATATCGGGAGCTTCTGGCGCGTGATCCGGATTTTCGCATGATCATTGTGCCGCGGCACATTGAACGCTCCGGCGACGTGGTGCGGCTTCTGCGGGAGGCGGGCTTTTCTGACGTCATCACCGCGACACAGATGGGGAGCGGGCAACGGCGCCGGGATGAAAAAGTGATCGTCGTCGATGTGATCGGAGAGCTTTTCAAGGCGTATTCGCTGGCGACGGTGGTTTACTGCGGCGGCTCGCTCGTGCCGAGAGGCGGCCAGAACATCCTGGAAGCTGCCGCCTGGGGGAAAGTGATTTTTTACGGCCCGTCCATGGACGACTTCAGCTCGGAAGCCGCGCTTCTGGAATCGGCGGGCGCCGGCATTCGCATTCACAACGCCGGAGAGTTGATGGAGAAGATTCTGCAAACGCTTGCCGATCCGCAGGACGCACAAAAGCGGGGTGAGCGGGGACGGGCGGTTGTCCTGGCCAACCGGGGCGCCGCAAAACGCTATACGGAGATGGTTGCCAGGTATATAGGCTGAAGACTGATACCCCTTTGGGCACACGAGACCGAAGGCTGAAGGCTGAAGGGAATAAAAGTGAAGTTCACTTGACGCCGGGCGAAAAAGTGGTTTAAAAGAGATCGGCTGCTACGGCCGGGGAGGTTGTGTATGCAGAAAAAATACGAAGCGCTAAGCGAACAGGTTAATCTGACAAAAACCCTGATGGCGAGGTCGGTGATCTACAAGTACCTCAACCGGACGAATCTGATCTGCTATTCGGAGCTCTCCAGGCTTCTCGGCTGCGAGGCCTTCGTCAAGCATGAAAACCATAATCCGACCGGGTCTTTCAAGATTCGGGGCGCCCTGAACTTTTTCCATCACATGTCCCGCGAGGAGCTGGAAACCGGCATTCTGGTCGCCACCCGGGGCAACCACGGTCTGGCGATGGCCTGGGCGGGCCAGTGGTTCCACGTGCCCTGCACGGTGGTCGTGCCGGAAAACAACAACCCGGAAATCAACCGCATCATCGAAAGCTATGGCGCGGAAGTGATTGTCCACGGAGAAGACTTCTACGACGCGCAGTCCTACTGCGAGGAGCTGGTGGACAGCGCCGGATATTACTATGTTCAGCAGGGCAACGAGCCGGAAATTCTAAACGGCCTGGCCACCATGGGGCTGGAGATTCTGGAGGACCTGCCGCAGGTCGATGTGATCATTTGCCCCATCGGCGGAGGCGCGGGGTGCGCGTCGCTGCTGAAAACCGTCCGCGCCGTCAATCCCGCCATCGAGATCATCGGCGTGGAGCCACAGAACGCGCCTTCCTTTTACGCGTCCTGGAAGAAGGGAGAGGTCGTCACGCTGGATGACGCCCATACGGTGGCCGACGGCCTTGCCGCCCGCAGCGTGTTCCATCTTCCCTATGTCATTCTTAAAAACACCATCAACGATGTGGTGCTGCTGACCGAGGACGAGATTCTGGAAGGGATCAAAATGGCGCTGACGGCCACCCACAACGTGGCCGAAGCCGCGGGCGCCGTTTCTTTGATGGCCGCCTACAAAATCCGGGAGAAGCTGGCGGGCAAAAAAGTGGTCATGATCATGTCCGGCGGCAACCTGAAAATGGACAATTTGAGAAAAGCCATCGGCTGTTAATTTTTAAAGGAGTTTTCTGTTTTATGTCTGAACCGTCAAACCCCGCCCCGAGCGACTTTATTCGGGACATCATCGAAGAAGGCCTTCGCGCCGGCAAACACGAAGGGCGCGTGGCGACCCGCTTTCCGCCCGAACCCAACGGCTACATTCACATCGGGCACGCCAAATCGGTGTGCCTCAATTTCGGCATCGCGCTTCAGTATTCGGGAACCTGCAACCTGAGGCTCGACGACACGGACCCGGCGGGCGAGTCCATGGAATATGTGGAATCGATCATCCGCGATGTCCGCTGGCTGGGGTTTGACTGGGGCGACCGTCTGTTTTACGCCTCCGACTATTTTGAAAAGCTCTATGCTTTTGCCGCGGAGCTCATCCGAACCGGCAACGCCTACGTCTGCAGTTTGAACGCCGACGAAGTGCGGGAAAACCGCGGCACCTTTACCGAGCCTGGAAAGGAAAGCCCCTACCGAAACCGCTCCGTGGAAGAAAACCTGGATCTGTTCGCCCGAATGAGGGCCGGCGAATTTCCGGACGGCGCTCATACGCTCCGAGCCAGAATCGACATGGCGTCGCCCAACATCGTCATGCGGGACCCGGTTTTATACCGGATCAAGCGCGAACCTCACTACCGGACGGGGGACCGGTGGGTGATCTATCCGATGTATGACTTTGCCCACTGCCTCTCCGACGCCCTGGAGGGCATCACGCATTCCATCTGCACGCTGGAGTTCGAAAACAACCGCCCCCTCTACGACTGGATTGTCGAAAAGCTGATTTCCGGCGGCCGGCCGCGGCAGATTGAATTCGCCAGGCTCAACCTGAGCTACACGGTGCTGAGCAAGCGCAGGCTCATCGATCTGGTGAGAAACAGGAATGTGAAAGGCTGGGATGATCCGCGCATGCCCACTGTGACGGGAATGCGGCGCAGAGGCTATACGCCCGAAGCCATCCGGAAATTCTGCGCTGAAATCGGCGTGGCCAAAAACGACAACCTGATCGACGTTTCGCTCTTGGAGCACTGCGTCCGCGAAGACCTCAACGATAAGGCGCCCCGGGCCATGTGCATCCTGCGTCCGCTCAAAGTCGTCATCGACAATTATCCGGAAAAGCAAACGGAAGAATTCGATTGCGCCAACCATCCGCAGCATCCGGAAATGGGAACGAGGAAAGTTCCTTTTTCCCGGGAGATTTACATCGAGCGCGACGACTTCATGGAAGATCCCCCCAAAAAGTACAATCGCCTCGGCCCCGGGCGGGAGGTCCGTCTGCGCAACGCCTACATCATTAAATATGAAAGCATGGTCAAGGACGAAAAAACCGGCGAGGTGACGGAAATCCACTGCTCCTGCGATCCGGCCACCCGCAGCGCGCCGCCCGCGGACGGGCGCAAAGTGCAGGGCGTGATTCACTGGGTGTCGGCGGCTCATGCCGTACCCGCCGAGGTCCGTCTCTACGACCGCCTCTTTACGATTGAAGATCCGGGCGGCGAAGAGGAATTTCTGAAGTATCTGAATTCGAATTCCCTGGAAACGCTTTCGGCCTGTTATGCGGAGGCAAGCCTCAAGAACGCGCGTCCCGGGGCTAAGTACCAGTTTGAACGGCTGGGCTATTTCTGCGCTGATCCGGATTCGGCCGCAGGCAGGCCCGTTTTCAATCGCGTTGTTCCCCTGCGGGATTCCTGGGCCAAAATCGCCGGCGGCTTGAAAAAAGCCTGACGGACCTTTTTCCCGTCATTCCCGCGAAAATAGAATCAAGGCAAAGCTTTCAAGCGAAAAGGTTTGTATAATACACATCCGTCATTGCGAGTCCCGACATATCGGGACGAAGCAATCTCATAGGCTATTGATATTGAAAGAGATCGCCACGTCGCTTACGCTCCTCGCGATGACAAAATAGACGCAGGGCGGGTCGCTTGTGACCTTCAGGTTATTAGACCCGCTAATGACTGCGGGGAACGGTCGCGACCGTTCCCCGCTTTTTTATGAAGCCGCGTTCAGCTTTTTGGCGAGCAGCTCCCGAATGATTTTCGGATTGGCTTTGCCGCCGGAAGCCTGCATCACCTGGCCGATCAGAAAGCCCAGCGCTTTTCCCTGGCCGGCGCGGAAATCGGCCACGGCCGAGGCCTGCGCCGCAAGCACTTGATCAATCATGGCTTCAAGCGCGCCCGTGTCGGAAACCTGTTTGAAGCCGCGCGTCTTCACGATTTCCTCCGGCGACTCGCCGCTTTCAAACAAATGCGTCAGGACTTCACGCGCCGCGTTGGCGTTGATTTCATCGCCTGCCAGCATCTTCAGAAGCGCCGCGAAGCGCTCCGGCGTGACGGGCTGCGCGGCCAGCTCCAATTTGCGTTCTTTCACGGCCGGAATCAGCTGCGTGGCAAGCCAGTGCATGGCTGTGCGCGGCGCGATTCCCCTGCCGACCAGCGCTTCGAAATAAACCGCGACCTCCGGATCTTCGCTCAGAAAAGCGGCTTCCTCGCCGGTGAGGCCGTGCTGCTTCACGAAGCGGCCGGCGCGCGCGGCAGGCATTTCCGGAAGGCGCGTGCGCATCTTTTCAATCCATTCCGGCGTCAATTCGATGACCGGCACCATCGGGTCCGGCACGCACGGGCCTTCGAATTTGCCCCGCATCGGAAGCGTGACTTTCTTGTCCGGGTCCCACAGACGGGTGTGCAGGACCACCGCCTCTCCCGTCTGCACCGCCTGGCTCTGACGGCCGATCTCGTGCGCGATGGCGTCGCCCACGTGGCGGACGGAATTCATGTTTTTGACTTCCACCTTCGTGTTCATCTGGCTGGTGCCTTTGGGGCGCACGGAAATATTGGCGTCCACGCGCATTGTGCCGTTTTCCATGCTGCATTCGGAAGACCCGACATAGCGCACCTGCGTGCGCAGCGCCTTGAGAAATTCCATGGCGTGGTGCGGCGTGCGGAAATCCGGTTCGGTGACGATTTCCACGAGCGGAGAGCCGGCGCGGTTGAAGTCCACCAGACTGATCGGCAGACGCCCTTCCATCTCGTGCACCAGTTTGGCGACGTCTTCTTCCATGTGGATGTGGTGAATGCGCAGTCTTTTCGGCCTGCCGTCTTCATCGGTAATATCGATGCCGCCGCCTCGCGCGAGCGGCCGGTGGGCCTGCGACAGCTGGTAGCCCTTCGGCAAATCCGGATAGTAGTACACCTTCTGGTCGAAGGCGCTTTGCGGCTGGAGTTCGGCGCCCAGCCCCAGGCACAGAAGCGACGCCTTTTCCAGCGCTTCGGCGCTGAACCGGGGAATCGCGCCCGGCAGCCACAGGCAGGTCGGGCAGATATTCGTATTGGGATCATCGCCGGGGTTGTTGGGACAGTCGCAAAACAATTTGGTTGCGCAGTTGAGTTCAACGTGGATTTCCAATCCGATGACCGCTTCAAATTCCATGGCTATTTTCCTCCCTTGCGCAGCATGAGCAGTTGTTCGCCCAGGGACAGGAGCGCCGCGTCGCAAAGCCTTGGCCCCGCAAGCTGCAGCGGCGCGTGCCCGGCGGATGCGGGCGGCAGGACCAGCGCGGGCTGGCCCGTGACGTTGGCAAACGCCGTGCCGGCGAATTGCCGGCAGGTTTCATCGAGCGTCGCCGGATTTGGGTCGGACGCGCCGTCGGAAACCGGAAGGACCAGAAAATCCACCTCACCGAACCGTTTCTTCATGTCCTCGACCAGGCGCGCCCGAATGCGGCAGGCGTCTTCATACGCCGCGTAGCGCTGAAACTGGAAAAACGCGCCCTGAAACAGAAAGCTCTTCAAAAGCGTCCCAAAGGCGGCGCCCCGGGAGGCCAGATACATCTCGTTCCAGTTTTTGGCGCCCGGCGCGCGTTCGCCGTAGCGGACCGAATCGTAGCGGCCCGCGGCGGACGATGCTTC
>JAQUVQ010000051.1:14511-19057 GCA_028693285.1 Smithellaceae bacterium
CGGGATTGCGGTAGAAAAAAATAGAATCCATGTAATGAGTCTCCCTTTTATTCCAGAATGCTGGCGACTTTAAAATAATTGCCTTTTACCGAAGGCGCGCTTTTGAGAAGTTTGCCGCTTTCGGCAAGCTTGGAGCGCATCTCCCGGGTTCCCGGCCGCATTCGGTTGGACACCGGCGCCACGGTGCGGATCGGCTCTTCCGATCCGGCCATATCCTGGGCCAGGCGAGCCAGCGCTTCGGCCCCGGCCAGGATTCCCTCCATCACGGGCCGCTCCTCCGCGGAAATGCCGATGCGCGACACCCAGGAGAGGTGATCGATCGGATCTTCCTTTTCGGCCGTCCCCGGCAGCATATCCTGGCCGCCCAAGTTCAAAAGCCCCAGCTCGGCAAGCTGCTCGCGCTTGACCGCCGAGGGCGCGCCCGTCAGGGGGCAGGCAGCGCTGCGGTTTTTCGGAAACGCGATTACTTCGCGGATGGACGGCGTCTGCAGAATCATCGACACGGTGCGGTCCATGCCCAGCGCCAGGCCCCCGTGCGGCGGTGCGCCGAAATCGAAGGCGCGCAGGAAAAAGCCGAATTTCTCCCGGGTCTCTTCCTCGGTGAGGCCCAATGCTGCAAAAATCTTGCGCTGCAGGTCGCGGTTGTTGATGCGGATGCTGCCGCCTCCCAGCTCCTCGCCGTTCATGACCAGGTCGTAGGCGCGGGATTTGAGCGAAAGCAGTTCTTCGATGTTTTTCGGGTCGAAATCCTCCCGGTCCGGCGCGGTAAACGGATGGTGGCTCGAGGTGACGCCGCCTTCATCCGTGGGTTCAAAGAGCGGAAACTCCGTGATCCAGACCGGGTAAAAGCTGTTTTCGGGAATGAGATCCAGACGGCCCGCCAGGTGCAGGCGAAGCTGGCCCAGCGCGGAGGTCACCACCGTGTAGGAAGGATCGGCGATCAGAATGAGCACGTCCCCGTCTTCAACCGCGAAGCGGCGCTTCAATTCGGCGAGTTCCTGCTCGCTGAAAAACTGAACGATGTTGGATTCAAGCTTTCCGCCCTCGGCGCGCATCCAGGTCATGCCCTTGGCGCCGAACGACGGCGCGATTTCCCTGGCGTATTCGTTTTGCAAAACGTTTTTGCTGAGTTTTTCCGACTGGCCTTGAATATTGATGCCCTTGATGCAGCCGCCGCGCTGAAGGATCTGGCGGAAGATCGAATAACGGGTTTCCGAAAAGACGTCCGTCACATCAACGAAGCGAAGCCCAAAGCGCAGGTCGGGCCGGTCGGAGCCGGTTGTGTCCATCGCTTCCGTGTAGGCCATGCGCGCGAAGGGCCTCGGCAGTTCGATGCCGCCGACCGCGAACATTCGGACGGTCAGCTCTTCGATCAGTTCGTAGAGGAACTCTTCATCGATGAACGACGCTTCGATGTCGAGCTGCGTGAATTCCGGCTGTCGGTTGGGGCGCAGGTCTTCGTCGCGGAAGCAGCGCGCGAGCTGGAAGTAGCGCTCCATGCCGCCGATCATCAGAAGCTGTTTGAAGAGCTGCGGCGACTGGGGCAGGGCGTAGAAATTCTGCGGGTGAATCCGGCTGGGCACCAGGTAATCTCGCGCGCCTTCGGGCGTGCTGGCCGTGAGCACCGGCGTTTCGATTTCCACGAACCCCCGGGAATCCAGAAATTCGCGGATGCACCGAAAAATGCGGTGGCGCGCCGTCAGATTGTCGCGCATGGCGCTCCGGCGGATGTCCAGGTACCGGTACTGAAGGCGCAGATCCTCGGCCACATGGTCGGAGCCGGCGGACGAAGCGCCCGCCACCATGGCCTTGTCGGAAACAGCAAAGGGCAGGGCGTCGGATTCGGACAGCACCGTAAGCTTGTCCACGAACACTTCGATTTGTCCCGTTTCGATGTTGGGGTTTTCCGTTCCCGCAAGGCGTTTTCGAACTTCGCCCGAAACCGCGACGCAGTATTCGGAACGCAACGAGGCCGCCTTCCGGCAGACATCATTTGCGGCGACATCCGGGCTGAAGACAATCTGCACAATGCCGCTGCGGTCGCGCAGGTGGATAAATAAAAGCCCGCCGTGATCGCGGAAAGCGTCCACCCAGCCGGCCAGAAGCACACGGCGGCCGATGTCTTTGAGAGAAAGCCCGCCGCAAAAAACGCGCTCAGAAAATTGCATATCCATCATCCTTTCCGTTTATACCGTGGAGGTACAAATTTGTGCCGCGGAGCGTATCAAAACTGTTCTGATGTTTCAAGAAGATATCGGGATGGGCCAAAGACCGAAAACCTGCTCTTCCGCCGGTGTCCGCGAGCGGGCAAAAAAAGCCGCGGCATGGAAGATTTCCGCGCCGCGGCCCTGTTGGAAGATTAGACTAACTTCAGGAAATTTTTCACCAGATACTCCGCGGTTTGCAGAGCGCCCTTGGCTGCCCCCAGCTTGGTGTTGTGCGCCAGGCAGACGTACTTGATCCCGTTTTCCAGAATCGGGTCCTTGCGGATGCGACCGACGGTGACGGTCATGCCGCCGCCCTTGTCGCGGTCCACTCTGGGCTGCGGACGGAACGGATCGTCGGTGACGTCGATCAGATGCGCCGGAGAGCTGGGCAGATGCAGTTCGGCGAAGTCCTTTCCGTATTCGGTCATCACTTTCTTGACGTCTTCCGGGGTGCAGGGCTTTTCGGTCTGCACGAACGCGACCACCAGATGGCCGTCGATGACCGGCACGCGGGTGCAGGTGGCGGTGATCCCGAACGGCGCGTTGACGATTTTATCCCCGGCCAGTTTGCCCAGAATTTTTTGCGGCTCGGTTTCGACCTTCGGCTCTTCGCCCGCGATGTAGGGCACGACGTTTTCCATCATGTCCATGGCGGAAAGGCCGGGGGTGCGCCCCGCGCCCGACATGGCCTGCAGAGAGGTGGCGACCACCTGCTTCACGCCGAAGTTGTCCAGAATGGGTTTAAGCGACACGACCAGCCCGGCGATGGTGCAGTTGGACTTGGGAGAGATGAATCCCTTCCAGCCGCGGTTCTTCTGCTGCACGGCCAAAAGCGCCGCGTGGTCCATGTTGACGCCGCCCACTAAAATGGGAGTATCCGGTTCATACCGGAAGGCCGAGGCGGTGCTGATCACCGGGGTGGTTTTGGCGTACTTGGGCTCCAGCTCCTTGGCGGGGCCTGCGTCCATGGTCGAGAAAATGACATCGACGGAAGTCGGATCGAAGCTCGCCGCTTCTTCCACCACCATATTGGCGATGTCCGCCGGCAGCTCTTCCGGGCACCACCAGCGGATGGAGCCATTGGCGTCGCGCAATGCGTCGATATATTTCTTTGTAGCCGAGCGCTCCGAGGCGACAAGCTTGGTGATTTGAAACCACGGGTGTCCCAGAAGACTCACGATCGCCTGCTGACCCACGATGCCGGTTGCGCCCACAATGGCAATTTTCAACATAAAAGTTTTCCTCCAAATGTTTTTTCCTGTTTCAATATTATCCTGGTTTTCTCCACGTCCGCCGCGATCTGTCGCTTCAAGCTTTCGGGACCGTCGAACTTGACAATGTCCCGCAGCTTCTCCACAAACAGCACGTTTATTTTTTTTCCGCGCAGGTCCCCCGCATAGTCCAGCAGGAAGACTTCAAACGTGGACGTGTAATCTTCAAAAGTCGGTTTGGCGCCGATGTTGAGCGCTCCCATGCAGCTTTGCCCGTCCACCAGCACAAAGGCCGCGTAAATGCCGGGCGGCGGCAGCAGTTCCTTTTCCGGTTCGATATTGGCGGTGGGATACCCCAGGCCCGCGCCGCGCCCCGCTCCGCTGCCCACAATGCCCGCCGCGTTGTAATGGCGTCCCATCAGCTTCGCCGCCGTCCGGACATCGCCTTCCAGAATATAATTGCGGATCAGCGTGCTGCTGACGATTTCGTCGTTGATCTTAAAGGCCGGAATCACCTCCACGGAAAAACCGAGTTTTCGCCCCTTGGTCTTCAGAAAAGCGTCGTTTCCCTGCCGGGCCTGGCCGAATGTGTAGTCATGCCCGATGATAATCTTGCGGATGGCCAGTTGATTCCACAAAAATTCCTGCACAAATGCTTCGGCGGTGGTTTTGGAGTAATGCTGATCAAAAGCAATGACCACCGTCGCGTCAACGCCGCATTTTTCAATCAATTCAAGCTTTTCCGCCCTCGTTGTAATCAGGTAAAAGGGCCGGATATTTGGATGAAGAATCATTTTAGGGTGCGGATCAAAGGTGATGACCAGCGATTTCCGCCCGGCTTTTCCTGCTTCCGCGGCAAGCTTCCGGCAGATGTGCTGGTGGCTCAGATGCACTCCGTCAAAATTGCCGATGGTGACGAACACGTCCCGGTAATCCTGCGTTATGGATTGAATTCCGTCAAAAACGATCATGTTCTTCTTCACTGCCCTTTCGTAAGTTGTGCAACATAGCATTTTGGGCATTAAATTCAAGTCATTTTAGCTTGACAAGACTTTCGGTTCGGTATAGTCACTTTCGCGTGCCGAAGTGGCGGAATTGGTAGACGCGCTAGGTTCAGGGTCTAGTGGG
>JAQUVQ010000088.1 GCA_028693285.1 Smithellaceae bacterium
GGAGGAGCAGGAAAAGAAGGCGGAAGCCGAGAAAGCGGCCGGCAAGCCCGCAGACGCGAAAAAACCGCCGGCCAAAGCGCCGGCGCCGGAGCCTTTCTACGAGGAAATCCCCGTGAAAGTGACCGTGGCGGGCGGGTTCCAGAACCTTGTTTTCTTTTTTGACAAGCTGGCCAAACTGCCCCGGATCGTCAATATTTCCGAAGTTTCCATCGGGGATCGAAAAGAAAGCAAGGCGGGGAAGAAATATTCGATCACGGCATCCTGCATCGTGAAAACCTACATGTTTGTGGACAAAAAAGAGCAGGCCAATGAAAAGAAAAAATAAGAAACAATGGATCCTTCTGTTCGGTTTATGGCTTTTCCTGGCAACGGCATTCTGCGCCTGCGGGGAACAGGAAAAGAAACCGGCCGCGTCCCCGCCGCCGGCAAAACCGCAGGCGGTTCAAACCGCGCCGGCCGCTCAACCGAAAGCCGTTCAGACCGCGGCCGCAGCAGTGCCGGCCGTCCAGAAGCCGGAGAGCGTTTACAGCTACCGGCCGTCCGGCAAACCGGATCCCTTCAGGCCGCTCGTGGACACGAAAATCGCGGCGGCGTCCAAAGTCAAGGCGGCCAAACAGCAATCCATCTTCCCGCTCCAGAAAGCCGGGGCGGAAAACTTCACGGTTGTCGGCATCATGGGCGATGAAAACCGCCGCATGGCCGTTGTCGAAGACGCGGCCAAAAAGTTTTATCCGCTTTTTATCGGAACCAGCATGGGGCTTAACAACGGAAAAGTAACCGACATCCAGGCGGACCGGGTGATCGTGGAGGAACGGGAAGGAAAAAAAGCAAGAAGAGTGGTTTTGACACTGCGTAAAAATCAATAATGAGGTAAGATCATGAGAAAATATTTATCCAGAATCATTCCGGTTTTCATCGTCCTCTGGGTTTTCTTCTATACACCGGCCGGCGTGGTGACGGGTTCGGGCGCGCCGGACAATGCCGGTTATCTGGAAAAGATCCTGCTGGAAGACCAGCCGGGTCGGGAAAAAGTCATTCTGGAGGTTTCTCAACTGCCGACAAATATTCCCGCGTCTCTCCAGGGGGACAACAGCCTGCTGGTCCGGCTGGAGAATTTGTATGTCCCGAACCATCTGCGGGAAACGCTGAAAGGCAATCTGCAAAACATAACCGATGTGCGGGCCGAACAGAAAACGGAGCGGGGCAAGCCCTGGGTTTATCTAACCATTCGCTTCAGGGAAAACACGCCTTACTCCATTGTGCCCGAAGGAAATAGAGTCATTGTTGATTTCAATATTTCCGGCGTGGCCTCGAAGTTAGGCGAAAGCCTCCTTCAAAATGCTGCCGGTGAAAAATCGCAGGCGCGTTCGGGAAACGTTAAACGATATACGGACCGGATCGTCTCTCTGGACTTTCAGGATGCGGACATCAAAAGCGTGCTGCGGTTGATGGCGGAATACGGCAATATCAGCATCATTGCCGGCGACGACGTCAAAGGCAATGTCACGGTGACGCTGAAAAGCGTTCCGTGGGAGCAGGCGCTGGATTCCATTCTGAATATCAAGGGGCTTACGAAAAAACAGACGGAAGAAGTCATCATCGTGATGACGCTTGCCAAAAAGAAACAGGATGAGGCGGACCGGCAGGCGGCCTTTTTGGCCCAGCAGAAGGCGGAAGAGGAGCAAAAGGCGAGAGAGCAGAAGTCCGACATCGAAAAAGGGAAGCTGCGCCAGATCATGATCGAGGCCAAAATCGTCGAAGCTTCGGATGATTTTATCCGGAACCTGGGCATTCAGTGGGGCGGCGGCAACACACAGAACATCGCCGGCGCTTATGGGCTGGGGATTACAGGCGCAACCAACCCGCTGACCACAACTGATAAATTTCCATATGCTTTTCCGGCTGAAATTAATCCGGCAATGGCCATGGCGGCAGTGAATATGCCTTCATCTGCCTTGGCCGGGCCAACTTTGGGCCTGGTGTTCGGCGGCGCCCGCGGATTCATCGAGGCGCAATTGCAGGCGCTGGAAAAGACCACTCAGGGCAAGATCATTTCTTCGCCCCGCGTCGTGACGATGGATGACGTCAAAGCCATCATCAAGCAGGGTGAGGAGATTCCCTACGTGACGCCGGCCACGACGACGTCTCCCGCCACCATCGCCTTTAAAGACGCTCTTCTGAAGCTGGAAGTCAAGCCGAAAATCACCGACGACAACCGGATTTCCATGGACATCAAGGCGACGAACGACCGGGCGGATTATACCAAGGCGCTGGTTGCGGGCCAGCAGATGCCCATCATCAAAAACGAAGTGGAATCCAAAGTGGTCGTAAAGGACGGCGATACGGTCGTGATCGGCGGCGTTGCCAAAGTGGATGAGACCAAAATCACGGCCGGCGTTCCCTGGTTTTACAAGATTCCCGTTCTGGGGTGGCTGTTTAAAACGGAAAATGTCGACATCAAGAAGCGGCAGCTCCTGGTCTTCATTACGCCGAAAATTCTGACGGAATCCGGATACGTTGACGACGAATGCGACACGACGAAAGTGGACAATCTGGATCGCTGCCGCCGGAAATAAATTTTTGTTTGCTCCAACATTTTTCCCTCCGCGTGACGTTCCGCGGAGGGATTTTTATGAATCCGTTCAGATGAATTTTCATCCGAAGAAATCAAGGAAGCTGATGGGATCATGAAACTGAAAGCTGTTCTTATGATACTGCTCGTCGCGGGCCAGTTGTTTTTTCTGTCCTGCACCAGCACGCCTTATCACCGGGACCAGGCTGACATTCATCTGCAAAAAGGCGTGGCTCTTCTTCAGGCCGGAAAGCATATCGGCGCGCTTGGCGAACTTCTGGAAGCGGAAAAAAACGCGCCGGATGATCCGGAAATCCGCTATTATCTCGGCATTGCCTATCTCGGCCGCGGACTGAAAGATCAGTCGATGGAGCAGTTTCAGAAGGCCGTGTCCCTCAAGGAAGATTATTCCGAGGCTCATAATTACATCGGCGTCATGCAGATGGACGCAGGGGAGTGGCAGCCGGCCATCGATTCCTTTGACCGGGCGCTGAAGAATTATCTCTATCCGACGCCCGCGTTTGCGCTTTACAACTCCGGTGTGGCCTACTACAACCTTCAAAATTATGACATGGCCCTGTCGCGGTTCCAGAGGGCTCTGAGCCAGGACGGGGTGGCCGCCTGGCAGCCGCAGGTCGAGCTGAATATCGGTCGGGTCTATATTCAAAAAGCAAATTATGGCAAGGCGAAAGAACATCTGGAAAAAGCGGTGGCGCTCAACCCTTCTCTTTTTGACGCGCATTTTTATCTGGGAGAAACTTATTTAAAGCTTCGCGATAAAGCAAAGGCCAAAAAATCCTTTGAACAGGTGATCAAGCTTGCGCCCAAGTCGGCTTTGGGACAAAAATCCCGGGAGTATTTGAAAACGTTGCCGTAACCGCCGGAAAAACCGGCCGATGTACAGGAACCGCCCTTCATGCAGCAGCCCCCCCCCAACGCATTGACCAGAAGACTGTCTTTTGTGCAGAAAAAAATTCCCCGCTGGAAAGCGGACGGAATTCTTTTTACCGACATTTGCAACATTCGCTACCTCACTGGATTTACCGGCAGTGAGGGCATCCTGATGGCGGGCCGGGACGAAGCCCGGCTGCTGGTGGACGGACGCTACACGGCGCAGGCCCGAATGGAGGTCTGCGGGATTTCCGTTTTCGAGTATGCCGACAAACTGCAGGGCATCGAGCAGGCCGCTGCAAAAATGGGCCTTTCAAAAATCGGTTTCGAGCCGTCGCGCATGAGCGTGGGCGACTATAACCGACTTTCGGCCCGGCTGAAAAATGCAAATCTGATTCCGCTCGACGAAGAGCTGAGAATGCTTCGCGCCCGCAAGGACGCGTCGGAAATCGCCCTGATGAAAAAAGCGGCGGCGATTGCGGCAAAGGCGGTGA
>JAQUVQ010000052.1 GCA_028693285.1 Smithellaceae bacterium
GCGGCCAGCTCCGCATAGCCGTCTGCGCGAACCGCCTCGGCAATCTTCGCGCGGCCGCTTTCGGTTTTTCCATCCTTCGTCGAGCGGACGGTCCACCGGGCCTCCACGACGGCTTCCCTGCCCGCGAGGGAATCAAAGCGCAGAATGTCGATCGTGATCCGGCAGGATGCGTCCGTCTGCCCCGACCGGGGGAAAACCGACACATCCCGCACGCCGAGCTTCAGGGAAAGATTTTCCGCAAGCACCCGGGGAATCGATTCTTTGAGCGGCGCGGCCCACCGGTCGAATTCGGAAATAAAAACCTGATTCGAACCGGTTTGCAAAACAATCTGCGGCCGGTCAACGGCGGCGGGAATCCAAACGGGGCCCACCGACAGGGAATAGCCGGCCTGCGGGCCTGCCGCCGGCCCGGCCGAAGGGTTCAGCGTGTAAAACCGCGTCGCCGGAGCGGAAGCGCAGCCGGCCAGAAGCGCGGTCAGCGCGAAAAGGATGAGACATGATTTTCGGGTCATCGGGGCACCTCCTGTTCTTTGCCGCGGATGAGGGACTGGGGATTGCGCTCCAGGTAGTCCACCAGATCGCTGATCGAGCGCGCCGCGCGGGAAACTTCCTGAAGCGCCTCCCGCAGCTCCTGCTGCGTCGGCGAATCTTTTCCGACCAGCGTTTGATCCGCGCCGGCCAGAACGCGATCGGCCTTTGCGATGGCCTTGCGCAGGTCTTCCAGCGTCGCCTGGACCGCCGGCACGGTATCGCGGTCGATGCGGTTCATCACCCGGTCTGCGTCTTTGAGCGTCCGGTTGAGGGTTTCCAGCGTATCCCTGACGTCCGTTCCGATGGCCTCCAGCGGTATTCTATCGATTTTGGCGATGATATTGCTCACGCGGGTCTCCAGGTCCTCCATCGAACTGGACATGACGGGCAGTTCATACGGCGGTTTTCTCCAGTCGATCGGCTTCGCTTTGGGGGCGTTCGGAAAGCGGTCGATGGCAATGTAGAGCTGCCCCATGACCAGGTTGCCGACGCGCAGCTGCGCCCGGTAGCCCCGGTTTACCATCCGCTGAATGAAGGCGCGGCGGCCCTGCGCATCCAGCGGCTTGAGTTCGGAGCCGGGGGTTGGCTTCATGTATTCCGTGAGGCGGGACGGATACATCACGATGTCCACCCGCGACCGGACATCGACTTTTGCCGGATCGTATTCAAAGCTCACATCGGTGACCTCGCCGATTGTCAGACCGGCGACGGTCACGGGCGCTCCGACGGAAAGACCGCGCACCGATTCCTTGAAGTAGAGAACGTAGGGGGTGATGATTTCTTCATGCCGGCTCTCCGCCGCCGTCCGGTTGCCGTACAGCGTGAAGACGGCGCCTTCCTTCACCGGCCGGTCTTCGGCATCCGCCGTCAGCGGCTGTTCAAAGGCGATGCCGCCGATCAGGAGCGACAGCATCGACTGCATCTGCACCGAGAGCCCCGCGGCGCCCAGCGTAACATCGATGCCGCCGGCCTGCCAGAAGCGCGTCTGGGTTGTGATCTGGCGGTCATAGGGGGCGTTCACGAAAACCATGATTTCAACGGACTTGCCGTCTTTGGCCAGATCGTAGCCGATCACCTGCCCGACATTGATCTGGCGGTAATACACGGGGGCGCCGATTCCGATGGACCCGAGCGCATCCGCGTACAGCATGAACCGGCGTCCGGGCTTATCGATGGAGACGGGGGGCGGCATGTCCAGCGCGACAAACTCGCGCCGCGGCCGGCTTGATTTTCCGGCGCCCAGACCGATGTGGTTCCCGGACAAGAGCGTGCCGATGCCGCTCACGCCGCTCAGCGTGACGCGCGGCAGTTCGATCCAGAAGGTGGCGTCCTCGACGATCAGGCCCTCGGCGCTCTTGTCGATTTTGGCCGTCACCACGACTTTTGTGAAATCCTTTGAAAGCTTCACGTTCTGCACCAGGCCGATCCGGACGTCCTTGTACCGGACAAACGTCTTTCCCGCCTCGATGCCCTCCGCCGTTTTGAAGACAATGGTAATGGCGGGGCCTTCATGAAGAATTTTCTGCACGGCGATGCCGGCGCCGACCAGCGCCGCCAGAATGGGAATAATCCAGACCACGGAAAGACGCATTCGCCGCCCGGATACGGTCGTGGATTGCGGAAGGCTGTTCAGATCCTCCGGATCAGTCATGATCGCTCTCCTCATCGTCAGGGGAATCCCATATTAAACGGGGGTCAAACTGTTCGGCCGCGAACATCGTCAGCACGACGACGGCCGCGAAAAAAACCACGCCGGCGCCCGGCTCCACGGACATGATCGGCTGAAGCTGGACCAGCGCGACGACGAACGTCACGACGAACACGTCCAGCATCGACCAGCGGCCGATGATTTCCACAAACCGGTAAATCCGAATGCGCTCGCGCCGGCTTTCCGGCCTGCGAAGCTGGATCGCGGCGAGCAGGTAGGCCATCGTGACGATCTTGGCCAGCGGAATGATGACGCTGGCGACCAGCACAATCAGCGCCAGCGGCCAGGAGCCGGAGGCGTACAGCAGGATCACGCCGTTCATGATCGTGTCATTCGCGGCGTAGGCGGGCATGGTTGTGTTCATCACGGGCAGCAGGTTGGCGGGAATGTAGCAGATGGCCGCCGCGATCAGGAGCGCCCACGTGCGCTGAATCGTGTGGCGGCGGCGCAGGGCGAGCGCCCTGCCGCAGCGCGGGCAGTATCCCGGCGAGGCCAAATCGGCCGGTTTCGCGAGCAGGCCGCAGGCCCCGCACGAAACGAGCCCCAGCTTCGCGGCGGTCATCCCGTCCGCGGACGCCGCCCGGTCTTCCGGAAAGCCGTCTTGCCGCCTGGCCCCGGCCGGCTGCGCCGCCCGGTCAACCCACCGGATTCGCGACCAGACTTCGCGCGGATCGAAGCTGACCGTCATGGCCGCGAACAGAACGATCAGGGCAAAAACGGCAAACATTCCGACGCCCGGAACCACGGTTGCCACATCGGCGATTTTCACCAGCGCCACCAGGATGCCGAGCATCATCACTTCCACCATCGCCCAGGATCGGCTGGCATCCGAAATCCTGAGCAGCGCGCCGGCCCACGAAGGCGCCGGGTCTCTTCTCACGGCGGCGAGAATCGTCAGCATGAACAAGATGTAAACCGTCGGAGCGGCGACGGTGCAGAAGGCCACGAGCGCGGCCGTGATTCCCTGCCCCTCCTGCCACATTTTCAGCACGCCGCCGAAGATGGTCGTGCTCGCGTGGCGTCCGACGGCGGAAAGCCCCATGAGTGGGGTGACGTTGGCGATGACCAGAACGATCGCCGCGGCAACCGCAAGGGCGAACGTCCGGTTCAGGGAATCGGTTTTGCCCGCGGCCATCGTGCGGCCGCAGCGCAGACAGCGCGCGGTTTCACCGCGGGAGAGCGCCGGAATCCGCTGCATCAGGTCGCAGTCGGGGCAGGCGGCGATATGTTCGGGAAAAAGCGTCATTTGACCTTTCTCATCCGGCAGTTGAACAACTTTGTCGGGATGGCGGATTCAACGCTTGAATCCGCCAAACGTTTGGGGACCAATCGGGAACTTGCTTTTGCGGCCGCCACTATAAAAAAAGCGGTCCTGTCTGTCAATGGAATCTTGCGCCTGGGCGGGCGTGGAGATGAACGCGTACAGCAGCGGATCTTTTTTCTCGTCCCAGTTCCGAAGAAAGTTCTGGTACTCGTCCATGCGGATCTTTGCATGCGGCACCGGCCGCCCGTCCGGCTTTCTCCCTGCGACGCCGCCCGCTGCGGCCGTCCAGCTCACCGCCGTTATCAAAATCATCCCCAGCACGGCGGCTATCCATGATTTTCCGCTGATCATATGCCCCCCTCCTCCCGCAGAGAATCGGAATTCTTCCCTCGCCCAATAAAAACGGCAAGGCCGGAAAAACGGCGGCATTATATCATTTTTTATTTAAAAAAAACCGAATCGTGCTATGATGGCCGCGCCGCAAACGCGGAAGGCCCCTTTTCGACCCCCCGGGAGACTGAAATGGAACTGTCGCTGTTTTTGAAAAAAATTGAATTCCTGTCCGATCTGCCGGACGAAGACATAACTCTCATCGCCGAAAACGCCCACCCGATTGATTTTCCGGCCGGCGGCGTCATCATCAAACGGGGCGAACTCGGCCGTTTCCTGTGGGCGGTCTATGAAGGCGAAGTGGAAGTGCTGCGCACGGAAGACGACGGAAGCCTGAAAACGGTAGCCACCCTCGAGCGCGATCAGATCTTCGGGGAAATGTCCCTGCTGACCGGAGAGCCGGCGGTCCTGGATGTCGTCGCCGCCCAGCCATCCAAAATCATCCGCATTCCGCGCGAAATCGTGTCCGGAATCCTTGCCCGGAATCCCAAAACCCTGGTCAAGTTCACCCGGCTGGTGACCAAAAGGCTTTTGCGCAACCAGCAGGATGACGCGAAAGAGCGCCTGAAAAACGTTCACAGGGAAAATGAAGACCCCTACGACCTGAACTTCTCCTCCGTCACCGAACCCCTGAAAATCCTGACCGTGAACTGCGGCAGCTCGTCTTTGAAATACACGCTGTTTGACACGACGCAATCGGAGCCGGTCATCGAGGGCCTCATCGAAAAAATCGGCTCCGGCGACGCAACCCACGTCCTCAGCATGCCGGACGGCAAAAAGGAAATCCCCGTCCCCGACGTTTTGGCCGTCGAGCAGGCCTTTGACGTGATGGTTTCGACGATCACCGATCAGGCCTGCACGGGCATGAGCGACTTGAGCGACATCAAAGCGGTGGGGCATCGCGTCGTCCACGGCGGAGCGCAGTTTCCCAACTCCGTCAAGGCGGACGCGGAAGTCCTGTCCTCCATCCGAAAGCTGATTCCGCTGGCGCCGCTGCACAATCCCTTCAATCTGAAGGGAATCGAGCGAATGCAAGAGCTCATTCCCGGCGCGCCCCAGGTGGCCGTTTTCGACACGTCCTTCCACGTGAACATGCCGGAGACGGCCCACACCTACGCGCTGCCTTTCGCGGTGAGCGAGGAAGAGCAGATCCGCCGCTACGGTTTTCACGGCACCAGCCACAAGTTTATCGCGCTCAGCACGGCCACCTGGCTGAAGCGCCCGGTGGGCGAGCTGAAAATGATCTCCTGCCATTTGGGAAGCGGCGCTTCGGTGTGCGCGATCGACCACGGCCGCAGCGTGGATACGAGCATGGGAATGACGCCGCTGGAAGGTCTGATTATGGGCACGCGCCCGGGGGACATCGATCCCGGCGTCCTTCTGCACCTGATGCGCCACCGGAACATGAACGCCGAGGATCTGGACCGAATGCTCAACAAAAAAAGCGGCCTTCTGGGAATTTCCGGAACGAGCAACGACATGCGGACGCTTCTCAAGGCGGCGGAGTCGGGGGATTTCCGGTGCGAAAGGGCGATCAACGCTTTCTGCTACCGCGTTCGAAAATACATCGGGGCCTACTGGGCGGCCATGGGCGGCCTGGACGCCCTGATTTTTACCGGCGGCATCGGAGAAAACGCCGCGGAGATCCGCGCCCGCATTTGCCGGGGCATGGAAGGCATGGGCGTTGTGGTTTACGACGATGTGAACGCCAAAATGCGCTCCCGCCGGGGCCGCATCACCGACATCTCCGAGCCCGGCTCCAAAATCCGGATTCTCGTGATTCCGGCGGACGAGGAAAAAATGATCGCCCGGGAAACGATCCATGCGCTCGGGCGAACGCGGTCCAAAGAAGACCTCAGAAAGCTGCGTTCCAGCCCGATCGCGATATCCGTCTCGGCCCGCCATGTTCACCTGACGCAGGAACATTTTGAAGGGCTCTTCGGGAAGGGACGGACCATGACGCTCCGCTCCGATCTGAGCCAGCCCGGTCAGTTCGCGGCGGCGGAAACCGTCAACCTGATCGGCCCGAAAGGAAGGATCGACCGCGTGCGGCTTCTGGGGCCCGCGCGCAAAGAGTCTCAGGTGGAAATCGCCCGGACGGACCAGTTCAAGCTGGGCATTGAAGTTCCGATTCGGGATTCCGGCGACACGGAAGGGACGCCGGGCATCACGCTGGAAGGCGACGCGGGAACGGTTGAACTGGAAAACGGAGTGATCTGCGCGAAGCGCCACATGCACATTTCCCCGGAAGAGGCGCTGAACCTCGGCCTGCGCGACAGGGATGTGGTGAGGGTGATCGTCAAGGGCATTCGGGAGCTGATTTTCGGCGACGTGCTGGTCCGCGTCAATCCCAATTACCGGCTGGACATGCATCTGGACACGGACGAAGCCAACGCCGCACAGATTACAACCGGCACCGTCGGCTATATCGAATCCATCCAGCACCGGAACTACATGTAGCCCCTGTCCTTCAAAACGGCGGCGAAAGAGGATGGCGCGCCGCTACCGGGTAATTCTTCTCAGAGAGAAAAGCGAAAAACACAAAATTGCGGCAATGATGAGCAGAAACAAAACACCATACTGATACAGCGGCTCCAGGCCTTCGTACCAGGCCATGATCTCGTTCCAGTGCTCCTGAACCCAATATTTTATATTTTCCATCGCTCCATCCTTTCCACGGTTTTGAGAAGCGGCCTTTCAATCCCTGCTGCTGCCTATGCACTTCTACCCAAATCCCTTCGGCCGCGCAACAGAAATTTTGCATTCTGCATGAAAACCGCGGCTGCGAAGCATCCCGATGATGGTGGTTTGCCTCAACGCCTTCTAGGGATTGACTTTTGAAAACCATTGTCTTATGGATACGCCGAGCCATTCATAAACCCTGCTGAGGATAAGTCATTATCTTGGGGGAAAATTTTACAAAAATGAGCAAGGACGGAACCGGGGCAAAAACTGATATTTCAAGACCTGACCCCATCAAACTTTCAGGACCTGACGCTCTTAAACTTGTCTGCTTCATCCTGTTTTTCCTGCTGGCCGGACAGGCGGGGGCGGAAGAGTGGATCTACTACGACACCAATTCCGTCGGGGACCTCTACTACGACAGAAGCCGGATTGCAAAAGTCGGCAAAGACGTTTTTGCCGTATGGACCAAAAATGTATTGAGCGCGGACGCCAAGACAAAATACTACTCCATTCTCCAGGGCATCGGCAAGGCGCCCGCCAATCCGGCCTTTTTAAGTTATTACACGGAATTGCTGGAGCTTGACCGCGCCGGCAAAAAAATGAGAAACGTTTCCGTTGCTTTTTACAATGAAATCGGCGGCGTCCTGTATTCATCCCCGACCGGGGCCGCCGGTCTCTGGAATGACATCCTTCCCAGGTCCGTGGGTGAAAAATTGCTGGATGTGCTTTCCTGGGAAATCGTTGACCCCAAAGAAGCCGCCGCGGCCCCGGGGATTGAGGCGCCCGCGGCTTCCGAAGCGGATAAAAAAGTCAAAACCGAAACGGCAAGCCGCCCCCCGGCGGTCGTCCGGGAATCGGCGCGCGACGGCCGCTTCATCGCCTACAACAATGAGACGGTTCTGGACACCGGCACAAACCTGATGTGGGCGGCAAAAGACAACGGGGTTGACATCCATTGGCTGGACGCCAAAAACTACTGCAAGGAATACCGGGGCGGAGGCTATGCGGACTGGCGGATGCCGACGATTGAGGAGCTGGAGGAGTTATACGACAGGAAAAGCCCGCGGAAACAGACCTGTTCTCCCAAATATGACATCTATCTGACCCCTTTGATTGATTTATCCTGCTGCTGCCCCTGGGCCGCCCAGACGAAAGACGCCGACGCCGCCTACTTCAACTTCGATTCCGGCCGCCGGGACTGGGAGGAAGAGGCCTACGAAGTTCAAAAATGGTACCGGGCCCTTCCGGTGCGCAATGCCCGGTAATCTTAGCTGTTTCTTGGCGCCTGACTCAAAAAGCGCCTGTGGCATGGTCCCCATTAGCCACCCCTGTCACCCTGAGCGCAACCGGAATCCGCCTTAAGACAGGGATCCGCTATTGCGTAACCCGGGATAAAAATCTCCGGTCATTAGAAAAATACACCTTTAGTGGTATTTACAGAACTGCCGTTTTTCGCTACTAGTTTCGTCAATTTAGACAATAAAGGAGCGCGTTTGGTTATCTTTGCCGGTTTTCTCATCATCGTCGCCCTGCTCAATCCATTTTACCCGATCGTGGAATTGCCGCAAAAAGAGCTGCGCGTGGCCGTGGGAACCGAATCCGTCCCGGTCGTTGTCCATCAAAAAATCAAACCCCGCGCCGAATTCACCGACGCCCACATCATCAAGCAGCAATTCGATTATTCCTGCGGATCGGCCGCCCTGGCGACGCTGCTCAACTATTATCTCGGGGAAAAATTATCGGAAAGGCAGGTCATCGAGGGTCTTGTCGAGTACGGCGACAAAAAGCAGATCGAAAAACTGCGCGCTTTTTCCCTTCTGGACATGAAGCGTTTCGTGGAAAAACTGGGCTACAAGGGCGCGGGCTACAGGGCGGACATCAAGGATCTCGAGTCCCTGGGCAAGCCCTGCATCGTGCCGGTGGAAATCTTCGGATACAATCACTTTTGCGTCTTTCGGGGCATCGTCGCCGATCGTGCTTTTCTGGCCGATCCCTATTTGGGCAACACCAGTTTTTCCGTGGCGGAGTTTATTAAAATGTGGAAGCGCAACGTCGCTTTCGTCGTCACCGACGGCGAGATTACGCACAGCAAGCTCTTGCTCAGGGACGAGGACCTGCGCTTCATCGATCTGGATGCGACAAGGCGAGCCCTGGACACCTTTGAACCGCCTTCCGTCGCAATGGACAACATGCGCATCGACCGCGCCTTCAACACGCGGCAGACGGTGCGATGAGCACCGCCGGAATCCGCCTTAAGACGGCATAAAAGATGGCGTCGGAACAACCGTATTCATTGACCTGATATTCAAGTTTGAGGAGACCAGACCCATGAGAAAAATCCTGATGCTGACCATTCTATTGATGCTCCCCTGGCTGGTGAACGCGCCGGCCTTTGCCCAGGCGCCGGCACAGGACAAAGCGCCGGCATTGAATCAGCAGGATATTCAACGGAAAATCGACGAGCTGCAAAAGCAGGTGGATGCCCTCAAGGAGCAGGGCCGCACCCGGGAAAAGCTCTCCATTACGGCGGAAGAAAAGGCGGAGCAGGAAAAGGCCGTTTTGACGGCGGTGGGACGCGAATACACACTGATGCAGAAGGGAACCTTTGAGCTGGAATACAGTCTGCGCTACGAGTATGCTGCATCCACCGAACTTACGCGGCTTATCGGCAACACCGTTATCTTCGATCCCCAAACCAAATCGAACCATACCATCCGCAACGCCATCGGCGTGCAGTACGGCCTGCTCAACAACCTCACCGTCAACGTCAACGTCCCCTTCGTCTATGTCTATGACAAAACGGGCACCACCGCGGCCCGGGACGCCACCGACCTGGGGGATGTCACCGTCGGTCTGGACTACCAGCCCTTCAAGGCAAGCGACTGGCCCACGACGACGCTGACCATGTCGGCCATCCTTCCCACGGGCCGAAGCCCCTTCAAAATCGACCGCGAGACGGACCTGCCCACCGGCAGCGGCTTTTACGGCGTCTCTCTGGGCATGAACATGAGCAAATCCCTCGATCCGGCCATGGCCTTTGGCGCCCTGAGCGCCACCTACCGATTCAAACCCCACGGCGTCGAGCAGAAGCAGCTCGACGGGCGAATTCTGGATCAGATAGAGCCGGGCATGAGCTTCAATGCCGCGCTGGGCATGGCCTACGCCATCTCCTACGCCGTGTCGATGAACGTCCAGTTCCAGTACGGATATTACATGAACACCAAATACTACTTTTTGAACTCGGCGACGCCGAGTGAATCCGCGACGTACAGCACGGCCTCCCTCATCCTCGGGACAGGCTGGCGGATTACGCCCAAGACCACGCTGGCACTCTCTTTGGGAATCGGCTTGACGAGTAATGATCCGGACTTCTTGTTCATGCTCCGTCTGCCTTTCATGTTCTAAACCAGACTGAAGAAGAAAGCTCTCTTGATGAAACGGAAACACTGCGGATATATTATTTTGCTCCTGCTCCTCCTGCTGGTTCCCCGCGACGGAGCCGCCGCTCTGTTTGAGCAGTTGGCCATTGAAACCCGTGCGGGATCTCTGGGCAACGCCGTCACCGCGGATCCCCAGGGGCCCCTTTCCGCGCATTACAACCCCGCCGGGCTGGACCGCGTCCGCGGGACCGAATTCACCATGGGGATTTTCTATATCCCCACGCTCAACGTTCAGGGGAAATTCACGCAGGGAACCGATCCGCAGACGGGAAAACTCTGGGCGCCCTTTGGCGGCTGGTTCAACAACGGCATCGATCCCGCGGCGGGCCATGGCAGTTCCACCACGCCATCGGCGGAGCTGCCCCACCTGGGGGCGCTGCCCATGCTGGCGGCGCCGAATCTGGGAATCGGCTATCACTCCAAGAATTCTCCATTTGCCTTCGGCTTTGCCGTCTATGCGCCTTTCGGCGCCGGCATGGAACATACCGAGGCAGACGACCCCTACCGCTTTCTCGGCAAGCGAATGTCCGTCCTGCGTCTGACGATGGCGCCCACCATCTCCTACCGTGTGTCCAAAAGCCTTTCCGTCGGCGCGTCCTTCGGCCTGGGCATGGCCTACATGGGATTTGACACCAGAATGCGCGCGCCAAACGACATGGTGGCCCTGACCGGAGTTCTGGGCGATGTAACCACGGGGCTGGAAATTCCGATCTTTTCCGAGCTGCTGCTCCCGCCGCCCTGGTTCGGCGGCGGCCTCAACCCCTATGAAGAAATGGGCGGTCTGAAATTTTTCGCCGAAGACAACCTGAACACCTCCTTCAACATCGGCTGGCTCTGGGAGCCGGTGAGCTGGTTTTCCTTCGGCGGCGTCTATCAGAGCGAAACCAAAGCCGATATGCAGGGAAAATACACGTTTGACTTCACCAAGCGCATGCAGAACACCATCAACTGGCTTGGTTCGTCGCCGACGACCATCATTGCCGCCGCCGTCCTCGATTTGCCGACCTACTGCCCCCCCGAGGTGCGGGGGAACATGTCCATCGAAGTTGTCCTGCCCGCCCGCGCCCAGTTCGGCATCAAGCTGCAGCCCCACCGCCGCATCAAGTTTCTGGCGGATGCCCACTGGGCCCAGTGGTCGGCCTGGGAATCCATGAAAATCGTTCTGGACCGGGACAACGAACTTTTGCGCCTGGGCAAGCTCATGGGCTATACCGGCGGGCCCAGAACCCTGATCATGGAAAACCACTTCAAGGACACCTGGCATTTCAGCTACGGCCTGGAGCTGCAGCCTCTCGATATGCTCACCCTGCGCCTGGGCTACGAAGACCGGCCTACATCCGTTTCCGAATCCTATTTCGGTCCGCTTCCCTTAGGCGACATGAAGCTTTATTCCGCCGGCCTCGGCCTCGCGCTCAAGCCGCCCGACCGGAAATTCAAGGGGCTTTTCGGCCTGCTCAAGCAAATGCTCCATCCCGATAAGGTTGACCTGGGGTTCACCTACATGACCTCCGACTACAAGGTCAAATTCAACCAGAGCAAGCTGTTCAACTCCACGAACTTCACCGACATCATCTACAATCCTTTTGCCGGCCTGGAGTACGAACAGAAAATCACCGCCTACATCGTATCCCTCAACATGACCTTCCTCTTTTAGAAAGCCGCACCGCAGCAAATGATCGTGAAAACGCAAACCGACAATCTCAATCACGCCCGCCTCCTTGAAGAGCTGCGCATCAAAAGCTCCGCCATCGACTGCGCCGTCAACGGCATCGCCTTCGGGGATATTGAAGGCCGGGTGACTTACGGCAATGACGCCGCCCTGAGCATGATCGGCGGCTATACGCTGGAAGAAGTTCTCGGACGGTCCGTGCTGACGTTTGCCGATTCCCAGGAGGAGGCGGCGTTGATCTTCGCCCAGGTACTGGAAAAGGGAAGCTGGGTGGGCGAGGTGGCCGGCCGCAAGAAGGACGGCTCGCGCATTGTCGTCCACCTGTCGGCCAGTCTGGTCCGCAGCGAGAGCGGCGAGCCTCTCTGCACGCTGTGCTCCTTCATCGACGTCACCGACGTCCGGCGCGTGCTGGAAGAACTGCGGGTCAAAGACCAGGCCATCTCCTCTTCCATCAACGCCATTGCGTTCGGCGATCTGGAAGGCCGCATCACCTACGTCAACGAGGCTTTTCTTCGGCTCTGGGGAGGCAGCGATCCCGCGGAGGTCATCGGACAATCCATTTTGACCCTTGCTCAGTCCCGGCAGGATGTCGATCTGATTGTGCGCCATGTTTTTGCCCGGGGAAGCTGGCAGGGAGCGGTGGCGGGCAAGGCCAGAGACGGGCACGCCGTCATGGTTCAGCTTTCCGCCCATCTCGTTGAAGACGGGCAAAACCGGCCGGTCTGCCTGATGTGCTCCTTTGTGGACATCACCGAGAAGAACCGGGCGCAGGAAGAACTCCGGCAGACCCTGGATGAGCTTGAACAGCGGGTCGCCGCCCGAACGATCGCGCTCACGGCGGCCAATGAAAAACTCCGCCGGGAGATCGACGAACGCCGGATCGTCGAGCGCAGCCTGCGGCAAAAGGAGCGCCAGCTTCAGATCAACGCCCTGCACCTGGAAGAAACCAACGTCGCGCTGAAAGTGCTCCTGGAGCAGCGGGAAAAAGACAAAAACGAACTGGAGGAAACGGTTCTGGCCAATGTCCGGATTCTCCTTTTCCCCATTCTGGAAAAACTGCAGAGCTGCCGCCTGGACGATAGGCAGATGGCCTATGCGAAAATCCTCGAGGCCAATCTTCAGAGCATCGTTTCCCCTTTTCTTCAGCGCCTCTCGCAGAATTTTCTGAATCTCACCCCGGTGGAAATCCAGGTGGCCGGTCTGGTCAAGGAAGGAAAAACCTCCAAGGAAATCGCATCAGTGATCAACATTTCCGAACGGGGCGTCGAATTCCACCGCAACAATATTCGCCGGAAGCTGGGCCTGGCCAACGCCAAGAAAAACCTGCGCTCCCACCTTTTGTCCCTATCCTGAACTTGCCGAAGGGCTCACCATGACCGGGACCCGGACGGGCTTTGCCTCCTTGAGGGCGACGACCTTGCGGTCCTTCAGGGCGTAGCGGTTGAGCCCGGCGAGGTGCACCGGCCCCATGTAGCGCTCCCACTCGATGATGGCCGGATCCACCGGAAAGGCGCGGCGCTCGGCGGGCGTGACCCGCGAGGCCAGCTCCTCGAGCCGCTCATTGTGAAACAGGCAGCGCGGCGAAGCGTAAAAGGAAAACGTCACCGCCAGCTTCATGGTCGTGCGCACAAAATCCGTTATTTTCTGAATTCGGTTGGTCATGCCGGTCAGCCGGCAGACGCCGTCATACAGAGTCACGGGCCCCCGCAGCGCGGCCATTGCCAGAATAAAAATCCGCCGGTCGATAATCCGGAAATCTCTTTTCGGACGGCCACGGGGAAACAGCCGGTCATAGCTTTCCACGTTTTGATTGGCTTCCGTCTGAAGAAAATGCTTCATGCGGCCGACCGTTACGGGATTGGCCGACCCGGTGGAGCACTGATAGATGCGCAGCCTGCCCGGCAGCGCCAGCGCTTCGGCCGCGGCCAGAATCAGGCTGTTGGCCGCCAAATCCGCCGGAATAATATCAATCACGCCGTCGGCCAGCGCGGGGAAAAAAGGCGTCTTCTCCCTTGCATAGGCAAGGATGATCGCATCCGCCACCTTGACGCCTTCCACCCACCCCGGCACAGGCTCCTGAAGCGTGCTTTCGATGATGGACGGGCGAACGATGGTCAGCGTGGAATCCGCCAGCTCCTCCATGATCAGCTGCTCGCCCAGCCACTTCGTAAAAGTGTAGGTATCGTTCCAGCCCCGGCGGCGGGATTCTTTCGCGCCCAGCTCCACCATGCGGCAGGCCAGCACATCTTGCCCGGGGCTTCCCGCGGAAACCTTCCCGATCTTCTTTTGCAGCTTTGCGATCAGCGGCCGCACTTCATAAAACCCCCGCGGATTGCGGGCGCACGCCTTTTTCACCGGCGCCACGACCTCTTCGCGGCAGTCCCCGCGGTGAAATCCGTGCACATAGCAGGTGGAAACATGAACCAGCGGAATGTTGCCCGCCTTCTTCACCAGTTGGGCCACGTTGAGCAGGCTCAGTGTGTTGATTTTCAGCGCCCGGGGAAGCTGCTCCCGAAAATCCACGCTGGCCGCCGCATGGATGACGACGTCCGCCCGCCCGGCAAGCTTTGCAAAATCCTTCAGGCTCAGCCCGAAGTATTTTTCGGTTACCTCGCCCGTGACGCAGTCCATCTTCTCGCGGCAGAACTGCCGGAACCGGGCGGGGCTTTCCCGCCGCAGCCGGTCAAAAATCGTGGAGGCGGCAATTTCCCGGTCAAAGCGCTCCCGCGCCGAAGGGCAACGGTCGTTTCCCCGGACCAGCAAAATGATTTTATCGACATCCGGAATTTCCCGAATGATTTTCTCAATGACCACTTTCCCCAAAAACCCGGTCGCGCCGGTGATCAGGATTCGTTTGCCGGCCAGTTGGCCCTGCACGGATATTTGATTGCCGACATCATTCCTGACGAACATCAACAGCCTCCTGGAAGATAGGTTCAAGGTTCAAGGTTCAATGTTCAATGTTCTAGGTTCTAGGTTCAAAGTTCTATGTTCAATGTTCAAGGTTCAAAGTTCTAAGTTCTAAGTTCAAGGTTCGGTCTCTTTCCCGTCACTTCGCAGGGAACAGTCGCGACCGTTCCCTACATTTCACCATTCACCATTCACCATTCACCATTCACCATTCACTATCCACTATCCACTATCCACCATCGACATTTTACCGGTTGCTTTTGTTTTCCGCGACGACGAAGTCGGCAATCCAGCCGGGGATAAAGGCCCAGGCGCGGTTTCCTGCGCCGGCGCTGCCCAGGTCCAGCGTGGCAAACAGCCAGATTTTCGATTTGTAATACAGCGTTGCGCCCTGACCCTGAAGCCTTTCGGCAAAGCTTAAAATGCCGGGCTTTTTCAGCGTGCCGTCTTCCAGAACGCAATAGCCGGCGTTATGGCCGTCGCTGTCCGGCCAGACCGTCGTATAGTGGGAAGCCAGCGCGGCGCCGATGGACATGAAGCGGACAAAATCGGCGACGCTTCGAAGCGACACGCCGAACCGGATTTTCATATAGAGGCGGACGATCCAGGGCATGGATTCCAGCTCGTCTTCCTTTTGGGCGCATCCGTGGACAATCCGCAGATATTCCCGGCCCCATTTTCCCGTATCCTTCAGAAAGGCAGAACGACGCCACATCGGCGATGAAAAATCGACGGCATACACCTTCCAGCACTGCTTGTACATCTCATCGGCCATCGCCTGGGCAATCGTCGCGCCGCCTTCCAGCGTGATATTGTCCAGCGCGCCGACAGTATAGGAAGTCATGCCCAGGCAGAGGGAATCCGCCACGGCCTCCCGGCCGAACCTGGCTTCCATGGCGCCGATATGATCGGCCTGCAGGGGCTGGGTGACGTCTCCCTTCAAAAAAATGATCCGGCTGCAGATTCCCGCGTAACGGGGCTGTTTTTCCATCTGCCGGAAACGGTTGATGCCCGCCGCCAACTGATCCTCGGCAATATCGATAACCGCGACGCGGACCCTGGACCAGAGCCGGTCTTTCCAGTTTGCATCGGACATGTCCTGTATCTTTTTGAGCAGCAGCTCGGACATGTTCCCCACGCCTCCGGCATAGTCAATCACCAGGACCGGGCGATCCGCGTTGATTTTGAGGGCGGAGACGATATCCTCCAGAATGCGGTTGACGATGGCTTTTCTGCCCATCTGATCCTGCGACACAAAGGTGCAGTCCTCCGTGACCTGCCCGGCCGGCAGCACGCCCGTCGGGTAGAGGCCCAGAAACCGGCCCTGCCCGTCGATGCTGAATTTTCCGATGCCGCGGACCGCGCGGGAATCCAGCGGCGTATCCAGCAGATCCTCCATGTTGTCGGCTACATACAACGGAACCTGTCCGGTGATTCGGGCGTGAAAAGCGGGATAGAGTTCCCGCAGAATTCCGTAAAGATTGATGCCCGCCGGCCAGAGGCTGCCGAAACAGCGGCTGGCGATATTCGCCTCCGTGAGCGAGCCGATCATCGTCTGGATTTTGTTTTTCCTGAACAGATTCCCCGCGCTCCTGAGCCCGTTGAGAATGCACAACGTCTCCTTCATCACCCGCTTGGGAATGGAAAAATCCGGCAAGTCGGCATACTCCGAATGCGCGCAGACGGTCTGGAAGAAAGGCGCCCGGTAAATATATTTCGCCTGACGGCGCAGCCCTTTTCCGGAAATGTCCTGATGGGAAAGCGCTTCGGGAATGTAGCCGTCGGGGACCGTCATGGCGTTGATCTGCTCCACGCGGGCAGGCAGGACGCCTTCCCGTTCGCAGCGTTTCATCCGCAGATGATAGTCCTGCAGGCCCTGCCACATTTTCCGGTTCTGGAAAACCTCCGGCGCTTCCACGGGACGCTGCCGCTCGACCTGCAGAAGGGACATCGCGCCCGGATCGAGCAGGCGATCCTCGATGCCCGCAAGGCGGGAGGACTGCATAACCCTGATTTTTGTTTCTTCGCGGGTCAGCGCCAGGCCCACGGGACGATTGACTGCCTTTTCCAATGCGGCTGTTTTCATAGCAATCTCCTTGGATGATGAAATTGCCTGCAGATATTACATATTTTCCCACAAAACACCCTACTCGTTTAATGACAGTATAATACTAGCCTTGCCCTAGTACAAAGGGAAGGCCGGACCAACCGCGCATTTTTAATGTTTTAATGATTTTATTGTCTTGCAGAAAGAGCGCGGCAGAAAACCCCGCCGCACATTCAAACAATCTTAATCCAAAAGAAGTAGGGACTGTTCCCCGAACAGTCCGAAAAACGGCGCGTTCGGGGACCGCGCCCTACAGATTTCCTGAGTCCGGAAAACGGCGCGTTCGGGGACCGCGCCCTACAGATTTCCTGAGAAAAACATTGATGGATTCTGGGGACATAACACTTAATTCACACCCGAATTCACCAATTATAGAATTACCAATGAATTAAGTGTTATGTCCCCCGAATTAGGCTATTTTTTCACTTCCGGCGCTTTCTTCAGCGTGACAAAGAGATTGGCTTTGCCGCGCCGGACCAGCAGAAGCATCACCTCGCCCTTGTCGCCCTGCTTCAGGGCGGCCACAAATTCCTTCCAGCCGGAAATTTCACTGTTCGCGATCTTCAAAATGACATCCCGGGGCTTCAAACCCGCCTCATCGGCCGGCCCGCCCGCCTTGACCTCCGTGACGATGACGCCGGTTTTGGCGTCCATGCCCAAAACCCGGGCAATTTCCGGCGTCACTTCCTGCGCCTTCAGGCCGTATCTTTCCGCAAGCCGGCTGTCCGTTTCCTGTTCCTGACCGTCCTTGCGCTCGGCCGCCACCACCTGAAGCGTCAGCGTGCGGCCGTCCCGGAAAATCTTGACCGGCACCCGGCTGCCCACGTGCAGAGCCGCCACGACCTGGCCCATTTCCCGGTTGTCCGACACGGTTTTGCCGTCGATCTCCAGAATCACGTCGCCGATTTTAATCCCCGCCTGATCCGCCGCGTCGCCCGCGAAAACATTGCTGACCAGAACGCCCTTCTGATCCTTCAGCTTGAGGCTCTTGCGGATGTCATCCGTGATGGCCTGAGTGGTCAGGCCCAGCCAGCCGCGGGTGATTTTTCCGCTGGTTTTCAGGTCGCCGAGAATGGATTTGGCCATGTTGATGGGGATGGCAAAGCCGATGCCCTGCGCCTGCGCGACGATGGCCGTGTTGATGCCGATCACCTCGCCTTGCAGATTGCACAGGGGCCCGCCGCTGTTGCCGGGATTGATCGAAGCGTCCGTCTGAATGAAATTGTCATAGGGCCCGGCGCCGATCACCCGGCCCTTGGCGCTGATGATGCCGGCCGTGATCGTGTGGTTCAGGCCCAGCGGATTCCCGATCGTGAAAACCGTTTCGCCGATCCGGCAGCGGTCCGAATCGCCCAGTGCGGCAAAGGGCAGCTCCGCGTCCGGATCGATCTTTAGTAGCGCCAGGTCGGTGGCCGCATCCTGTCCCTTGACCGTGGCGTCATATTCCTTTTCGTCGGCCAGTTTGACTTTGATCCTGTCGGCCTTGTTTACAACGTGATGGTTGGTGAAAATGTAGCCGTCGGCGGAGATGATTAAGCCGGAGCCCATCCCCTGCTGACTGACGTCGCGCCCAGTCAGGCGGTTTTTCACCACCCGGGTAGTGGCGATATTGACCACCGCCGGACTGAGCTTTTCCACCAGATCGGGAATGGACGCCGTCGCGGCCGCCGCATTTGCCTTTTCCGAGGCCGATGCTTTTGCCGCGCCCCACTCCGGAACAAATCCCGCCAAAAACAGCGCGCTCAAAAGCAGAACCGCCGACAGCAGCAGCCCGCTCAAGCGCCTTGCCTTCCTTGCCTTGCCCATACCAGATTCCCCCGTTATGCATCACTCAGACTGTTGTTGCGCTGGTGCGGCGAAGTAAACCACATTCCATGCCCAGTTGTCAAATGCGCTTCTTAATTGGTAGTGGGTCAGTTTGGAATTTTTTTAAAACAGTTGTCCTTGTTCTTCTGAATTAATAGACTTCGCCCTTTGG
>JAQUVQ010000053.1 GCA_028693285.1 Smithellaceae bacterium
CTGAGCAGGACGGCGGTTTTTGAAAACACTTCCGACACGCCGACCACCGCAATATCCGCCGCGTGCGCCAGCAGCTTCACGCCCGCTTCCCGCATTTGATTGCCGCCGATGCCGAAAAATTCCACAGAGGGATTGACGGCCAGCATTTCCCGGACGAGCAGGGCGCCATGCAGATCGCCGGAGGCCTCTCCGGCAACGATCATCACTCTGGGAGCGCTTCCGCTGTTTTTGTTCATGATGGCCTTCCTCCCGCCCGGTTCAGCAAACATGACGGATCGCTTCGGCGGCCTGCCGGATTTCTTCCCCGGTCAGTTCCGGAAACATCGGCAGGGAAAGAACCTCGCGCGCGATGTCCATCACCGGGGCCATGTCGGCGGGATGGCCGAACCGGTGGACGGGAATGATCGCTTTTGTTTTTGGAGTGATTTTCGGGTCGATTTCTTTTTTCAGACGGGCATACTGTCTTTTCAAATCCACCATCGGGATCATAGGCGCAGGCCCTCGCCGGTTTTCATTTTCTGAAGAATCTCGATGGCCAGCGCCAGAGACTTGCGGCCGTCCTCTCCGGACACGCGCGGCTCAGAGCGGCCCCGCACGGCTTCGACAAACGAGCGGATTTCTTCTTCGAGGGGGTCATGGCCGCCCAGCTCGAGAGCGTTTTGAACAATTTGCGGTTTGCCGTCGTCGCCCGTGATTTTGGAAAACGACAGAACCTCTCTTTTCCGGCAGTCCACGGAGTGATAGCCTTCCGGACCGAAAAACCTGATCTTCTGCATGGTCTTGGCGCTGATGCGGCTGGCCGTGATGTTGGCGATGCAGCCGGTGGCAAACGACAGGCGGACGTTGGAGATGTCGATCTTGTCCGAAAGAATGGGGACGCCGACCGCCTCCACGCGGGTGACCGGCGCGTCCACGAATTTCAGGATCAGGTCCAGGTCGTGAATCATCAGATCCAGAATGACGTCCACATCGGTGCCGCGCTCGAAGAAAGGATGCAGGCGGTGCACTTCAACAAAAGCCGGCCGGGTGATCACCTGCTCAAGCGCCATTACGGCGGGATTGAACCGCTCGATAAATCCGACCTGCAGGATCAGACTGTTTTTCCGCGCCAGGGTAAGCAGTTCGTCGGCTTCCCAAAGCGCCGCGCACAGCGGTTTCTCAATGAGCGCGTCGATGCCGGCGGCCAGAAAATCGCGGGCGACGGCATAGTGATCTCCCGTCGGCACGGCGATGCTGACCGCGTCCACCAGCTCCAGCATGTCCCGGTGGTCCGCGAAGGCCGGACATCCGTAAAGATCAGCTGCCTTTTGGGCCTTTTCGATCCGGCTGTCGGACACGGCGGCAATGGTGCAGGCGCCGATCCGGGCGTATTTCTGAAGATGATACCCGCCCAGATGGCCGATGCCGACCACGCCGATTCGCAATTTCTTTTCTTGGGTCATGTTTTGGTCTTTCAGCGGCAGACGCCTCTTTCCGAATTTTTAATGAAGGCGAGAAAATGCCGGACCTCCGGCAGGTCCTCCACCTCTTTTTGCGCTTTTTCCAGGGCGGCCTCCAGAAGCAGATCGGAGCGGAAAACAATCTTGTAGGCGTCCTTGAGCGCCTTGATGGTTTGTTCGGAAAAGTTGCGCCGTTGCAGGCCGATCAGGTTCAGGCCGAACAGTTTGGCGTGGTTGCCGTTGGCCAGCGTGTAGGGGGGGACATCCCTGGCCACTCCCGACGCGCCCCCGATGAACGAATGCGCGCCGATGCGCGTGAACTGGTGGACGCCCGAAAGGCCGCTGATGATGGCGTAGTCTTCCACATGAATGTGGCCGGCCAGCGTGGCAACGTTGGACATGATGATGTGGTTTCCCAGCTTGCAGTTGTGCGCGACGTGGCAGTACGCCATGATCAGGTTGTGGTCGCCCAGGATGGTCACGCCGATGTCGGCGGTCGTGGAGCGGTGGATGGTGACGAATTCGCGGATCGTGTTGAAGTTGCCGATGACCACCCGCGTCTTTTCGCCGCCGAATTTCAGGTCCTGGGGCGGCGCGCCGATCGAGCAGAATTGAAAGATGCGGCAGCCTTCGCCGATGCGGGTGTAGTCGTCGATGACGGTGTGCGGGCCGATCACGGTATTTTTGCCGATGATCACGTCGCCGCCGATGATGCTGTAGGGGCCGATCTCCACGCCTTCCTCCAGTTGGGCGTCGGGCGAGACAATGGCGGTGGGATGGATTTTCATGGTTCACCTTCGGTATTTTTATGAATGACGGCTTCAAGCTCTTCCACGCGCCGCATCAGTTTTTCCATTTTGACGCGGATTTCGGGAAGCTTGGCCTTGCTGGTTTCAACCTTCAGCCATTCCCGGAACGGCAGAAACGGCGTGCCCCCGCCGACCATGCCCGCGGGAATGCTCTTGTGGATGCCCGAGGAAGCGCCGATCATGACGGAGTCTCCGATGGTGATATGGCCGACGATGCCGACCTGTCCGCCGATGATGACGCTTTTCCCGATTTTGGTCGAGCCGGAGATGCCGGTCTGGGCGGCGATGGCTGAATTTTCGCCGATGACGACATTGTGCGCGACCTGCACGAGGTTGTCGATTTTCACGTTGCGCTGAATCCAGGTCTTGCCCAGCGTGGCGCGGTCCACGGTGGTGTTGGCGCCCAGCTCCACGTCGTCGTCGATTTGAACGATGCCGACCTGGGGGATTTTCTGGTTCCGCGACCCCGGCGCGGAAAACCCGAAGCCGTCTCCGCCGATGACCACCCCGGAATGCAGAATGACCCGCCGGCCGATAATCGAACGGGCGTAAACGGAGACGTTGGCGTACAGGACGGAATCTTCTCCGACCGAAGCGTCGCGGCCGATAAACACGCCGGGATAAATCACCGCGCCTTTTTCAACGCGGGCGCCGCGGCCGATGAACGCCCGGGGCATGACGGTTGCTTCCGGGGAGACGAAAGCCCCTTCTTCGATGAAGGCATCAGGGCTTATACCCGCGGGGCCGTGATCGACGGGATAAAAGACCGTGAGCAGCTTGCCGAACGCCGCGTAGGGATCGGCTACGGCAATCAGGTTTTTATCCGGCGCGACGGTTCCCGGGGGGACGAGGATCGCTCCCGCGAGTGTGGTTTTGAGCCATTTAAAATACTTTGGATTTGCGACAAACGAAAGATCGTCCGCGCCCGCCTCCTCGATCGGCCGAATATCGCTGATCCGCTTCCGGTCATCGCCCGTGACCATGCCGCCCACCAGGGCGGCTATTTCCGCAATGCTTTTTTTCATATTTCGCGACAAAATTATTTTTTGCCGACCTGCGTCTTGTTGAAGTCTTCAATGACTTTCCTGCTGATGTCGCCGGCCTTGTCGAAATAGGGCAGCGGCATGGTGCTCACGTCCAGAATCAGGGTGTATTTTTCCTTTTCGGCTATGGTCCGGACCACTTTCAGGATTTCGGGGATCAACTGCTGCGAATATTCCTGGTCGCGCTTCTGGAGCTCCTTGTTGGTGTCGTCGACCAGGATCTGGTAGTCGCGCATCTTGCGCTGGTAGGCGGCTTCCTTGTCGCCGCGCACGCCGGCGGTCATCACGGCGCCCTGCTTGTCCAGTTCGTCCTTGAGTTTCTTGACTTCGTTTTCCATGGTCTTGATGCTTTCCTGCTTTCGGGCAAAAAGCTTTTTAAAGTCTTCGGCCGCTTTTTTGCCTGCGTTGGAATTCTGAATGATCGTCTGCATATTGATGAAGCCTATCCGGTCGGCGGCCAGCGACGTGTTTGTCCAGGCAAAAAGAAGCAGCATCAGTCCTGCGATCCACAGCATGTTTTTTTTCATTTCAAAATCTCCTCTCGGTTGATTGGTTTATGATTGAACCCTGACGTTTGGCGTCCTGGCTCCGGTTTACATGAACATGCCGATGGTAAATTCCCAGCGGCCCACACTGTCATCGTTCAGGCCCGTGTTGTCAAGCACGTAGCCGTATTCCAGGCGAAGCGGGCCGATGGGGGAATACCAGCGGATGCCCGCGCCGCAGGTGCTTCTCAGGTCATTTAAGTGATAGCCTCCGTTCCACGTGTTGCCCGTGTCGTAAAACACGACGCCCTTCATGCCTGCGTTTTTGATGAGCGGAAAAACAATTTCCGCGGTCATGGTCAGCATGGTGGTGCCGCCGATCACGTCGCTGGTTCCCGGATTGGTCGGCCCGACGTAGCGCAGGCCGCGCAGGGAGTTGATGCCGCCCAGCACATACCGTTCGTAGATCGGAAGCTTGTCGTCGCTGTCGTCATTGTTCTGCAGATACCCGATCTGGCCCTTGAGGGAGAAGACCATGTCCCAGAAGAGCGGGACAAAGCCGGTCGCGGTGGTGGCGTACTTGGTGAAATTGGTGTTTCCGCCCAGCGGCATGCCGGCATGCTGCACGGACGCGCTGGCCTTGATGCCCTTGCTGGGGAACATGACGTCGTTGGTGGTGTCATAGACCATCGTGAAGGAAAGCGCGCTGCTCGTCCGTTCGCCCGCCTGCGCCTTGATGTAGGTGGACGCAGTAGCGGCATTGATGTCCTGGATGTTGTCCATGCTGAACTTGTAGCCGACGTAGCCCACGATTTTCCAGAACAGCGGGTGGCCCACGGTCACCCCCACGCCTTTCGTGTCCAGCGAGTAGGAATCGTATTCCTTTTTGTATTTCCACACGTCGGCCTTGAACCACAGCGGCAGGTCAAACAGGTACGGCTCGGTAAACGACAGTTCATAGTTGTTGGTTGTGGAACCGAGCGAGGCCTTCAGGCTCATGGTCTGCCCGTAGCCCAGAAAATTCTGCTGAACGATCTGCGCCATGATCACCGCCTGGTCCACGGCGCTGTAACCCGCGCCGATCATGAACATCCCGGTGTTTTTTTCCTTCACCCGGATGTTGATGTCCATCTGATTGTCCGGCGCCTTTTCCGTCTGAATGTCCACTTCTTCAAAATAGCGAAGCTGGTTCAGATTCTCGTAGCTTTTTTTCAGCCGGCTGGAGGAATACAGGTCTCCCTCCGCGATAAAGAGGGACCGGCGGATCACTTTGTCGCGGGTGGTGGTGTTGCCGGAAATGCCGATGCGGGCGATGTGGATGAGTTCGCCTTTCTTCACGACGAAGTTCAAATCCACAAGCTGCTCCTTTTCATGGGTGGCGACCTGGGGATAGACGTCGGCGTTGGCATACCCCTCGTCGTTGGCCGTCGTCGTGATCATTTCGATGTCCTTCATGATCGCTTCCCGGCTGTAGTGGCTTCCGGCTTTGGTTTTTAAGGAAGCGTACAGGTCATCCCTGGTTTTTTCCAGGTAATCCCCCGAGATTTCCACCTTGCCCATTTTGAAGCGCTTTCCTTCACGGACGGTAAAATGGATATAGATGCCCTTGTCGTCGTGCCGGATTTCCGGCTCCCCGACCTGGGCGTTCACGAAGCCGTTGTTGAAATAAAAAGCGGTCAGACGCTGAACGTCCTGCTTGAGCTGCTGGGGCTGCAGGATGCCCGTGTCCGTTATGAAGCCCAGAAGGGTTCGCTCGTTTGTGGTCATAATGCCGGCCAGTTCCTTGGCGGTAAAGGATTCGTTCCCCTCAAACGTGATGGAGCGGATATAGACCCGGTCGTTTTCCCTGATATCCAGGATCAGAACGAAATCCTTCTCGCCGTCTTTTTCCAGGCGGTCGGAGATTTCGGCGTTGTAGTAGCCCTTGGCGTCGTACAGCGCCTTGATTTTCTGCAGGTCCTGCTTGACATTTTCCGGATTGACGCTTTGCCGCACTTTGACGCTCATGGCTTCCAGGATGTCGTCGCGGTCCAGCTTCTTGTTGCCGATCAGCCGGATTTCCGAAATCAGGCCTTTTTCGACCACGTTGAAGGTCAGCACTTTTCCCCCGGCCTCCGCCGTGACGTCGGCGCTGACGTCCAGAAAATACCCCATTTTGAAGATGGTTTTGATGTCGTCGCGGATGTCGTCTTCGTCGAGGACCTTGCCGGGCCTGCTTTTGAGCTTCTGCACGACGGCGTCCGCGCCGATCTTGCGGTTGCCCGCGATCTCCACGCGCGCGATTTTGTCCGTGAGCCCCGCCCGGCCCAGAATTTCCCGCTTCAGGGCTCCGGCCAGCGCCCCGGCGCCCTCCGTTTCCTTTCCCTGAACCGAAACGGCGGACAGGATTTTTTCTCCGGCGACATCGATAATTTGCGCGTCGATGTTCAGGGTTTCACCGAACCGCATAACGCTGCCGAATACGACGTAGTCCGCCCCCAGTTCTTTTCCCGCCGCACCGGCTTCCGCCTCGCCCGGCGCGGGGCCGCCCGGTTCGAAAGCGCCGGCGGCGATCACTTCCACTTTCTTTTCCCGCCGGAATTCCGTGAGCAGGCTGTTGTGCACCGACGCCTGCAGCTCGGCGCTGCCGGTGCTCGCGTGAACCTCAAAGGGCAGAATGCATATTTTTTTTGGGGCGTCCGCTCGGGCTTCCATCGCAAACAAAAGAAGCACAACGGCGATGAAGAGCCGGACCGTTTTGAAATTAAAAATCATAAATCTTCCCGTCGCGCAGGCCGATTCTGCCGGACATCCTTTCCGCCAGCAGTCTGTTGTGCGTGACAACAACCAGCGTTATTTTTTTTTCGGCATTCAAGTCAATTAAGATGTCTTCTATCTTTTTTCCGGTTTCCGTGTCAAGGTTTCCTGTAGGTTCGTCCGCCAGCAGAATTTCCGGCTCCATCACCAGGGCGCGGGCGATGGCCACGCGCTGCTGTTCTCCTCCGGAGAGCTCCCCCGGTTTGTGTTGAAGGCGATGCTCCAGACCGACCTCCGTCAAAAGACGCGCGGCCCGGTCATTGGCCTCTTTTTTGTTCAGTCCACCGATCAGCGCCGGCATCATGGCGTTTTCCAGTGCGGTGAACTCCGGCAGAAGGTTGTTGAACTGAAACACAAAGCCGATGGTTCGATTGCGGAAGGCCGCGATTTTCCTTTCATTCCAGTCAAAAACCGCCTGTCCGGCAATGGAAAGCAACCCTTCCGTCGGATGGTCCAGCGTGCCGAGGATATGGATCAGCGTGCTTTTCCCCGCGCCGGACACGCCGACGACGGCCAGGGAGTCGCCTCTGGCGATTTCCAGGTTCAGCCCTTTCAGAACTTCAATCTTGTTGCCGTCCTTCACGAAGGTTTTGGATAAATTTTCCAGTCTGATCATATGCTTTGCAAGACCCTCGCGTTATTCGTACCGAAGGGCTTCCGCCGGGTCCAGCCGCGACGCCCTCCAGGATGGATAAATCGTAGACAGAAAACAGATTGCGAGCGTGCCCGCGACGATCAGGGCCACGTCGCCGTAATTCACTTTCGACGGCAGTTCGCTTAAGTAATACACGTCGCCCGGCAGAATTTTGAAATTGAAAACTTTCTCCACAAGAAGAGAGATTTTCTGCAGATTCAGCGCAATGGCAAGGCCGGCGACAGAGCCGAAAAAAGTTCCCACCATTCCGACAATCAATCCCTGATAGATGAAGATTTTCATAATGGTTGCGGAGGTGGCGCCCATGGATTTCAGGATGGCGATGTCTTTGTTCTTTTCCATGACGATCATGATCAGCGCGCTGATGATGTTGAAGGCGGCCACCAGCACGATCAGGCTCAGGATAATGAACATGACTCGCTTTTCCAGCCTGAGGGCCGAAAACAGGTTTTTGTTCATCTGCATCCAGTTCTGGGCGTAAAAGGGGAAGCCCAGCCGGCTTTGGATTTTGCGGGCGATGACGTCCGCCTGGTAGATGTCCCGCACGACAATGTCAATGCCCGAGACGGCGTCGCCCATTTCCAGAAAATCCTGGCAGCTCGCCAGCGACAGGAAAGCCAGCTTGGAATCGTATTCGTAGAATCCCGATTCGTAGATTCCGGTCACGACGAATTTCTTCATGCGGGGAACCATGCCCATCGGCGTGGCGATTCCGCCCGCCGGAGAGATGATAGTGATCGGATCGTGCAGAAAAATCCCCATGTTTCTGGCCATTTCCCTGCCGATCAGAATGCCCGGCAGCTCCCGGTCGGACGCGGGCAGTTTTTGACGGACGGCTTCGGGGATCCCGTCGAGATGATCGACGCTGCCCTGGCGGATTTTTCCCAGGTTGATGACCCGGGGCGCGCTTTGGGTCTCCATGCCGCGGATGACCACGCCGGTGACGCCGTTTGGGCTTTGGATCATGGCTTCCGTGTAAATGAACGGCGTGGAAGCGACCACTCCCGGGATTTGTTCGATTTCGCGGCGGACCGCCGGGTAATTTTTCATCGGGCCGCTCATGTCCGCCGTCACCTCGATGTGGGAGCGGATGCCCAGAATCTTGCTGCGCAGATCTTCTTCAAAGCCGTTCATGACGGCCAGCACGATGATGAGCGCGGCCACGCCCAGGAAAATGCCGAAAATCGATATGAAGGTAATGATGGAAACAAAAACCTGCTTGCGTTTCGCCCTCATGTACCGTCTGCTGATGAAAAATTCGTAAGACATCAAGCTCTGTCCTGTGGGTAAGCCGTTGATTCGGGCCGCCGCGCGAAAAACCGCGGGTTCGTCATTCCGTCCTGGACCTCAGAAGCGGAAATAAAATCACGTCCCGAATGGACGCGGAATCGGTGAGAAGCATGATCAGGCGGTCGATGCCGATCCCTTCTCCTGCCGTCGGGGGCATGCCGTACTCCAGTGTTCGGATGTAGTCTTCATCCATTTCGTGGGCTTCGTCGTCGCCCGCTTCCCGCTCTTTGAGCTGCGCGGCAAACCTTTCCCGCTGATCGGCCGGATCGTTCAGTTCGGAAAAGGCGTTGGCGATCTCCCGTCCGGAAATGTAAAGCTCGAAACGGTCCACCAGGTCCGGGTCGGTGTTGCTCCTTCGGGAAAGCGGCGAAACGGCGACCGGATAATGAGTGACGAAGGTCGGCTGGATCAGCTTTTTTTCGACCCGTTCATCGAAGATCGCCATCAGAATTTTCCCCGGCGGGTCCGTTTCCTTGATGTCGCACCCGGCATTGCGCGCAAAATCAATGGCTTTCGCCGGATCGGCCATTTCGTCGGGCGTCATGCCGGCGATCTCCACAAGCGCGTCTTTCACGGCCAGACGACGCCACGGCGGCGTCAGATCAATCTCCGTGCCCTGGTAGGTAAATGCAAGTTTTCCGAAGATTTCCCGGGCGATGAAGGCGAACAACTCTTCCGTGAAGGACATTAAATCTTCATAGGTCGCGTAGCTTGCGTAAAACTCCATCATCGTAAATTCCGGGTTGTGAAACGTGGAGATGCCTTCGTTGCGGAAGTTGCGGTTGATTTCATAAACTCTTTCCAGGCCGCCGGTGACCAGGCGCTTCAGATAAAGTTCGGGGGCGATCCGCAGATACAAATCCTGATCCAGCGCGTTGTGATGTGTTTTGAACGGCCGGGCGACGGCGCCGCCGGCTTTCGGCTGCATCATGGGGGTTTCCACTTCCAGAAAATCGTGCCGGTCCATGAACTGCCGGATCAGCCTGATGATCAGGCTGCGCCGGATGAAGATTTCCTTCACCGCCGGGTTGGAGATCAGATCCAGATGCCGCTGGCGGTAGCGGGTTTCGATGTCCGTCAGACCGTGCCACTTTTCAGGCAGGGGGCGAATGGATTTGGCCGTCAGGCGCACCGACTCGGCCTCCAGCGTCAGCTCGTTGGTCTTGGTCCGGAAAAGCTTTCCGGAAACATAAATAATATCGCCAATGTCCAGCTTTTTAAAGATGGAAAAATCCTGCTCGCTGAGGATGTTTTTGGCAATGTAGCACTGCAGTTGGCCTTTCCGGTCCTGGATTTTGACAAAAGCCGCCTTGCCGAAGCTGCGGATGGCCATCAGGCGTCCGGCGAGCGAAAATTTCTGTGTGAGCTTTGCCAGACCATCGCTGTCCATACCGCCGTATTCCTGAAGGATCCGGTCGGTTGTATTTTGAGGTTTTGCGTCGTTGGGGTACAGGTCCGTCCCGGCTGCTTTCAATGCCGCAATTTTTTCCAGACGAACCTTTAAAAGATCATTGTCTTCCATAATTTCTCCGCTTTTTAAAAGTCTGTTTGACTATATTTTTTTTGGGGATTAGTCAAGCCCGATTCTGGCCGCAACCCATTGGCCCAAGGGCTTTAAAATCAAAAAATGTGTTTGCTTCCCAGGGGGTTGTTATGTATGATGCCGCCAACTCATTTCACGGGGAGGCAATCATGGTCAACAAGGCGCTATTGATCGGCAGACTGGGCAGAGATCCGGAGGTCCGTTACACGCCGGATGGCACGATGGTGACGAACTTCACCATGGCGACGGATGAAACCTACAAAGATAAAAACGGGGAGAGGGTACAGAAAACCGAGTGGCACCGGATCGTTGCGTTCGGCAAACTGGCGGAAATCTGTGGCAATTACTTGGTCAAGGGAAAGCTGGTTTTCATTGAAGGACGGATTCAGACCAGGGCCTGGGAAGACAAGGAAGGCGTGAAACGCAACACAACGGAAATTATTGCCAGCAATATGCAAATGCTGGATTCCAAGGGGCAGGCCAAATCCGGCGATGCAACGCCCGAGGCGCCCTCCGCGCAAAACAGCGGCACGCCGATGGACGACGTTCCGTTCTAGCCTTCACGAATGAATTCATGAGCCAAAACGGGGAGGCAGAATTACTTGTCTCCCTCTTTTTTTGCCGGCGGGTTCGCATCATTCTTGTCGGAGACGGACTTCTTGAAATTCCGGATTCCCTCGCCGAGCCCCCTGCCGATTTCCGGCAGCTTTCCGACGCCGAAAATAATCAAAATGATGACCAGGATGATCAGCAACTCCGGCATGCCTATTCCAAACATAAAACTCCCTCTTTTCTTTAATGGCTTCAGGGTAAGCGCAAGTGGATCACTTGACCCGACTTGCCTAAATTCTCTATGGTTTTTCCATCCAACTGGATTCGGATTCCGCCGGCATTGCCGACGTCCATGTTGAAGCGGGACGCTTTTTGCGAGAGCGTTTCTCCCGCTTCCAGCAAAACTTCGTAAGGTTCCTTGTCGTCAACCTGCATTCGAATCCAGGTTTGCTCCGTGGCGCGGATGATCAAAAGAGACGTTTCTTCCGCGCCTGCCGCCGCTTGAGCGGCTTTGTCCTTTTCCGGCGCCTTCTGTGCGGCGGGAGTTTGTGAAACGGCGGAGGACGGAATGGACGGCGACGCCATGACCTGTTGACTCTCCGGCGGTTGGACTCCCGCGATTTCCTCCGGCTTCGGCAAACCGATCCCGACGGGGAGCGCGTCAGCCCCCGCTGCGACCTGCGCCGGGGCTGCCCGGCCTTCCGCTTCCCCGGTTCGCTGGATTCCCTGCTGCGATTCGGACAAAGGTTTATTGTAAAGGCTCGCGAAAATGGACACGGCCGCAATGAGAATGACGATCAAGGTGATCCACAGGAAGATTTTGTAACGGCTCAGCATTTCGGCCAGGGGCGCGGGGGGCGGCTTTACGGCGGCCTGTTCCTTTTCTTTGTTTTTCAGCGCCTGCAGATATTCTTCGTAGCGCCCGAGCAGCGGGGAGCTGTCCACCCCCAGGGCCTGCGCGTATATTTTGATGAAATTTCGCGTGTAGGTCGGGACGGGCAGCAGATGGAACTGACCGTTTTCGATGGCTTCCAGATTGACCACACTGATCCGTGTGCGCTCAAACATTTCCTTCAGGGTCTGTCCTGAATTTTGCCGCGCCGTTTTCAAATCAGGGATGGGGGAATCCGCATTTTTTTCTGTCGTCATGAACCGCAAACCAACAACATTTTTGGTCTGTTTAGCATTAAATATTCACCAGCGCAATGTTTAAGAATGCTCTACCTTTTTTGCCGGCTTTGTGGTTTAAACACCGTTGATTGCTGATGATATGGAGGAATGGCCGGTCATGAGGGAACTAACGGATTTTGCTGTTTACCTGGCGCGAAAGGCGGGAAGAATGCTTGCTGAAAAATTCACCCGGCACAATCCGGTTTACTACAAGGGAGCCATCGATCTGGTGACGGAAGCGGACCGAATGTCGGAGGAGATCATCCTTGCGGAAATCGGCCGCCGGTATCCTGGTCATGGTATTTTATCCGAAGAATCAAAGGAGAAAAACGCGCGGGCCGCGATGCGCTGGATTGTGGATCCTCTGGACGGAACAACGAATTACGCCCACGGCTTTCCCTTTTTCTGCGTCTCCGTTGCCCTGGAGAAAGACGGCAGCGTTGTTTTGGGCGTCGTTTATGATCCGCTTCGGGACGACCTGTTTGAGGCTTCGCTGGGAGGCGGGTCGCGCCTCAACGGGAAGGAGCTTCGCGTTTCTTCCGTGGAAGATCTGTCCCGCAGCCTTCTGGCCACCGGCTTTCCCTATGACATCCGTGAAAGTCCGGACAACAACCTGAACTTTTTCAACGCAATGGCCAAAAAAGCGCAGGCGATCCGGCGCGCGGGCGCGGCGGCCCTGGACCTGGCCTATCTTGCCGCCGGACGGTTTGACGGCTTCTGGGAGCTCAAGCTCAAACCCTGGGACACGGCCGCCGGATGCCTGCTGGTGGAAGAAGCGGGCGGCGTCCTTTCCGATATGGCCGGCGAAAAATGGCATCTTTTTTCTCCGGGCCTTGTCGCCAGCAACGGACTGATTCAGGAGCAGATGCTGGAGGTCATGTCAGCAGTGGTGAATGGTGGAAAAACAGGCGAGGGGCAATAGGCAATGGGCGATAGGTAAAAGACCGTGGCTTGTAGTTAAAAGTGACGATCAATGAGTGAAATGTAGGGCGGGGCTTCAGCCCCGCTTTGGTTTATAGTGGATAGCGGATGGTGGCTAAGAGCGATACACCATACACCATTCACTAATCACGTGAGAAATTTGACGATAACTTTTCGGGATCGCGGGCCGTCGAATTCGCAAAAGAAGATGGATTGCCAGGTGCCCAGCACCAGGCGGCCGTTTTCGATGATGACCATTTCGGACGCGCCGACCATCGACGATTTGACGTGCGCAGCGGAATTGCCCTCCGTGTGCCGGTAATTCGCGGACAGGGGAACGGCCCGGTCCAGCGCCGCCAGAAGATCGCGGGGCACGTCCGGGTCCGCGTTTTCATTGATCGTGACCGCTGCGGTGGTGTGGGGCGTATAGACCAGGACGATGCCCGATTCGATCTTTTCCTCGCGCGCCGTCTTCCGAACGGCTTCGGTGATGTCGATCATTTCAAAACGGGATGAGCTCCGGACGGAAATTTCCTTCATGAAACACCTGTTCCTTTACGGTGTTCTGGCCCTGACCGCCGAATAGACGTCGCCGATGATCTCTCGGGACAGGGCCTGCATGGCCTGGCTTGCGGCGGCGCAGTATCCTTTGGGCGAGGCTTCCTGCAGGGGCGCTTCACGGGTGTAGGTTTTCTGATACATCATTTTTTTGCCGGTTTCTTTTTCCCGGGAGTCCTGAAGCGAAATGGCGATGACGATGCGGGCGGCTCTGTTTTTCTTTTCCGTTTGCAGATAAAATTCTTCGATGCCGCCCGAGAGGATAAACCGCCCCTCTTCCAGGTCGTACCGCGAGAGGACCGCCTGAAAAAGATTTCCGGCTCTCATGTCGGCCAAAAGGAGATCGCCGATCATGTCGGCCGGGTTGACCGCCCAGCGGGAGTAGTTGAATGCGTCCAGACCGTAGGCGTCGTCTCGGAAAATCATGCCGGTCGAATTATACGCGGCGGCAATGGAAAACCGGTTCACCTTGACCGACACGGGAAGTTTTGCAGAGCCATCCCAGGTGGGCGACGGATAGGCGAGCAGGTATTTTTGAACGTCGTATTGCGGCTTGCCGCCGCCTGCGCACCCGGCTGCGCATAACAGGAGTGCAATGATGACGAAGAGCGGCATGACGGATGATGGTTTGTGGAAGCGGGCCTGCCTTTGTAGGGATTTTTCCATTGCTCGTTCCTTTCTTTATTCCATGGGCTTTCGCGGCGGCGCCGGTTTGGTGTAAATCAGGTCCGACGGATCCCGGTTCAGGCTTTCGGCAAGCCTCTGGAGGTTTTCCGAGGTGACCCGCAGGTTTTCCGACGTGTCGGCAAGGCCGGTCGTAATGATCTTGGTCTTTTTGTCGATGTTCTGAAGAATGGCGTCGGTTTGAGCCGACTTTTCGCGCAGGTTCAGCGCTCCGATTTCCTCCCTGGCCCGGCCGACCAGTTTGCGGGCGTCGGTCAGCACGCCCAGGGCTTCCGTGACGGCCCGGTCCACCTTGCCTTCGGCGACGGTCTTGTTGATTCCGGCGATTGTCTCGTCCAGATTTGCCGAGGTGTTTTCCAGATGAGTCATCAGGCTCGTGATGCGCTTGCCCTCCACGAAGTTTTCGATCGCCTGCGCGGTGTTTTTGAGCTGGCTGGAAATTCCCTCGAAATCTATTTTTTTAATGTTTTGCATGATCATGTTCGTGTCGCCGATCAGCCGGCTGATTTCCGAACGGCGCGACGGGATGACCGGGTAGTCCGCCTTGAAGGTGAGCTTTGGAGAATCGGCCAGTTCGCCCGGTTTGATCCGGTCCAGCTCGATGAAGACAATGCCGGTGATGCCGGCGGTCTTCAGCGTCGCGATCGTCTGCTTCTGCAGATCGCCTTCCAGGTCGATTTTCATGGTCACTTCGATCAGGCGGTAGTCGGGCGCCACGTCGATCTTCTGCACTTTCCCGATTTCGACGCCGCGGTATTTAATCGCCGAGTCCACCTGCAATCCCTGGACGGACTCGTCAAAGTAAACGTTGTAGAAAGAGCCCTTGGTGAAAAATTTGGCGGCGCCGACCCAGATGATCACGCCGGCGCAGATCAGCGCGCCCACAATGACAAAAAGGCCGATTGAAAATTTTGAGCTTCTAGTCGGCATAAAACCTCTGTTCGTCCTGATTTTCGGGCAACTGTCTCAAAAAGAAGCTTCTGACCCGCGGGTCCGTCGCGTTCTCTTTTAATTCCAGAGGTCTGCCTTCCGCGATCATTCCCCTGGCCTCCTTGTCCAACATTAGCACCCGATGGGCTATTTTGTAAATAGATTCCAGCTCATGGGTGACAATGACCATGGTGGTTCCCAGAGCCTCGTTTGTTTTGATGATCAGGTCGTCAAGCTCCACCGCCGTGATCGGATCGAGCCCGGCGGACAGTTCGTCCAGAAAAAGCACACGCGGATCGAGGGCCATTGCGCGGGCGATGCCCGCCCTTTTTTTCATGCCGCCGGAAAGCTCGGACGGGTTGTGATTTTCATAGCCGGCCAGGTTGACCATGCCCAGTTTCATTCGAATGACGCGGTCGATGGTGTCCGCGTCGAGGTCGGTGTACTCCTGCAGGGGCAGCGCGATGTTTTCCTTGATGGACATGGAGCTGAACAGCGCCCCGGACTGAAAGAGAACGCCGATGTTTTTCCGGTATTCGTTCAGGGCTTCATCCGACGCCCGGGTAATGTCGGTTCCCTGATACAGGACCTGTCCCGCATATGGCTTTTGCAGACCGATCATGATTTTGAGCAGCGTTGATTTGCCGCAGCCGCTGCCGCCCACGATGACCAGAACCTCTCCCTGATACACATCGAAGCTCACGTCTTCAAAGACGATGTTGTCGTCGAAGCGCTGCGTCAGGTTTTTTACCGAAAGAACGGTCTTTTTTTCCGATGGTTCCGTCATGGAAATCCCGGTTCCTTCCTTATGCGAAAACACTGTATCGTTTGACATAGTAGAGCATAACGGCAAAAATGGAGTCGGTCAGCACGATCAGGAAGATGGCCGCGACCACGGCGGAGGTCGTAAACTTGCCGACATCCTGGGCGCCGGCGCGCACCTGAAAGCCGCGCTGGCAGCCGATGGCGGAAATGAGTCCGGCAAATACCGCGGCCTTGATCAGGCTGGTGACCACATCAAACACCTGAATGGTTTTAATCGACTGCGAGATATAGGTTTTGAACGTCAGGTCCAGGGTCGTGACGCCGATGATCAGGCCGCCCAGAATGCCGGAGACATCCGCGTAAACGGTCAGAATCGGCACGACGATCACGGCGGCCAGAACCTTCGGCACGGCCAGAAAACGGACCGGGTCAAATCCCATCGTTTCAAGCGCGTCCACCTCTTCATTGACCTGCATGGTGCCGATTTCCGCGGCAAAGGCTGAGCCGGACCGTCCCGCGACCAGGATCGCCGTCATGATCGGCCCCAGTTCCTTGATCATGGCGAAGCTGACCAGCGTGGGAACATAAATATTCGCGCCGAACTGCTTGAACTGCAGATAAGACATGAAGGCCATGATCAGACCCATCAGCGCGCCGATCAGGATGACAATCGGCAGACCGTCCACACCCGCGCGCTGCACGTAAAAAAGAACATCCTTTCCCCGAAGGGTCGCGGGATGCGTCACGGTATAGGCCAGCGCGGAGAGCAAGTCGCCGATAAAGGTTATGAAATTCACAAAATCCCGGCCGATCGACAAAGAGGCCTGTCCGATCTGCTGCACCACTCCCTCGCCGGTGTGTTCCGGCTTGAAAGGGCGCCGGGTCAGAACATCGGGGTGGATCACGCTGAAAATGCCCCTGGCTTCTTCGCTCAGGTTGGCCAGATGGCAGTTTGTCTTCCGGCTTGCCGCTTCCTGCTCCATCTGAACAAAAGCCAGAGCCGCCGCGCTGTCCAGGTATTTGACCTGTGAAAAATCGATGGTCAGGGTTGGAATCGCATGTCCGGAAACAGCCTGCCGGATTTCGCGGGTGAAGGCCGTGAGATTTTTCAGGCCGAACTCGCCTTTCAGGCTGATGAGAAGGCTTTCGTTCTCCTTTTGAAAAGAAACCTGATAACCGTCCTGACCGTCAATGTTTCGCGGAGTCGTCATGGCAATGTTTTTCCCGCCCCGAATTCGATATTGGAAATGACGTGTTTGCAGGCGTATTTAAGCCGTTTGACCGGTGCTTGTCAATGAAAATCAATGTCGTTGCGAAGGGATCGACGTTTGCGCGAAGGCTTGTCCGCGGCGGATGCGCGCCGCCGGATCATATGCGTTTTTTTGCGACCAGGTCCGCAAAATTCTCAAAGGAGCGGTCATAGGTTCTTTCGGCGTCCTGCGGAAAAAAGCAGCCCGGCACCTGTCTTTTCTGCAGGTGATAGGTAACGCAGTCGCAGCAGATTCCCTTGCGGCTGCAGGGTTCGTAGGTGCATCCGCAGATTTTCAGGTTCCTTTCCTTTTTGCAGTTCATAACGTTCATTATGGTTCGACAGGCTCACCATGACAACGTAGGGCAGGCCGCTTGTGGCCTTTAGGTTATTAGGCCCGCCAAAACCGGAATGTCAATCAACGTGCGGCGCACCTAAAGGTGCGCCCTACATAAAGCAAAAATAAAGAGGCGCTGTCTCTATTTAATTTGTTCTTCCGCCTTCAGCCTTCGGTCTTTAGCCTTCAGTCTATTTCAAAACGATCAGCGCGTCCACGACCACCGGCTTTGATCCGGAAAGAATCACCGGGTTGAGGTCGATTTCCATGATGTCGTCAAAGTCCAGGCCGATGCGGCCGACGCTGATGAGCATATCGACAAGCATTTTCTGGTCCGCCGCTTCCATGCCGCGCACCGCGTCGAGAATCTTGCGGCCTTTGATTTCCTGCATCATCTCTTTCGCGTCCCGGATTTCCAGAGGCGCGCGGCGGAAAGCGACGTCGCGGAGAATTTCCGTAAAAATGCCGCCCAGGCCGAACATCACGCAGGGTCCGAACTGCGGATCGCGGGTCAGGCCCATGACCAGTTCACGCCTGCCTTTGATCATTTCCTGCATCAGCACGCCGCCTTCATAGCCTTCCATGCCGGCGAGAATTTCCCGGAACGCTTTCTTTGCCTCCGTTGCCGTGCGGATGTCCACATGAATCAGGCCTTTTTCCGTTTTGTGGGCGATGTCGGCCGAGCAGCCCTTCATGACCAGCGGGAAGCCGATTTTTTTCAGGCCTTTCTCCAGCGCGGTTTTGTCCCTGGCCAGAACCTCTTTCGTGACCGGAATGCCGTACGCGGCCAGAACCTGCTTGGCTTCGTATTCCGAAAGCGTTTTGCGTCCCTGCTTCAGGGCCTTGTCGATGATCTTCGCGGCTTTTTCGTTTTTCATTTTATTTTTCCTCCATAATAATTGTTGATGTGGGAAATCGCCCGAATGGCGTCGTGCAG
>JAQUVQ010000008.1 GCA_028693285.1 Smithellaceae bacterium
TCCGAAAGCGTTTTGCGTCCCTGCTTCAGGGCCTTGTCGATGATCTTCGCGGCTTTTTCGTTTTTCATTTTATTTTTCCTCCATAATAATTGTTGATGTGGGAAATCGCCCGAATGGCGTCGTGCAGTTCGTCGAAAACCGGAATGCCGCGGGAAAGGTATTCCTGCCGCGTCAGGGCGATCAGCTCCGTGATATCCATACTTTCCACGCCACGGGTCATGTTGGGCAGCACGGCAATTACCGGCTTGCCGGTCTGGTCGATGACGTCTCGGACGCACTGGGTCAGTTCCTTGTAGGGGGCGGCCTCCGCAATGGGGATGCCGAACGCGCGGGCAAGACCCTTGTAGTGAAACAGGAGCGATACGATGATTTGCAGTTCGATCCGCTCATCTTCGGCCGCGCCGAGAAGCACTTCCTTCAGCGCCTGCGGTCCGACAAAAGGATTGGCGACGTCAATCGGATTGATGGCGCTCGAGCCGGGCTTGGGCAAAACGCTTCCGATGCGCTCCTGGAGCTGCGGCGGCAGCGCCGGAATCTCGATGCCGAACGTTTCGGCCGTGTCGCAGGCGGTCACGCCGATTGCGCCTCCGCCGCCTACGATGGAAATCCCCCGAAAGGGTTTCGGCGGCAGCATCGCAAAGGCCAGGTTGGCCTGCGCCATCTCTTCCGTATCGTTTACCTGAATGGCTCCCGCCTGCTTTAAGATTGACTGCCAGATGACGCGGCTTCCGCCCATCGACGCGGTGTGGCTGGCCACGCTGCGGGCGCCGGCCACGGAAAGGCCGCCTTTGTAAACGATGACCGGTTTTTTGGCCGCGGCGGCTTTAAGCTCGGAGAAAAAACGCTCTCCGTCCTTGATGCCTTCAATGTACATCGAGATGACCCGGGTTTCCGCATCATCGGCCAGATAGCGCAGAAGCTCCGCTTCGCGCAAATCCGCGCCGTTGCCGAAGCTGATCATTTTGCTGAAGCGGACTCCCAGCCATTTTCCCGCATGCGCGAAATCGATCGACATGCCGCCGCTTTGCGCGACAAACGCCACCGGTCCGGTTTCACGCGACAGATCCGGCCCCGGCAAAAGCGTGAGGCCGCTGGCCGGACAGTAGATGCCGAAGCAGTTGGGCCCCACCACGCGAATGCCCCGTGCGGCGATATCCTGAATCCGCCGCTCCAGTTCTTTTCCCTCTTCGGTGCCCAGTTCGCTGAAGCCGGAGGAGAGAATCTCCGCGCCCGCCACGCCGATCTTCAGGCACGCTTCCAGGGATTCCGGAACATACCGCGCGTTCACCGCGACAACGGCAAAATCAACCGGGCCGGGAATATCCTCCACCATCCTGTGAATTTCCAGCCCGTATATCGTTCCTCCCTTGAGATTGACGGGATATAGTTTCCCTTCATAGCCCATCGCCATGATGGCGCGAAGCATGCCGGTTCCGAAGCCGACGCCGTTTTCATCCGCGGAGACGCCCAGAATGGCAATCGCCTTCGGATGAAAAATCCTTTCGTAGTCGGTCGGCGGGTAATGTGCTTTTCCGGTTTTTCCTGTTCTTCTGGTTTTGCTGGACATTCTGCCTCCATGCTTGCCGATTTTACCTTGTATGCTAAACAGCAACAGGGATCGTCACCTGCGCAGGTCCTTGAGCATCCGGATCAAAAGCAGTCTTTCCTCCAGGGTGTATCTGGAGAAAATTTCCCGGTTCAAATCTTCGGTATCATTGATAAATTTGTCACGGCACTCCAGCGCCTTATCCGTCAGCCGGATGTTCAAAACCCGCCGGTCGTCTTTCACGTTCTTGATGATCCAGCCGCTTTCCGCCATTCGGTCCAGAACGCCGGACAGCGTGGCGCTGTCCAGGGACAATCGCTTTCCCAGTTCACCGGCGGAAAGCCCTTCTTCCTCGTAAAGAGCGTGCAGGACGAGTCCCTGAATGGGTGTAAGGCCGTACAACTGCGTGCGGGACTTGAAAGTTCCGTACACTTTCTGATTGGCCTTGCTTAAGATAAACAGAATCACGTCCTGGTAACTGATCATCGGTGACACCCGGGTCATTATTTAGTGTGCAAGATAAATAAAGGGAGAGGTCAAGTCAAGAAAAATGTTGACCGGCGTTGACCGGTAAAAAGTTGATTGGCCGAAGAAATCCCCGTACTTCCCGCCCCCAGAGTTTTGGGCCTGTTGATTCCGGGGTGAAGGGAATTCATTTGCAGACGGATTTTTGGAGTGCTTCTCCCGTTGAATCGGAAAGGATGGGCTCCCATTCCGGGGAGGGATTTTCCCCGGAAAAGATCACTTTGCCGTTCGTGTCATAGGCGGTCAACGAAGCTTTTCGAATCCGTTTTTCCCGGCAGTCGATTTCGCACAAGAACATTTTTCTGGACAGCTGCTTGTATGCCGCCGCCGGCAATCCCTTTTGCTTCAGGGATTGAAGATATTTTTCCCTGCCTGCATCGGAAATGTTTTCTTTTCCCAGAACCTGGACGATGTGTTTTTCGTTCTTTTTGTCAATGTTGAGCTTTTTGTGATAGGAAAAAACAGTTCCGTCTTCATCCCGAAGGTATTCGATCCATTGCGCGGCCGCGGGCGCCGCCGGCAGAAACAGCACCAGAAGCGCCAGGAAGAAAGAGACGATCCTTGCGCATCCTCCTTCGCCTTTCGGGTTTCCGGCTTCCCGGATGAAACAGTTCTTGACTTTGATCGGCTTTGTGTTTTTCATAGCGTTTCCTGTATACGGAAAAGCACATCAGGAATCAACAGGAAATCTTGCATCGAATTTTCATGGCTCTTTCGCTCGGGTTTAGGCAAAGGGCTGTTCTTTAAAAAGATGGCCAACGCAAAAAGAGTCGGTTACGCTGAAACAAACGAATCCGGAGCAAGGAATGGTCAAATCGGGGCGTAAAGAAAGCGAAAACGAGGCTGCCGAATGTTCGGGAGGGCCTCGCAATGCCTGAAGCGAAAAAAACCGGCGGTTTCTACGGTTGGGTGATGATGCCGCTTCTGTGCCTCGTCTATTCGATCCCGATCGGCTTTGCGCTCTATGGGCCGCCCGTCATTTACCGGTTCATGCAGAAGGACCTGTCCTGGCAGCGCGGAGAGATCAACCTCGGCTATACGATTATCGGAATGATGCTTGGTCTGGGCGCGTTCATCATTCCGTGGCTGATGGACCGCTTCGGCCCCCGCAAAACGCTGGCCATCGGCGCGTCTCTGACGGCGGGATCGGTTCTGCTGATGGCGGCTGCGGGGCAATCCTATCCCGTTTACCTGGCGCTTTGCGTCTGCACCGGCCTGGGGATTTCCTTCGGGTCGGTCGTGCCCGTTCAGGCGCTGGTTCTGCTGTGGTTTAATGTTCACCGGGCGCTGGTCATGGGCCTGGTGCTGGGAGGCGGCGCGATCGGCGGGTTTATCTATCCCCAGATCATCAACGCCTCCATCGTGGCTTTCGGGGGAAACTGGAGGGCCGGCTGGTTCGTGATCGCGGCCGCCTGCTTTGCCGGCGCGGTTGTGGCCCTGATCGCCATTCGGAACAGGCCGGAGGACCTTGGACAGCATCCGGACGGACTGGCTCCATCGGCCGTAAGCAAAGCGCTGTCGGATGCCCGCAGCGGACGGATTCGAACCTACCGCTCGCCGGTGAACTGGCGTCTCAAAGACGCCCTGAAAACCAGAAGCATCTGGCTGGCCATCATCGGAATGTCGTTCATCTGGTTTTTGTGGCAGTCCGTGCTGACCCAGACTCCGGCCCATTTGAGCGACCGGGGCTTTTCCATTTCCGATCCGGTCTGGTTTCTCCGGCCGGCCTTTATTTACGGGCTCATTCTGGCCTGCAGCATCGTGGGCCGGCTGAGCGTCTCGTTTCTGGGCGAGCGCATGGAAAGCCGTCTGCTGATCGCCATTGCCGGTTTCAGCCTGATCGCCGGAGGCGTTCTTTTCTGGTTTGCCTCCCGCGACAATCTTTGGGCGGCTTACCTGTACCCGCTCCTGGTCGGCTTCGGTTTCGGCGCGTCGTATGTGTCCTATCCTCTTTTGATGGGAAACTATTTCGGAACGGAGTCATTTCAAAGGATCAGCGCGGTGGCCAACCCCATTACCTCCAGCTTTCCGTATTTCGGCGCGTTTATCGCCGGCTGGCTTTATGACGTGAACGGCGGCTATGGAGCGGCCTTGATCATCGCCTGCGGCATCGCGCTGACCGGCTCCGTCCTGATGCTGCTGTGCCGCCCGCCCGTCAAGGCCGGCTGAAGTTTTGCTGCGGGACCGAATCAGGAAAATGATGCGAAAATGCTTACAGGAGTTTTACAAACGAAAAGAGGCTGCAAATGGCTGGCATCTGCAACCCCTTGATTTTACTGGTGCGCCCAGCAAGATTCGAACTTGCGGCATCCAGATTCGTAGTCTGGCGCTCTATCCAGCTGAGCCATGGGCGCGTTGTTTTCGAAAGAACGAAGGAGGCCTATAGCACATTATCCGCCTGATGCAAAATGAAAATGTTTGATCAGAGCCGGACGGAAATCAGTCTTTGCTCTTCGATGTTTTTTTAATGTCTTCGATGACATCCTGCAGTCCTTCTTCCCTTTGGATAATATGGGTCGTATCGTCGGAGACGCCGGTCTGTCCGGCCTTTTCCTTGGCCCTGGCCATTTTCCTGACCCGGCTGACCTGCCAGGAATCGCCTGAAGTATCCACCAGCCAGTTGTTGAGATCAAACTGCAGGCTTCGGACATGGGGAAGGGCGGCAAGCTCGCGGGCGATGTTTTCGACTTCCTGCGCGGAGAAATCTCCGTTGGGCCGGACCAGATCTCCGCTCAGATAGACCGTGCTTCCCAGAAAGGAGTACTCTATTCGGGCCAGATCCGCATCGTGCCGCGTGATGACCATTCTCACGCTGCGGTTGACTTCATAACGGGATACCGGTTCATCCTGCTGCATATGCCACCTTGACCTGCAGATTCAATACCTCACAAGAGGAGCGGGTTGTCAAGAACGGAATGATCGCCGCAAAGGGGCCGAATGATTCGGATTTGATTTTGAAGGGACATTCGTGTACAAAAAATCATCTTGCCGGGAGATCTGAAACCGAGAATGGATAAAATCGTTAACGAACATGACCTGAACCAGTCCGTCGTCCAATACGCTTCGGATGATTTTGTCGCCCTGCGGGCGCGAAGCTCCGTGGCGGAAGCGCTTGAATGCATCCGTTCGTCGCGAACGCAGAGTGCGATTCTTTATTTCTATGTAGTAGATGACGAGGACCGGCTGGTCGGCGTCGTCCCGACCCGAAGGCTTCTGACGTCATCGCTTGCCGCTTCCGTGGAATCCATCATGACCGACAGCCTCGTGTCGATCCCGGACAACGCCAATTTGCTGGAAGCGCTGGAGTTTTTTATTCTATACAAATTTCTGGCCTTTCCCGTGGTGGATGCCGGCCGGAAAATTCTGGGGGTCATCGACGTCAATCTTTTCACGCAGGAAATGATCGATATGGAGGAGCGCGAACAGGTTCACGGCATTTTCGACACGCTGGGCGTCAGCGTCGCGGAAATGAAGGACCGGTCTCCATTCAGCGTTTTTCGAAGGCGCTTCCCCTGGCTTCTTGCGACGATCGCCAGCGGCACGGTCTGCGCGCTTCTGGTCGGATTTTTCGAAGCTACGCTGGCGCAAAGCCTGATCCTGGCCTTTTTCCTGACGCTGGTGCTGGGGCTGGGCGAAAGCGTTTCGATGCAGACGATGGCCATCACCGTTCATTTCATGCATCACCGCTCGGCGCAGTCCGGCTGGTATCTCGAGGTGCTGCACCGGGAAATCACCCGCACACTGCTTCTGGCCGTTGCCTGCGGCGCGATTGTGGGCCTGATCGCCTGGGTCTGGCGCGGCGAAGCGGCGGCGGCCCTGGTGATCGGCTCCGGCATTTTTCTCTCGCTTCTTCTGGCCGGCTTTATCGGCGTCAGCGTTCCGTCTTTGCTGCACCGGCTGAAGCTGGATTTGCGGGTGGCCTCCGGACCGCTCACGCTGGCGCTGGCCGATATCTGCACTGTTGTTACTTATTTTTCCCTGGCGACAAAGATTCTCGCGCCTTAATCGAAAATCTTCGAATAATCCGGTTTGCGATGCTCGTAGAAAGCGGCGAAGGCTTCCTTGGCCGCCGGCGCTTTAAGCATGGCGCTGAAATGCCGGTTTTCTTCGGCGATTTGTTGGGTCACCGCGTCGAGGTGCCGCGCTTTGAGAAGCTGCTTGGTGACGCGCAGGGAGGTGGGCGGCAGGGCGGCAAGCCTGGCGGCCTGAGCAGAGGCGTAAGGCATCAGCTCCGCTGCCGGCAGCACTTTGTTGACGAGCCCCATGTCGAAAGCCTGTTCGGCCGTAAAGGGTTCGCCGAAAAAGAGCAGCTCCGCGGCGCGCTGATAGCCGACAATCTGCGGCAGAATACGGCTGGAGGCAAATTCCGGGCACAGCCCCAGTTTGGCAAACGGCATGGAGAATTTGGCGCCCTGCGCGGCGTAAATCTGGTCGCAGTGCAGAAGCATCGTGACGCCGATGCCGATGGCCATTCCCGAAACCGCGGCGATCACCGGTTTGGCCGCGAGGCTCAAATTGCGGATGAACTGCGCCACGGGACGGTCCGCGACATCGCTCTTCGTATTCATGAAATCTTCCAGATCGTTGCCCGCGGAAAAAATTTCCGGTTTGCCGCAAAAGAGCAAAACGCGCACGGCCCGGTCGTCTTCGCCGGCCTGAATCGCGTCCGCCATCCGCTGGTACATGGCGGCTGTAATGGAGTTTTTCTTGTCCGGCCGGTTGAATTCGATGGTCAGGATTCCGTTTTGCTTTCTGGTTTCGATGTCCATTTGTTCTCCTTAAGGGTTTAAAAAATTATACCGCCGGGGATCCGTCGGCGGGGTTTCCCTCCAGCTTCTTCAGCCCCAGGTCGATGGCGCTGTGGCTGCCGAAAAGAATCAACTGATCTTCCGCCTCGAAAACAAAATCGCCGGGCGGATTCGTGATGGTCTGGTTTTTGCGGATGATGTTGATGATCATGGCGCCCGTTTCCGCCTTCAGGTTGACGTCGCGGATGCTTTTGCCGATCGTCGGGTTGCCGGGGGCGATGTAGCAGGTTTCAATGGTGCCCTGCGCCAGAATCTGGCCGATCTGGTCGAAGGCCTCCTGGGTATAGCGCACTTCGCGCAAAATGCCGTAGGATTTGTTCCGGATGATGTTGCCCTGCGCCAGCACGATGCTGTTGGGAATGTGAAACATCTTGAGGACGCGGCTGAAGATCTGAATGGAGGTCTCGAATTCCTCGGGGATGACATCGTCGGCGCCCAGGGCCAGCAGTTCCTCGATGTCGGCAAGGTATTTCGTCCGGACGATCACGTGCAGCTTCGGATTGAGGGCTTTGGCGTTGGACAGGCAGTTTTTCGTAAGAAAACGGTCGGAGATGGCGATGACCATGACGCGCGCCTTCTCCACGCCGGCGCGCCGCAGAATTTCCACGTTGGACGCGTCGCCCCAGAGCGCGTTTGTGTCCCCGCCGTTTTTCGCCTTTTTGATTTTCTGGAAATTCAGATCGATCATGGCGTAGCTGATGGCGGTATTTTTCAGCACCCTGGCCAGATTTCTGCCGTTGAGCCCCATCCCGCAGATAATCACGTGGTTGTAAAGGGAAATGCGCTGACCCTGAAGGGGGCCGGTGGAATCGGAATGCGAAGAGTTTTTGCGGTTGAGCAGCCCGTAGGCCAGCGAGGCCAAAAGGGGCGTGATGACAAAAGTCAGAACCGACGCGCCGATGAAGGTCTGATAAATGTCCCCGGCAATGATCTGGCTTCGGTAGCCCTGCGAGGCCAGAACAAAGGAAAATTCGCCGATCTGGGACAGCAGGACTCCGCAGAGTATCGCGCTTCGCAAAGGATACTTCATCAGGAAGACCAGGCTCGCAACCACGGCAAACTTGATGAGAATGATCCCCAGAGAGGCCAGCAGGATGGGTCCGGGATGGGCCTTGAGAAAATCAAGATTGAGAATCATGCCGAAGGATACGAAAAACACGGACAGGAAGACGTCGCGGAAGGGGCTGACATCGCTGATGATCTGGTGCGTGAAATCCGTGTCGGAAAGAGCCAGGCCGGCAAGGAACGCGCCGATGGCGAGCGACAGACCCAGCGATTCCGTGATCCAGGCGATCCCCATGGTGATGACCACGGACACGATGACCAGCACGTCGCGCATGTTCATGCTGACGAGGCGCTCCAGCGCAAACGGGATCACGTACCTGCCCGCGACCAGAATCACGACAATGATCAGGAGGGACTTGAAAAGCTTCCAGAGAATCAGAAGGGCGTCCGGACCGCTGCCGGCGGCCAGAAAGGGGATCATCAGCATCATCGGCACGACCATGATGTCCTGGAATAAAATGACGCCGACGGAGATTCGCCCCTGCGGCGACGATTCGTCGTCCCGATCCTTGAGGATTTTCAGAATCAGCGCCGAGGAGCTGTGGACCAGCAGAAAGCCGATCAGGACGGACTGGCTGACGCTGAGCTGCATGGCCAGTCCGGCGAGCAGTCCGACGACGAAGGTGCAGAAAAGCTGCAGACCGCCCGTGAGGAGAATCTCGGAGAGGTGCTTCAGAAAGCGGGACAGCCGGATCTCGACGGCGATGGTGAACATCAGAAATGCGACGCCGATGTCCGCCATCAGTGAAATGCCGGCGATGTCGTCGATCAGTTTCAGGCCGAAAGGCCCGATCAGAATGCCGGTGATGAGAAAGCCGATGATGGAAGGGATCTTGATTTTATTGAAGATATAGATGACCGGAATGGAGAAGCCTAAAATGATGATCAATTGGTGAAAAAACTTCAGTCCGTCCACGGGCCTTTCCGATCGTTGAAGGGAATTTGCTTTGTTTTTTCGTTTATCACTGATTGGAAAAATTTTCCAAAAAAACATCGCCGGAGCGCTGATTTTGATTGACAAAACCCTTCCGGGGAATTATTATTCCGCAAAATTCGTTATTTAATGGTACGGACCATGAATGCCGGGCGAGCCATCATCATTAGCAGAATAATTATCCGCTTCCCCCGAGGAGGCCTGGCCGTGGAGTAGCTGAAATTTACGCTCAAGAAATTCAAATCCGCTGCCAGGGAAACCGGGCAGCGGATTTTTTTATGGGAAAGAGAGGAAACCATGACGCAAAACAGGATTTTGATTTACGATACGACGCTCCGCGACGGCACGCAGGGAGAGCAGGTCACCTTTTCCGCCGAAGAAAAGCTGCGGATTGCGCGCAGGCTGGATGACGTCCATTTTCACTACATTGAAGGCGGCTGGCCCGGCTCCAACCCCAAGGACATGCGCTTTTTTGAAATGGCCAAAACGGTGAAGTTTAAAAATGCCAGATTGACCGCGTTCAGCTCCACCCGAAAGCCGCGCATCCGGCCCGATGCCTGCCCCAATCTCAAGGCGCTGATTCGGGCCGAAACCCCGGCCGTGGCGATCTTCGGCAAGGCCTGGGATCTGCATGTTGCCGACATTCTGAAAGTGACCCCGGATGAAAATCTGTCCATGATCCGCGACTCCATCGCCTACATGAAGGCCAGGGGCAAAGAGGTGCTTTTCGACGCGGAGCATTTTTTTGACGGCTGCAAGAACAATCCCCGGTATGCCCTTCAGGTGGTCAGGACCGCGCTCGACGCGGGCGCGGACAGGATCATTTTCTGCGATACGAACGGCGGGGCCATGCCGCATGAGGTGAGCGCCGTTCTGGGAAAAGCATCCGCCGTTATTCCAATGGAGAAGGCCGGCATTCACGCCCACAATGACTGCGGCCTGGCCGTCGCCAATTCTCTTGCGGCGGTCCGGGAAGGCGTGAGAATCGTTCAGGGAACGGTCAACGGCTACGGCGAGCGGTGCGGAAACGCCGATCTGACCTCCGTGATCGCCAATCTGCAGCTCAAAATGAAAATGCGCTGCCTGCCGGTGGCCTCGATCCGGCAGCTCACGAACCTTTCCCTGTACGTCAGCGACGTGGCCAACATTCCGCCCCAGATGTCGAGGCCTTTTGTGGGGAAGAGCGCGTTTGCGCACAAGGGGGGCGTTCACGTCAGCGCCGTGACGAAAAATTCGGCGGCCTACGAACACATGCCGCCGGAGCTGGTCGGCAACAGCCGGCGCGTGCTGGTCTCCGACATGGCCGGCAAAAGCAATATCGCCTACAAGGCCAGGGCCCTGGGCATCGAGCTGGACGGGAAAAACGCGCTGGGCAAGGTGGTGCGCCAAGTCAAGCTGATGGAGGACAAGGGGTATCAGTTCGACGCGGCCGACGGGTCGCTGTCGATTCTGATGAAAAAAGCGATCGGCCAGTTTGTGGAGCCCTTCATGCTGGAGTGCTTCAGCGTGGTCACCTCCAGGACGCTGGACAACCCCTGTCTGTCGCAGGCCACGATCAAGATTTCCGTGGGCGGCGAGGAGGAGCTGACGGCCGCCGAAGGCAACGGTCCGGTGAACGCGCTCGACCATGCCCTGCGCAAGGCGCTGACCAAATTCTATCCGCAAATCAAGGAAATGCACCTGGTGGACTTCAAGGTGCGCACGCTGGAAGGCTCCGAAGGCACGGCCGCGGGCGTCCGCGTTTTGCTGGATTCGACGGACGGCTCCGAGCTCTGGAGCACGACGGGCGTTTCCGAAAACATCATCGAGGCGAGCTGGCAGGCGCTCATCGACAGCATCGAGTACAAGCTCAGCAAAGACCGGAAAAAGAGGTGACGACCGCTGATTTTTTGGCCGTTTGCAGCCATTGCTAAATCTTTCAATTGCTGATATGGAAGCCCAACGTAAAGCGAGGGCTCGAACGGTGTTGTCCATAAACAGCCAGAATCCCCAGATGCGCCTCATTCGAAAGGCGACGGATGTGTTGAGGGACGGCGGCATTATCATCTACCCGACGGATACAGTGTACGGCCTGGGCTGTGATTTATCGAACAAGCGAGGCATTGAGAAAATATACGAGATTAAAAGAAGAAACAAAAAACGCCCTTTAAGTTTTGTCTGTTCCGATCTGAAGCACATCAGTCAGTACGCGCTGGTCACGGATTATGCTTATAAAACCATGAAGCGGTTTTTGCCAGGACCCTACACGTTTATTCTGGAAGCATCCCGTCTGGTTCCGCGGATCATTTTGCCGAAAAGGCCGACGACGGGCATTCGCGTTCCGGACAACCAGATTTGTCTTGCTTTGATCCGGGAGCTCGGGCAGCCGATTATCAGCACCAGCGTTCAGACCCTGGACGGGGAAGACCTCGGCGATCCCGTGATCATCAACGAACACTTCGGGCGCGTGGTGGATCTGATTATTGACGGAGGGATCATCGTTCCCGAGCCGTCGAGCGTCGTCAGCCTGGTGGACGACCGGATTGAAGTTCTTCGAACTGGAAAAGGCGACGTGAGCGCCTTTATATAAAATACACGAAGCGGCGGGATGTCATGTCCGTCAGCCGCGCGGCCCGGGAAAGGCCGCCCAAAAGGATCCTTATGAAACATGTAATGCTCGTTAACGCCGTGCACAAGGAGCAAATGCGCATGGCCACGGTTGACGAAAAAGGCAAGCTGATTGATTTTAACATTCAAATGGCCGTTCGGGAACCGATCACCGGGAACATTTACAAAGGCAAGGTGCTGAAGGTCGAACGCGGCCTGCAGGCGGCTTTTGTGGATTACGGCGGCGTCAAGGACGGTTTTCTTCCCCTGCGCGACGTCAGCCACGAATACCTGACCGAACCGGAAAACGGTTCCTCCGGCGGCAGGGCCGTTCTGAAGACGGGCCAGGAAATCATCGTGCAGGTGGTCCGGGAAATCATCGGCAACAAGGGCGCCCTGCTGACGTCGTACATCTCCCTGCCCGGACGGTATCTCGTGCTGCTTCCCAACAAGCTCTGCGGCGGCATCTCCCGGAAAATCGAAAGTGAGGAAGACCGCCGGAAGATCAAGACGCTGATGGACCAGATCAAGGTTCCCGAGGGGATGGGTTTTATCGTCCGCACGGCCGGGATCAACCGAACCAAGCAGGAAATTCAGCGCGACTACCAGTTCCTGATGCGCCTGTGGAAGGAGATCACCAAGAAGGCCGAAGACGCCTCCGAACCGTCTCTGCTCTACCAGGAGACGGATTTCGGCGTGCGGTCGCTGCGCGACTACCTGACGCAGGAAATGGACGAAATCTGGGTGGACGAGGTGGAAACCTTCCGCAAGATGCGCGCGTACCTGAAAGCGGTCGCCCCCCGCCATTTGCGAATCCTGAAGCAGTACAAGGACAAGACTCCGATTTTTGAGCGCAACTCGCTGGAAGAGCAGATCCGGGTGATTTACCAGGAACGCGTGGAGCTCAAGTCCGGCGGCTACATCATTATCAATCCCACGGAAGCCATGATCACCATCGACGTCAATTCCGGACGCGGGTCGAACAAGCGAAACATCGAAGAAACCGCTTTCCGGACGAATGTGGATGCCTGTGAAGAAATCGCGCGCCAGCTCAGGCTGCGCGACCTGGGCGGTCTGATCGTCATCGATTTCATCGATATGATCGACAAGAAGCACATTGCCGAAGTGGAAAAGGCCTTCAAGAAGGCGCTGAGCATGGATCGCGCCAGAATTCAGCTTTCGCGCATCTCCAAGTTCGGCCTGATGGAGCTGTCCCGGCAGAAAAAACAGTCCACGATTCAGGAAATCAGCTACACGACCTGTCCGTACTGCGCCGGCAGCGGTCTGCGCCCCTCTCTGGAGTACGCCTCTCTCGGGGCGTTTCGCAAAATCGAATCGGAGGCGGTCAAGGGCACCTATTCGGAGCTGAGGGTCAGCCTGCCGCATGAAATCGCCCTGTACATCCTGAACAACAAACGGACCGAGCTTTTGAAGCTGGAGTCAACCTTCGGCGTCTGCCTGATTATCGAAGGAAAACCCGATATGGCGTGGGACAATTTCGAAATTCAGCAGTCCATGAAGGAGCAGGCCCTGGAAGTCAGCGCCATTCAGGGAGTGCCCCTGCTGAACCTTGCGGAAAAGACGGAGCCGGACGCGGAGGGCGGTGAAAAGCCGGAAGCGGAAGCCGGCGAAGCCGAAGAGCCCCCCAGGAAAAAGGGGCGGCGCCGTTCCCGCCACAAGAAAAGAAAATCGCCGGAGGCATTAAAAGGCTCCGTTGCGACGGAAGACGCTTTGCCCGACGCGCAGCCTTCCCCCGGCGGGATGGCGCCTCCGGTTTCCTCCTCGCAGTTTTCGCGTTTTCCCGTCAAGCCGCTGAAGATTGTCGGCGCGCTGCCGGAAGAATTCTTTCCGGTGGACTTAAGCGGCGATCTTTTCACGCCGGAAATGGATCAGGAAGATACGGGCCCGGAGCAGGAGGATAACTGAATGACCCTTCGAAGACTTCCCGAAGGCCCGGACCGCTCCGTCTCTGCGTCAGGGAGGACAGCGCATGGCGGATGAAATCCGAAAGGGGCTTTTCCGGATCTCCGTGCCGTTGCCGAACAGTCCGCTCAAGGACCTGAACTCCTACGTGATCCGGGGCGAAGACCGCAATCTGATCATCGACACGGGTTTCAACCGAACCGTCTGCTACGAAGCGATGCAGGCAGGCCTGGCCGAACTGGGGATCGATCTGAATCAGACCGATTTCATGCTGACCCACATGCATGCCGACCACACCGGCCTGGTGACGAGGCTGGCGACGAAAACCAGCCGAATATTCTTCGGCAGGATCGACGCGCGCGTTTTTGACGGCGATCACGGCTGGCAGTCCCTGATTGACTTCGCCGCCCTGAACGGTTTTCCCGTCGACGAGCTTCAGAAGGCGCTCGCCAGTCATCCGGGATTCAAATACAGTCCGCAGCAAAAGCCTGTCTTTACCCTGCTGGACGACGGCGACGTAATCGAATGCGGAGGCTACCGGCTGCGATGCGTCGCCACGCCGGGCCACACGCAGGGGCACATCTGCCTGTATGAGGAGGATCAGAGAATTTTCTTTTCCGGCGACCACGTCCTGTTCGACATTACGCCGCACATCGAGTCGTGGGCCTATGAGACCAATTCGCTTTCGGACTACCTGGCCAGCCTGGACCGGGTGTATGCCCTGCCGGTGGAACTGGTCCTGCCCGGACACCGGAATTTTCAGGGGGATCTGAAGGACAGGATCCGCGAGCTGAAGCATCACCACCGCGAACGGGCGGATGAAGTGCTGGAGGTTCTGGGCGGCCGGGCGATGAATGCCTATGAGATTGCCGCGGGGATGACCTGGGACATCGACTGCGAAACCTGGGAGGATTTTCCGATTGCCCAGAAGTGGTTTGCCACCGGGGAAGCCATCGCGCATCTGCGCTTCCTGGAGGGAGAAGGCCGGATTCACCGCCATACCGATCAGGCGGTTGTCGCCTTTTCGGCCGTCCGTCCCTGATTCGTCCCGTTCAGGATGCCGGCGATGGTCTGCCGCTTCATTTCAAATCAAACCAAAGCGGGGAACGGTCTGCAACCGTTCCCCGCTCGATGACCTGTCAGAAAAAAACCATGGCCAGCGCTTCCGCGACGCACGCCGGTTTGTCCTGCCCTTCCATTTCAATGGTATGCGTCTGGCGGATCAAAAGACGGTTGCCCGGCTTTTCTTCCACGCCGGACAGCACGATCCGGTCGCGGATGTTCGATCCCGAAGGAACGGGATTGAGAAAACGCACCTTGTCCAGACCGTAGTTGATGGACATCTTCGCGCCTTCGATCTTCACGGGCGCCTGGTAGCTGAAAAAAGGGATGTGCGAAAGCGTCAGGAATCCGTGCGCGATGGTCCGGCCGAACGGTCCGGCGGCGGCCTTTTCCGCGTCCACATGAATCCACTGGTGGTCGCCGGTGCTGTCGGCGAACTGGTTGATCTGCGCCTGCGTCACCTGTTTCCAGCCGGAAACAAAAACTTCCTTCCCGAGGTGCGGCTGCAATTCTTTTAGTACCGATTCGATCGACATATTTTCCCCTCCTTGTCCCGGATCTTCGGCCCGGCCGTGCCGGCCTGCCTGCTCGAAAAGCGGGCCGCGGGGAGCGCCCGCGAACCCCTTGCCGCGTTCCGTCCTGCGCGCTACTCCAGCGCCGCGTTGACTTTGGCCTGTGCGGCTTTTGCTTCTTTCATGATGCGTTCAAATAGCTCGGCAATGGTCGGCACGTCATGAATCAACCCCTGCGACTGGCCGACCGGGAGCACGCCCGTTTTGGAATCGCCGTCTTCCGTCGCGACGCGAATGGCTTTGAACGCGTTGGCCATATAGGCGAGCTGTCTGGCATTCTTGTAGCCGGACAGCAGAACCCCGATAAAAAGTTTAAAATACGGGATGCCCATCTGCTTCGCGATAGCCTGCGAATTGAAAAAAGCGGCGGGCCAGTTCAGGCCGGTTTTGACGGCTTTTTTGGCTGCGTCCGTTTTCATGACCCGGCACAGGATGCCGTCGAAGCGCTTGGAAAACAGCGTGTCATAGACGTCTTTTTCCTGCGTCATCCGTTTGTAGTTTTCATGCAGCGGGCTTTCCCTGGTTGTCATGAGTCTTGTTCCCATGGCGACGCCTTCCGCACCCAGCGCGAGCGCGGCCGCGATTCCACGTCCATCGGCAAATCCGCCGGCGGCAATCACGGGAATTTTCAGATTTTCCGCCAGATGCGGAATCAAAACCAGCGATGTGACGTCTTCGCCATGCGCCGCCGCTTCCTGTCCGGTGGCGATGACCGCATCCGTTCCGAAATCCTGCGCGCGTTTCGCGTGTTTCAGATTGACGACGGTCGCGAAGACCTTGCCGCCGTATTTGTGCGCTTCCTTCACAATCCAGTCGCCTTTGCCCAGCGCAAAGTTGATGACCGGCACTTTTTCCTGCAGCAGGACTTTCGCGTTTTCCGCCGCGCCCGGAAACATCAGCGACGCATTGGCGCCGAACGGCTTGTCCGTCAGTTTGCGGATTTCGCGGATGGCTTCCCTGGTCTGCGCGGCATTCAGCGGACCGGTGGCCAGAATGCCCAGCCCTCCGGCGTTGGATACCGCGGCCACCATTTTGGGAACGCTGATCCAGCTCATGCCGGACAGAACGATGGGATACTTGATGCCGACCATTTCAGTGATTCGTGTTTTCATAGTTGCTCCTTCTATCGTGTAGTTTGGTTTGAAAGCCTCCGGTTCAGTTTCCGCACAGCTTTGCGGTTCTTGCGGTGATCTCTTTGGCCTGGGCTGCCATTCTTTCCAGCAGCTCCGCGCAGGTGGGGATATCGTTGATCAGGCCGATGGACTGGCCGACCATCAAAGGCGCGTAATCAACATCGCCGGTTTCCCAGGCTTGCTTGACTTTCTGGCCGGACAAGAGCGGAATCAGCTCTTCAAACCCGCCGTTGCGGGCTTCGATAGCCAGGACTTCTTCAATGACCTTGGATTTCAATCCGCGGCCCTGCAGGCCGATGGATTTTCCGTAAATCACCGTGTCAAATTCCTGCCGGCGGATCAGTTCCTGCTTGATGTTGTCATGCACTTCACATTCCTTCGTCGCGATGAAGCGGCTGGCCATCATCACGCCCTCGGCGCCCAGCGCCAAAGCGGCGGCCATGGTCCGGCCGTCCGCGATGCCGCCAACGGTGACCACGGGAATTTTTACCGAAGCCGCAATCTTGGGTGTCAGCACCATGGAGGTGACATCGTCATTCAACGGGTGACCGCCTTCTTCGATGCCGGCGGCATAGATTCCGTCAAAGCCGATTTTTTCCGCATGCAGGGCATGGCGCAAAGCGCCGACCTTATGAAACATTTTCACGCCGGCTTTCTTGAGCATCTCGACGGCCTCCATTCCGGCCACCTTGTCCAGCGGCGTGCCGGAAAACTCGATGCCCGCCACTTTTTCCTCGGCGCAAACTTTAACATACATCTTGTGGTGCTCCGGCGTGATCCGGACCGAGGGCAGCAGCGTGATGGCCACAAAGAAGGGTTTATCGGTGAGCCGGCGCGTTTCCCGGATCGCCGCGCGAAATTCGTCCGCCGTTTCATAATTGCCCGCCGTCAGATTGCCGATGCCGCCGGCATTGGACACCGCCGCGCACATTTTTGGTTTGCAAAGCCACATCATGGCCCCGCAGATAACGGGATACTTGACTCCGAACATCCTGGTGATTTGCGTGTCGAACATGAAATACCTCCTATTTTTTTCCGTTGTTTCCGGTCTTTCGCTTTTTGGCCGCCTTCAGGCTGCTCTGAATATTCTGCTCCACCTGCTTCTGGAAAAGACGCCGAAGAATGTAGTCCCGGTAGAAATTTCCGACCTGCGTCAGTTCGGCGGTAATGGCGATGTTTTCCCGCGTCGATTTTCCGGCGACCATCTTGCGGCGAAGCGCCATCTCTTTCTCCACGATTTGCCTTCCCAGCTCCACCCAGAAGACCAGCTCCTGAAGCTTCATCCCCAGATCGGCCATCTTTTTGATGCCGTCCCGGCCCGCGCGGACGTCGTCCGGATCATACAGGGGCTTGTCCCTTTCGAACGTGAACGGGACCAGGATGCCCAGACGCCGGGCCTGCGCCAATTCCTTTTCCGTAAGGCCCGTCGCGTCAAGAAAAGCGGCCTGGCCGATGAGCCCGTTTTCCGCCTGTTGGCCGGAGCGGAACACGGCGTTTTCGATCGTTTCGGCTTCGGTCAGGTTCAGGCCTTCATCCATTCGGCGCAGAATGTTTTTGATGAGATACAGAGGAAAGTAGCGTCTTTCCTTCAGCTCCTGAATGACGCGCAGGCGCTCGATGCAGGCCTCGTCGTAATAGGCCATTTTCTCATTCGCTTTTTCGGGTTTGGGCAAAAGCCCCTCTCCGACGTAATAGCGGATGGTCGAGGGCCGCACACTGCTTCTTTTCGCGATTTCGCCGATTTTCAATTTCATTCACTGCACCAAACATTAAAGTTGAGGTTTAATGTTATAGTGATATTGAAGACGGCTGTCAAGCAAATTGTCAAAAAGACAAAAACCAAGTGAAAACAAAAAGAAAGCCCGCCTGCTCGGCTCTTTGGAATGAAAATCTCGAGGCGGCCGGCAAAGATCATTGCTTACAACAGGGCGGCTTTTATTTCTTTGACATGCGCGGCAGCCGCCCGAATCCCGTCGCCGCCGTTTTGGTTTTCCCCGATGAGTTTGACGACGGAGCTCCCGATGACAACGCCGTCGGCGATTCTTGCTATGGCCCTGGCCTGGCCGGCGCTCGTGATGCCGAAACCCACGGCGACCGGCAGTTTGGTTAATTTGCGGATTTTTGAAATCTCGCGGGCGATGTCTTCTGTTTTCGGAGCGGCGGTGCCGGTGACGCCCGTGATGGAGATGCAGTAAAGAAATCCTGAAGCGGCTTTCAGAATGGCTTTCAACCGGTCGTCGCCCGTGGTCGGCGCGACAAGCGAAATGAAGTCGATTCCGGCCGCATTCGTAAAAACCCTCAGTTCGCCCGCCTCCTCCGGCGGCAGGTCCACGACGAGGATGCCGTCCACCCCCGCATCTTTTGCCGCTTTGGAGAACTTCTGGGCGCCATAGGCAAAGATCGGATTAAAGTAGCCGAAAAGCACAATGGGAATCCGGGATGCCCTGCGAATATCGGCCACCAGATCCAGAACGCCTCGCAGTGTGGTTCCTGCTTTGATGGCCCGCTGGGATGCGGCCTGAATGACGGGGCCGTCGGCCGTGGGATCGGAAAACGGCACGCCGATTTCCAGAATATCCGCTCCTGATTTTTCCAGACTCAACGCCAGTTCGCGCGTCGCCGCGATCGACGGATCGCCCGCCGTTGCATAAACGATCAGCGCCTTTTCTTTTTTGGCGCGCAGCTCTTCAAATTTTTTCCCAATTCTTCCCATATTTTCCTCTTTTCATTTTCGCTCCCTCCTTCCTGCCGGGCGGGGACTGAAGGGAGGGGAAATAATTCATTTTCACCCTCACCCAGCCCTCTCCCATCAAGGGAGAGGGCCTCGCAGGGAACGCTCGCGACCACCCATGCGGGCGGCAAGACGGTTCCCTACAGCGTTTCCATGATCGTCCGGGCGTCCTTGTCGCCGCGGCCGGAAAGGCAGATGACCAAAATCCGGCGCTTCTTCATTTTCGGAGCGATTTTCATGGCGTGGGCAATCGCGTGCGAACTTTCCAGCGCCGGAATGATGCCTTCCTGCCGCGACAAATACAAAAACGCTCCGATCGCTTCCTCATCCGTCACGGTGACATACGTGGCGCGGCCGGATTGTGCAAAATAGGCGTGCTCCGGGCCCACGCCGGGGTAATCCAGTCCCGCCGCGATGGAGTAGGCGTCGCGAACCTGGCCGTTTTCATCCTGCAGAAGGTAGGTCTTGTTGCCGTGCAGGACACCGATTTTTCCGCCGTTGATGCTTGCCGAATGCTCCAGCGTATTCATGCCGCGGCCGGCTGCTTCCACGCCGATCATCTTCACCTTCTTTTCATTGCGGAAGGGATAAAACAGGCCCATGGCGTTGGAGCCGCCGCCCACGCAGGCCACCAGAACATCGGGATTCCGTCCTTCCGCTCTTGCCGTCTGCTTTTTGACTTCTCGCCCGATGACCGACTGGAAATTGCGCACCATCATCGGATAGGGGTGCGGCCCGGCGGTTGTTCCGATGATGTAAAACGTGTCGCGGACACTTCCCACCCAATAGCGCATGGCTTCGTTCATCGCGTCCTTGAGCGTGGCCGTGCCGCTTTGGACCGGAACCACCTCGGCGCCCAGAATCTTCATGCGAAAGACGTTGGGCGCCTGGCGGCGGATGTCTTCTTCTCCCATGAAGATTTTGCATTCCATTCCGAAAAGCGCGGCCACGGTTGCGGTCGCCACGCCGTGCTGGCCCGCGCCGGTTTCGGCGATGACTTTTTTCTTGCCCATGCGCCGGGCCAGAAGCGCCTGCCCCAGCGTGTTGTTGATCTTGTGCGAGCCGGTGTGGTTGAGATCTTCGCGTTTGAGATAGATTCTGGCGCCGCCAAGCGCCTGAGTCATCCGGCAAGCAAAATAAAGCGGCGTCGGCCGGCCTGCGTAGTCTCGCCGGTACCGGTCGAATTCCTTCTCAAAGGATTTGTCTTTTTGCGCCATGGCGTAAGCTTCTTCGAGCTCCAGCAGAGCGGGCATGAGCGTCTCGGCCGCATAGCGGCCTCCGAAGGCATCAAAGTGTCCTTTTTGATCCGGCAGCATTTTCATGTTCTGTCCCTTCCAATAAAAATATTCAGCGGTGTTTCGCCGGCTGACGCGGAATGAATGATCCGCATCATGCGCGCGATTTTTGCGGAGTCTTTTTTGCCCGGCTTCTCTTCCGCGCCGCTGTTGATGTCCAGTGCGGCAGGCCGGACCACCTCAAGGGCTGCAGGAACATTGAATTCGTTCAAGCCGCCCGATAAAATCAGCGGCCCGGCAATCTTCCTGGCCAGGTCCCAGTCGGCCGTCCTGCCCGTGCCGCCGTAAAGCCCGTTGTGGCGCGCATCAACGAGAATCGCGGCGACATCAAATGCTTCAGACTTCCGGACATCTTCTTCGGTTTGAAGAACCAGCGCCTTGAGAATCCGGTTTTTTGGAAATTGCCGGCAGTAGCCGGGGGATTCGTCGCCGTGGAGCTGAATCATGTCGAGGCGGCAGTGCTCAAACGTGTGCCGGACAAAGGATTCTTTTTCATTGACGAAGACGCCGACCTTCACCAGCCGGTCCGGCAGCGCTTTTGTGATCTGTGCCGCCTTTTGCGGCTCGATGAAGCGAGGGGAAGGCGGATGGAAAATAAAACCGACCGCGTCTGCGCCGTTTTCAGCCGCGGTGAGTGCATCTTCAAGGTTTGTGATGCCGCATATTTTTACCTGCATGACGATTCCCTCCCCAGAAGCGAGCGCAGTGCACGGCCGATGTCCGGAGCGGTCATCAGCGCTTCGCCGATGAGAAAAGAAGAAATGCCCGCGTTCATCAGGTGTTCGATATCGGCGCGGTTTTTCAGAGCGCTTTCCGCGACGACCGTGCGGTCGCCGGGAATCTGTTTCCTGAGTCGGCAACTGGTCTGAATATCCGTCGCGAACGTATCGAGATTGCGGTTGTTGATGCCGATCATCTCCGCTTTTGCCGCGAGTGCCGCCTGCAGCTCCTCCTCTGTGTGAACCTCGACCAGCGGGCACAGGCCCAGTGCTTCGGAAAGGGCGATGAATTCAAAAAGCCGCGGTCCCAGCGCGCGGACGATCAGCAGAATCGCGTCGGCGCCGACGGCTCTCGTTTCGTAAACCTGAAGCGGATCGATGATAAAATCCTTGCGCAGGACGGGAAGACGAACTTCACGCCGAACGCTCGTCAAATCGCTTGTGTGGCCCAAAAAATAGGTTTGGTCGGTCAAAACGGAAACGGCGGCCGCGCCATTTTTCTCATACGTTTTTGCGATCGCCGCCGGATCGAAATGCTGCAACATGCGTCCGCGGGAAGGCGAGGCGCATTTCACTTCGGCGATGACGGCGCAGTCGGCACCGCCGAGAGCCGCGCGGAAATCCCGGCAGGGCGGCAGCGCTGCGATGGCTTCGCAAAGACGCTCAGTCGTCGCCTCCTTTTTGAGACGGGCCACTTCCTCATTTTTGGTTTCAACGATCTTGTCTAAAATCATGTCGTCCTCTTTTTTTCTCCCCTTTTTTCACCCTCTCCCTAACCCTCTCCCATCAAGGGAGAGGGAATGAACCTGCAATTCATGATCGCCGCCGCTAAACCCTAACATTCTCCCGTCAAGGGAGAGGGAATTAACCGTTCGTCATCTCGATGAGCGCCCGCAGTATTTTTGCCGCCCGGCCGCTGTCGATGCAGTCGGCGGCGATTTTAACGCCCTCCTGAATATTGCCTGCTTTCTCACCGGCGACAATCGCCAGCGCCGCGTTCAGTAAAACGACATCCCGGCAGGCGCCCGGCTTTCCGGAGAGCACGTCCGTCAGGATTCGGGCGTTGACCTCCGGATCGCCTCCGCGGATCGCCTCGAGCGGGTGAGTGGTTCCGACGAACTCCTTCGGGGAAAGGTTGTAGGTGCGGATGATGCCGTCTTTGAGCTCCGCCACGCGGGTTTCCCCGGTGACCGTCACTTCGTCGAGGCCGTCGACGCCGTGCACCACAAAAGCCCGCTTCGTCCCCATGTTTTTCAAAACGCCGGCGAACATTTCGGCAAGCTTTGCGTCGTAAACGCCCAGCAGCTGCGCGGTCGCGCCGGCCGGGTTGGTGAGCGGCCCCAGCATGTTGAAAATCGTGCGGATGCCGATTTCACGGCGCGGGCCGATGGCGTACTTCATCGCGCCGTGCAGCCTCGGCGCGAACAGAAAGCCGATGCCGATCTGCTGGAGACACTCTTCGACGATTTCCGGATCGATGCTGATATTGACGCCGAGAGCCTCCAGCACGTCGGCGCTGCCGCACCCGCTGGAGACGGCCCGGTTGCCGTGTTTGGCGACCACGATGCCCGCCGCCGCCGCGACAAAGGCCGTCGTGGTGGAAATGTTGAACGTGCCCAGCTTGTCGCCTCCGGTGCCGCAGGTATCGACGACGGTTGTCGCGCAGGCGTTCACGCGCGCGGCCTTCCGGCGCATGATGCGCGCCGCGCCGGTCACTTCTTCCACGGTTTCGCCCTTCATGCGGAGCGCGGTGATGAACGAGCCGATCTGCGCGGGAGTGGCTTTGCCCTCCATCACTTCTTCCATGACGGCCATCATATCCCCCTCCGGCAGATCGATGTTTTGTACTACCTTGTCCAAAGCTTCTCTGATCATGATCCATGCTCCTTTCGGCCGATCTGTTTTAAAAAATTTCGAAGGATTCTTTTCCCCTGCGGCGTAAGGACGGATTCCGGATGAAACTGAATTCCTTCCACGGGATAATTTTTGTGCCGCAGTCCCATGATTTCACCCTCGGGGGTCCGGGCGCTGATTTCAAGGCAGGGCGGCAGGGATTCCGGCCGCACCAGCAGGGAATGATACCGCCCCGCGGCAAAGGGTTGGGGCAGCCCCGCAAAAATCGTTTTGCCGTCGTGCTCCACGGGCGATACCTTGCCGTGCATGATGCGTTCGGCGCGAACGACTTCTCCGCCGAACGCGGCACCGATGCACTGGTGTCCCAGGCAGATGCCCATCAGCGGCACGCTCGAATAAAATTTCTGAATCACGTCGATGGTGACGCCCGTTTCCCGGGGCGTGCATGGGCCGGGCGATAAAAAAATTGCTTCGGGTCTCTCGCGCCGGATTTCTTCGAGGGTGATCCGGTCGTTGCGCCGGACCCGGACGTCCTCCCCCATCTGCCTCAGGTATTGAACGATGTTGAACGTAAAGGAATCATAATGGTCGATCATCAGAATCATAGAGCGCTCCTGCCGTTTTCGAGAACGAATCCGCTTGAGGCGAGCTCCACGGCCTTCTGCATGCCCCGCGCCTTGTGGAGCGTTTCCATGTGTTCGGCTTCGGGCCTGGAATCATGGACAATGCCCGCGCCGGCCTGAATGAAAATCCTTCCGTCCCGAATAACCATCGTGCGGATGGTGATGCACAGATCCATGTTGCCGCTGAAGCCGATATAGCCGACCGCGCCGCCGTATACGCCCCGCCGCACGGGTTCGAGTTCGTCGATGATCTGCATGGCCCGGACTTTGGGCGCGCCGGAGAGTGTTCCCGCCGGAAACGTGGCGGTCAGCACGTCAAAGGCGTCCCTGCCGCAATCGAGCTCGGCCCGCACATTGGATACCAGGTGCATGACATGCGAATATTTTTCGACCACCATGTACTGGTTGACCTGCACCGACCCGGTTTGGGCGATCCTGCCAAGGTCGTTTCTGCCCAGATCGACCAGCATGACGTGTTCGGCCCGCTCCTTTTCATCGGAGAGCAGCTCGTCGGCCAGCGCGCGGTCCTCCTGCTCGTTTTTTCCGCGCGGCCGTGTGCCGGCAATCGGCCTCAGCTCCACTTCGTTTTGCTCCAGGCGCACCATGACTTCCGGCGAAGAGCCGATCAGGGTCAGATCATCCAGCTTGAGGAAAAACAGATAGGGCGACGGGTTCACGCAGCGGAGCGCCCGGTAAAGATCGACCGGATCGGCCGTGCAGTCCGTGGAAAAACGCTGGGAGAGCACCACCTGAATGGCGTCTCCCGCGGCGATGTAGTCTTTCGCTTTCTCCACGATGGCCTTGTACCGGTCGGGCGTCATATTGGATTCAAAAACCACGCCGGAAGCTTTTTGGGCGGGAGCCGGATATTCTGCCGGCGTCTGCAACAGCGCAATCAGATCATCGATCTTTCGGCACGCGGCCGCGTACGCTTCCGCGCGGGAATCCTCGTCTTCCGCAAAGGCGCAGGCGACGACCTTGATCGTATGGCGCACATTGTCAAAGATAATCAGGGAATCGCTGATGACAAAAACGGATTCGTCCAGATTCAGGTCGTCGGGCGGCACATCGGGAAGCTTCTCGAAGTAGCGCACCGTGTCGTAGCCCAGATAGCCGACCGCTCCGCCGAAAAAACGCGGCAGTCCGGGAGGGACAACCGGCCGGTAGCGGCCCAGCAGCTCCCGCATTCGGCCCAGCGGGTCTCCCCGGTGTTCGGTCTCGAAGATTTTCCCCTTTTCTTCCAGAATGACTTTCGGGCCTCGGATTCTGAACACGATTTCCGCATTAGTTCCGATAAAGGAATACCGCCCCCACTTTTCGCCTCCTTCAACGCTTTCCAGCAGGTAGGCATGCCGTTTGTGCCGAATTTTTTTTAAGACGGAAACGGGGGTTTCGAGATCCGCCAGGATTTCCCGGTAAACGGGAATCAGGTTCCCCCTTTTGGCGCAGACTTCAAAATCCGCAAATTTTGGTGAATACATGGGCGCTCCCTTTAAAAAATAAAAAAAGGCCGTGCGTTGCGACACGGCCTTTTTGGGTTGAACCATACAAAAAAGCCGCGGAGTCCTGAGAGGTCTCCACGGCTTTGACTTTTATCTAATAATAAAGATCAGCGGCGGATGCTCCTCTCCGGGAGGTTCCACCACCACCAGTTGTTGATTGTATGTGCGTTGAATCTCTTTTGCATGCTGCACCTTTTTCTCGCTTGTTGGTTGCTTCTATAACAGCAGGTCCGTTTTCTGTCAAACGTTTTTTGCGGGCGCGGGTGCGCGAGAACATTCACGCCCTGGTTTTTTGCGGAATTTTCTTTTTGTTCCGGCGTTTTGACGGTTTGCCAAGGGGGCAGACGGAAACGCAGATGCCGCAAAGATGAACGTTCCGGTTGAGCCTTTCCTGCGACAACCTGCGGCAGGCCTCCATGCAGCGAAAAGCGTTGTAAAACTCGTCGCGGTCAAGAGTCGAATTCCACAGCTTGCCGTTGGCCGCCTCTCCGGGGCACAGCCTCACGCAGATGTCGCAGGCGCCGCAGCGGCTTTCCGTGATGGGTGTGCCGCAAGGTTCAATGGGCTGATGGGTAAGAACCGTCGCCAGGCGAATGCGGGGGCCGAACGCTTTCGACACCAGCAAATCCGTTTTGCCGATCCAGCCCAGACCGGCGCGGGTGGCCGCCATTTTGTGGGAGAAGTTCATCCGCAAGGTTTTGCCGAAGTCCGGGGGGATGTCTTCCGCCCGCACGGTGGCTTTGATCTGCAGGCAGGAAATGCCGTTTTGCGTGAGAAACCGCGATATTTTCGCCGTGATCCCATTGAGCTCATCATTGGTGGAATTGTATAATTCGTAATAAGGCATGGTCGGGCCGTCTTCGATTTCATCGACAATCGCGTCGTCCAGCCTTTTGCCGACAACAACGGCATAACGGTACGGATAATACCCGGCCATCAGATCGCCCATGTCGGCAAATCCGACGACATAATTTTCCCGATCGGGCAGAAGGCTGATGATTTCGTTTTGCAGCGTCAAGGCTTCACGATGAGCCATTTTGCCTTTCTCCTTTAGTGAAGGTTCAAGAATCCTATCACATGCCTTCTTTTCAAAACAGAGCAAATTCTTTTGCCGGTGCTTGCGGAGAAAAAACAGGCGCTGCAGGAGCGAACGCAGAAAGGGTAAAGATTGACGGCGTCTTTTGCTTTTGTTATGGTGTCGCAGTGCCGGTTGCTTTTGGGGAAATGCGGTTGCCCGGCACGGAGGCCTCGAATGGACATCATTGCTCTGGTCATTCTGATATCTTTGCTGGTCATCATTGTGCTGCTGCTCTGGCAGCTCAGGCGGAGTTCCGTTGATTGGACGCCGCTTGTGGGCAAACTGGATGCCTTGCGGGATGCGCAGGAAAGAACCGACCGTTCGCTGCGCGACGAGATTGCCCGGTCGCGCTCGGAGGCGCAGTCGAACGCGCAGCAGGAACGAGCGGAGCTCGGGGCTTCGCTTTCTTCCTTCGGCGACTCCGTTCAGGCCCGCATGACCGATATTGCCAAAATCCAAAGCGATCAGATGGAGAGCTTTGCGCGGCAACTGTCCCTGCTTGCCGCCAGCAATGAAAAAAAGATGGAAGACATTCGTCTGATGGTTGACGAAAAGCTCAGGCAAATCCAGGAGGACAATGCCCGCCAGCTCGACCGGATGCGCGAGACCGTGGATGAGAAGCTGCAAAGCACACTGGAGAAGCGGCTGGGAGAATCCTTCAAGCAGGTTTCCGAGCGCCTCGAGCAGGTCCATCAGGGGCTGGGCGACATGCGCACGCTGGCCGCGGGGGTGGGCGATTTGAAAAAAGTTCTCACCAACGTCAAGTCGCGCGGCACCTGGGGGGAAGTCCAGTTGGGCGCGCTTCTGGAAGAGATTCTGTCTCCGGATCAATATCTGAAGAACGTCAGGATTCAGGAATCCGGCGGCGATTTTGTCGAGTTCGCCATCAGGCTTCCCGGCCAGGGCGATTCCCCGACGGAAAGCGTTCTGATTCCGGTGGATGCGAAATTTCCGGTGGAAGACTACTCCCGTTTGATGGAGGCTCAGGAAAGGGCCGATGCCCCCGCCGCCGAAGATGCGGTCCGGCAGCTGGAAGCGAGCATTAAAAAGGCGGCCAGAGACATCTCTCAAAAATATCTTGCTCCTCCCAGAACAACGGACTTCGGCATCATGTTTTTGCCTTCGGAAGGCCTTTATGCGGAAGTGATCCGCCGTACCGAACTGGTGCAGCACCTGCAGCGCGAGTACCGCATTGTGATTTCCGGGCCTTCGACGTTTGCCGCTTTTTTAAACAGCCTCCAGATGGGCTTCCGCACGCTGGCGATTCAAAAGCGCTCCGGCGAGGTCTGGAAAGTGCTGGGCGAGGTGAAATCGGCGTTCGGGCGCTTCGGCGATTCGCTCGATGCCGTGCGCAAAAGACTGGATCAGGCTTCAAGCTCCGTGGATGACGCGCAGAAAAAGACGCGCACGCTGGCCGGTAAATTAAAAGCGGTGGAAAGCCTGTCGGACGCTTCAGGCGAAGGCACTGTTGCGGATACCGAAGCGGATTGATGAGGCGCCGGAGGCGCGTCGATTCATCCCGGTTTTACGCATGGGTGAAGCATATTTTTCTTCCTGAGAAGACAACGAAGCGCATTTTCTGAAGGAAGTATGCGATAAGGGTTTACATGCTGAAAAACAAAAGTAATGTCGATTCGTCCGCTGCAAGCGATAAAACGCAGTTATATTTAATGGAACGCGTCAAAGAACTGACGTGCCTTTACGATATGGCGCGGATCGCCGCCGACACAAGTCTGAATATTGAAAATATGCTGATGGGTATTGTTGGAATACTTCCGGAGGCCTGGCAATATCCAAAAGATGCTTTCGCAAAAATCGTTTTTAATAACCGGATTTTTTCGATGCCGAATTATCCAAAATTTGTCCAGCGGCAGAGATCAGCGCTGGTCATCAATGGCAGGCGTCGCGGTTACGTTGAAGTGGCCTATCCAAAGAAGCGAGGCGCGCAAAATCTGAACCTTTTCCTGCAGGAAGAACAGAAGCTTCTCGACACGGTGGCGCGGGAAGTTTCCGCCATGATCCGGCGCAGAGAAACGGAACAGGAGAAATTAAAACTGGAGGATCAGCTCCGTCATGCGGACAGGCTGGCAACGATCGGCCAACTTTCGGCAAGCGTGGCTCACGAACTCAATGAACCGCTCGGGCACATCCTGGGATTTGCCGAACTTGCCAAGAAATGCCCCGGCCTTCCTGTACAGGCGATGGCCGACATCGAGAAAATATTAGCAACATCCCTCCATGCCCGTGAGGTTGTAAGGCAAATCCTGATTTTCTCCCGTCAGGCTTCTCAACAAAAAACAAAAGTGAACCTCAACAACCTTATAAAACAGGGGTTGACTTTTCTGGAATCCCGATGTGTCAGCGAGGGAATAAAATTACAGTGTCGATTGGGGCTTGATGTACCGGAGATTGACGCGGCACCCGCGCAAATGAACCAGGTTTTTGTCAGCCTGATGGTCAATGCCATACAGGCAATGCCCGATGGCGGAACGATATCCATCCGGACGCGCAGGGCAGGGGAGAAAGTGTCTCTCAATATAGAGGATAGCGGCGTCGGCATGAACGAAGAGATTCTGCAAAAGGTTTTTATTCCCTTTTTTACAACTAAGGAAGCGGATGTTGGAACTGGGTTAGGTCTGCCGGTCGTTCATGATATCATCGCCGCCCACAAGGGTTCTATAAAAATTGAAAGCAAAGTCGGAATGGGAACGAAATGCAAAATACAACTGCCGGTCTGAAAAAACCGGGCGCGTTAAAACAAAAAGAAAAAAAACAGCCTTCCGATAAAAAAGATGACATCCTTATTGTGGATGACGCGCCGGCAACATTGGAATTGCTGGAGCGCAATTTGTCGTCTGTCGGATACGGGATATGGATGGCGTCTAATGTGGAAGAGGCGCTCAGGGTGATCGACAGCTCCCATATTGATCTGGTAATTACCGATTTCAAAATGCCGGGCTTAAGCGGCGTTCATCTTGCCCGCCATATTCGGGAAAATTACAACGATATGGCGGTGATGATCATCACGGCCTATCCCAGCGTTAAAGGAGCGGTGGAGGCGGTTAAAACAGGCGCGGAAGAGTACCTTGCGAAACCCTTCACCGGCGAAGAGCTTTTATCCGCCGTCAAAAGGGTCCTCCGGAATCTCCACATTCGCAGAGCGGCCCACGCCTCGAACAAGCCGCGAATCCATATCCCTCACGGTCTGATCGGCGAGTCCGGTGCAATGTCAAAGATCAGCAATTTTATCAACAAGGCGGCGCGAACATCGGCAACCGTTTTGATCTCCGGAGAAAGCGGAACCGGCAAAGAACTCGTTGCGCGCGCGATTCATTATAAAAGCGAGCGGGCTTCAGCGCCCTTTGTTCCCGTCAATTGCGGCGCCATTCCCGAGGAACTCCTGGAAAGCGAGCTTTTCGGCCACATCAAAGGGGCTTTCACGGGCGCCAACGAAACGCGCGCCGGTTTTTTTCAAACAGCGGATGGCGGCACCATTTTTCTCGACGAGATCAGTGAAACAAGCCTTTCCATGCAGGTTAAACTTCTGCGGGTCCTGCAGGACAAGGAAGTTTGCATGGTCGGCGCGACACGCACCAGAAAAGTGGATGTGCGCATCCTTGCCTCCACCAACAAAAATATACCCGCGCTCATAAAAAAAGGCCAGTTCCGGGAAGACCTTTACTACCGGATCAATGTCATCACCGTGGAATTGCCGCCATTGAGGGAACGGCAGGATGACATCTTTCTTTTAACGCGCCATTTTGCCGCCAAATTTGCCGAGGAACTCGGGCGCACCGCGCCCCGGTTTTCCGATGGCGCCTTGCAGGTGCTGCGCAGCTATCACTGGCCGGGCAATGTAAGAGAATTGGAAAATATTATCCAGCGTCTTGTTGTCATGACGGACGAAGACGTGATCGATGTCCCGGACCTGCCCTCCCTGATGCGGTTTTCAGCCCACCAGCCTGCGGCTCCCGACCGCACCCTTGCCGCGGTGGAAGCCGAATATATTCGAAGCGTGCTGCTCAGCGTGAGCAATAATAAAACCCTGGCGGCAAAAATCCTCGACATCGACAGAAAAACGCTTCGGGAAAAACTCGGGAAAGCGAAGCCGTCCGCATCGAGGTAGATCTCCCCGGCGGTTCAAAATTCCCCGGTTTTAAGCATTGCTTTGCGCTTTTCCTTATTCATTATTTCCCCCATTTCCGTTCTGCGGAATCATTCTATCTTAAGAATATCATTCCGGTAACTTTATCGGTAAGCGGCAAATCCCGTCGTTAAAAATAATTGGCAAGCATGTTGCTCTTGCTTCACAACGATCATCTATCGAAAGGGGAAAGAAATGAAAAGGACCGCCCGTGCAAGCGACGAGATGAAAAAGACCGAAAATACCAATGCCCGGAATCAAAAAGGCATCTGCTCTTCATGCGAAAATTTATCTCTTTGCAGTTTTATTGAGCCGCAAAGACAGCCTGTCTTGTTTTGCGAAGAATTCAGCATTGGCAAAGCCCGGACTGCGCCGGTTGTATTAGAAAAAAAGTCCGGCTCTCCGGCCCCGCTGGAGATCAGCATGGGGCTGTGCGCCACGTGTGATGATGCAAAGACCTGCCTTTATTCAAAGGACGAAGCCGGCGTCTGGCATTGCGAGGAATACCGGTGTGACGGCTGCGCAAAGGAATCCGGAAGTCCGCCGAGTTTGGAAAAAAGAGGCATGGATGCAAAAGACATCCTTGAGACGATCAGGAAGCATGACAAAAACAAGGGGGCGCTGATTGCCATCCTGGAGGAAATCCAGGCGGCGTATACGTATCTTCCGGAAGAGGCGCTCAGGCTGGTTTCAAAAGAGACCGGCCGCTCGCTCGTGGATATCTACGGTGTCGCAACCTTTTACAAAGCATTCAGTCTGAAACCGCGGGGCAAGCATTGCGTATCCGTCTGCCTGGGTACGGCATGCCATGTCCGGGGCGCTCAGGGGATCGTTGACGAATTCAAGCGCGAGCTTGACATTGCGCCCGGCGAAACAACGGCGGACAACGAGATCACCCTGGAAACCGTCAATTGTCTGGGGGCCTGCGCTCTGGGACCGACCGTGGTGGTGGACGGGCATTATTTCCCCCATGTGAGCAAAAGCAAGGTGAAAAACATCATCGCCAGGGCGATGGCCGGTCTGGAAAAAATCGATGCGGAAACCGACAACCGGGTATTCCCCCTCCAGGTTTCCTGCTCCGCCTGCAATAAAAGCCTTCTGGATCCGGAGTATCCGATGGACGGTTATCCCTCGATTAACCTCCGTGTATCCTGCAACGGCACGAGAGGCCGGCTGCGCCTGTCTTCGCTTTACGGCAGCGGGGCCTCGGTCCTGGAGCATCCGATTCCGTCAAACAGTCTGTCCAGATTTTACTGTCCGCACTGCGCGGGCGAACTGCCGAGTTTCTCTACCTGCACGGAGTGCGGTTCCCCCATGGCCGCCATGAGGGTCTGCGAAGGCTGCGCCTGGGAGGTATGCACGCGTCAGGGCTGCGAAGGCCATCTGCTGAATCTGAATCAAATGAACATTCAAAAATAACGATGAAGGGAAAAGAGATGAAGAGGTTTCAATCTGTCGCTCAATTCAAGACGTATCGCAAAACATTTCTGGCAACTTCGGATCAGTCCAAGCCCTGCATTGTCATCTGCGGGGGCACCGGCGGACAGGCCAGCGGCTCGAATGATCTGATCCGGATCATCAAGCGCCAAATCCTGGAAAAGGATCTGCACGACAAACTGGACCTGCGGATTACGGGGTGCCTGGGGTTTTGCGAAATGGATCCTTTCATCATCGTCGAACCGGGATACAATCTGTACCCGAAGCTGAAAATGGCGGACGTTCCCCGGATTATCGACGCGGCCGTGAGAGGGAAGGTGGTCGAAGAACTCCTGTACCGGGAACCCGGTTCGACGGTTAAACGCTACTCCGAAAAAGAAATTCCCTTTTTCCAGGGACAGACCCGCATCGTGCTTGGCCAGAACCAGCGCCTCGATCCCATCCGGATCCACGACTACCTGAAAATAGGCGGGTACGCCGCGCTGGAAAAAGCGCTGCAGAAAAAAGACCGGGCCTGGCTGGTCGACGAAATCCTCAACGCCAAACTGCGGGGGCGCGGCGGGGCCGGGTTTTTGACCGGGAAAAAATGGGATCTGGCCCGCAGCATGAAGAGCCGCGGCCCGAAATATATTATCTGCAACGCGGATGAAGGAGACCCCGGCGCCTATATGGACCGGAGCATGCTGGAAGGGAATCCCCACGCCGTCATTGAAGGGATGATGATTGCCGCCCTGGCCATCGGCGCCACGCACGGCATCATTTACGTGCGCACGGAGTATCCGCTGGCCATCAAGCACGCGACCATCGCGCTGCGCAGCGTCCGGCAACTGGGGCTTCTGGGAAAAAATATTTTAGGGCAGGGAGTCGATTTCGACATCGAAATCTTCCACGGCGCGGGCGCGTTTGTCTGCGGAGAGGAAACGGCGCTGATCAAATCCATCGAAGGAAAGATGGGAGAGCCGCGCCAGCGTCCGCCCTTTCCGATTCAAAAAGGCCTTTTCGGCTATCCGACCTGCATCAACAACGTTGAGACTCTGTCCAACGTGCCCTACATCATCAACCACGGCGCCGCCGAATATTTGAAGATCGGCGTGGAAAACAATGCCGGCACGAAGATATTCTCCCTGGTCGGCAAGATCAAGAACACCGGTCTGGTGGAGGTGCCGCTCGGGACGCCGATTCGCAAAGTCGTCTATGACATCGGCGGCGGCCCTTCGGGCGAGGCAAAGATCAAGGCCATTCAGACCGGCGGACCGTCCGGCGGGTGCATTCCGGCCTCCATGTTCGATCTGAACATCGATTATGACAGCCTGGCCAAAGCCGGTTCCATCATGGGATCGGGCGGCATGATTGTCATGGACCAAAATACCTGCATGGTGGACGTCGCAAAATATTTTATGAGCTTCCTGAAAGACGAGTCCTGCGGGAAGTGTTTCACCTGCCGCAAGGGCACGCAGCGGATGTATGAAATTCTGGAGGATATTACTGAAGGACGGGGCACGCCAGGCCATCTCCAGCTGCTCGAAGAACTGGCGCAAACCGTGAAAGACACGACCATGTGCGGGCTCGGTCAAACGGCCGCCAATCCCGTCCTGAGCACACTTAGGTATTTCCGTGACGAATATGAACGCCACATTGCCGACAAGCGCTGCGAAGCGTTTGCCTGCAAGGAACTGACAGGGGCCCCGTGCCAGGCGGCCTGCCCCGTGGACACGGAACCGTGGCGCTATGTCGCCCTGGTGGAAAAAGGCGATTATGAAGAAGCCTATCGTGTGATCCGTTCGGCGAATCCTTTTCCGGCTGTAAGCTCGCGGGTCTGCGACCGCAAATGCGAAAGCCGCTGCAACCTGGGCGTAAGCGGGGGAGAGTCCATCGGCATCCGCGCCATCAAGCGGTTTGTCACCGACCGGGTGGACCCGTCCGCTTACCGGCCGAAACCGGCGAAGAACAAGGGAAAAGAGGTGGCCATAATCGGCGCCGGCCCCGCGGGCCTCACCGCCGCCCACAATCTATCGCTGCTGGGCTACAAGGTGACCGTCTTTGAAGCGGAACAGGTGCCGGGCGGCATGCTGTCCTGTTCTCTGCCCGCTTACCGGCTGCCCCGGGATATTGTGGAAAAGGAAATCCAGACACTTCTCAACGGCAACATCAAAATAGAGTACGGCCGGACGCTGGGAAAAGACATGTCCCTGCAGGACCTGCTTTCCAAAAAATTCAGCGCGGTCTTTCTTTCCATAGGGGCGCATGAAAGCTGGCGTCTGGATCTGGAGAATGAAGACATCGAAGGAATCTATCCGTCCATTCAATTCCTGAAAGCGTTCAACATCCGGGGCGAACAACTGGCCCGGGGCCATGTGGGAATCATCGGCGGCGGCAATTCGGCGGTGGACGCCGCGCGTGTCGCCCTGCGCCAGAAAGATGTTACCAGCGTGTCGCTTTTCTACCGGCGGACCCGCGAAGAAATGCCGGCTTATGAAGAAGAAATCGACGCCGCCCTTGAGGAAGGCGTGCGGATTGAAACCCTGATTTCGCCGGTCAAGATTCATGTGCGCCAGGAGGAAATCGACGCGGCGCTTCGGGAAGGCGTTGAACTGGAGACCCTGGTCACGCCGGTTAAAATCTATTCAAAAGAAGGCCGTGTCGTCGGCATTGAGTGCATCAAAAACCGTCTGGGCGATGTGGATGCCACTGGAAGGCGCAAACCCGTTCCGATTCCCGGAAGCGAGTTCAAGGTGGAACTCGACACGCTCATCGTCGCCATCGGCGAAAAGCCCCAAAGCGAGTTTCTGTCCGCGATGGGCCTGGACGTGGATAAAGGCGGGAGAATCAGGGTCAATCCCAAAACCTTCGAAACCAGCCTCAAGGGCGTTTTTGCGGGGGGCGACCTCGTAACCGGACCCAACACCGTCATTGACGCCATCGCGGCCGGCAAAAAAGCCGCGCAATGCATGGATCGATATTTGCAAAACCAGCCGCTGGTTGTGCCTGCCTCGCCGAAACGTCCCGGCGTCTTTATCGAACCGGCCGTTATTGACGAAGCGGAAGCGCAAACGGCAACTCGCGCCGAGCCCGCCGTGCTCCCGCCGTCCCAAAGGCTGAAAAACTTCCGGGAAGTCACCATGGTCCTGCCGGAAGAGCAGGCCCGGTCGGAATGCCGGCGGTGCCTGAGATGCGATCTTGAATTCACCAAAAAACAATCCGCGGAAAAGCCTGCGGCGGCCGCAATCGGAGGTGGGAAAAATGGTTAATCTGACACTGAACGGACTGTCCATATCCGTTGAAAGGGGGACGACGATTCTGGAAGCGGCGAAATTTTACGGTTTCCCCATTCCGACGCTGTGCCACAAGGAGGGGCTCTCGCCTTACGGCGCGTGCCGGCTTTGCGTGGTCGAAATCGGCGAGGGCCCGGGCGCGAAGCTCGTCTCGTCGTGCACCTATCCCGTTGAAGAAGGGATGAAGGTCCGCACCGCCTCGGAACGCGTCCTGAAGGCGAGAAGGATCATCATTGAGCTTCTCCTGGCTTCCTGTCCGCAATCCAAGGTCATTCAGGATATCGCGTCGCGGCACAACGTGCGCCAGCAGCGCTTCCGGCAGGAGCACGAGGACTGCATCCTCTGCGGACTGTGCGTGCGGATGTGCAACGAGCAGATGATGGCCGGAGCCATCGGTTTTCGCGGACGGGGCAAAACGAGAAGCCTGGGCACGCCTTTCGACATGAAATCCGACGTCTGCCGGCTGTGCGGCGGCTGCATGGAGGTCTGCCCGGCCTGTCAGGCGCGCTGCACGTTCAATCAGCCGGAAAAAGCGATCTGCGGAGGCTGCGCCAACCTTGCGCCGCCGTGCATTGCGAAGGATCAGTTCCACGATATGATGTGTTACATGTCACCCTGCGTGGCCTGTGAAATAAAATAAGCTTAAACCCAGAAAGGAGCAGGATATATGTCTTTTTCAAGAGTAAATACCTCCAGCGCCACCCTTACCAAAAACAGGACAGAAGAGTCTATATCACCGACGTCGGGCATGTGTGTCACGTGCATCGACGGCTGCGTCGGCATGTGTGAAATAGGCAAATCCGCTTATCGCGGCCATGAAGTGATCTACCCCCAGCCTTTCGGCGTGATTACCTGCGCCGGCGAAAAGAAATATCCGGTGGATTATTCCCATTTCAACATTATGGGGACGGCCGCCGGCGCTTACGGCATTGAAGCCGACAGCGACAAGGCCATTTTCCCCGCGGTCAACCTGGAAGTGGTTTTCGGCCACGATAAGGGAATAAAGTTCAAGCTTCCCTGGCTGATTTCCGGCATCGGCTCCACCAACATCGCCAAGAACAACTGGGAAGGACTGGCCATCGGGTCCGCCCTGGCGGGAACGGGGCTGACCATCGGGGAAAACGTCGTCGGGATGGACCCGCAATCCAAATTCAAAAACGGCAACATCTTGGATACGGTCGATTTGAAGCGCCGCGTCAAGCTTTACCGGGATTATCAGCGCTTCGGCTACGGCGCCATCATCGTGCAGGCCAATCTGGAGGATACCCGGTTGAATGTGCATGAATACGCCATTGAGGAACTGGGCGTGGAATGCGTGGAGCTTAAATGGGGGCAGGGTGCAAAAGACATCGGCGGCGAAGTCAAAATCAAGGATTTGAAAAAAGCCCAGATGCTCCACGACCGCGGCTATATCGTTTTGCCGGATCCCTATGATTCCAATGTCATCGAAGCCTTTGCACGGGGCGCCTTCAAGGAGTTCGAGCGTCATTCGCGCGTCGGTATGGTCACCGAGGAATCGTTTGCGGCGACGATTAAGAGGCTGCGCAAGGCCGGCGCCAAGTACATTTTCCTTAAAACTGGCGCCTACCGTCCCGTCGATCTGGCGCGGGCTATTTATTTTTCGTCGAAATACAAGCTGGATCTGCTGACCGTGGACGGCGCCGGCGGCGGTACGGGCATGAGCCCGTGGCGGATGATGAACGAGTGGGGTGTCCCCCCGGTGGAACTGCATACGCTGGTGTATCAATACGCCAAAAAGCTCGCAGCGAAGAAAAAATATCTGCCGGCCATTGCCGTAAACGGCGGCTTTACCTTCGAGGATCAGATATTCAAAGGTCTGGCGATGGGCGCGCCCTTTGTCAAATTGATCGGCATGGCGCGGGCGCCCATTGCGGCGGCCATGGTCGGTAAGACGATCGGCCAGACCATCGACGCCCAGCAGGTGCCGGTTTATGTCGAACGCTTCGGCAATACGAAGGATGAAATTTTCGTCACGGCCAGCGAGCTGCGCCATGAACTGGGCCACAAGGAATTTGAACAGCTGCCCACCGGCGCCATCGGACTTTACACCTACTATGAAAGACTGGCGCAGGGGCTTCGCCAGTTGATGGCGGGAAGCAGAAAGTTTGCGCTGAAATATATGACGCGGGACGACCTGGCGGCACTAACCCGTGAAGCGGCGGATGTCAGCGGCATTCAGTATATTATGGATGTCGATAAGAAAGAAGCTGAAAAAATTCTCAAATAGCCGCCGGCCGGAGATTAAGAATAATACATCATGCAAGGATATCGGTGAAACGCGCTTGCCCCGTCAGGAGGGGTGAGCGCGCGAATGCCGATGGATGCCGTTTAAAAAGGATAGCTTCATGACCGGGTTCAGTGAGGTCTCATTGATGTATGACTCGCCTTATTCCGCGTCGTCGGATGTATCCAACGCACGCGCTCAGGACAACGTCGACCTTTCCATTTCACGCATCGAAGTCCTGGCCTTTCGAACCACCTTCGATGTTAAAAAGAGGCGCGGTATGGTTCCCGTCAATGTTTCCTTCTTCCCGGAAAAGCAGTTTGCCCGGGCGCTGAAAATCATGAGGCCCGTCTTCGCCAAAAATCTCGCTGTCAGTTCACGGGTTGCCGTGGCGAAGGCGGGAGAATCGCTGGGAGACGTCGTCGTGCCAGAGGGGAAAACAGGTCTGGCGACGATTTGCAGCATTGTGGTCAACGGCGTGCTGCTCAAGCACGGCATTCCCGTTGATTCCAAATTTGGCGGAATCCTTCAACTGAGAAAAGGCCAGGGCCTGCGATTTGTGGAGCTGATTCATTACGCCAGCTCATCGCTGGACCCGTCGGAAATTTTTATTCGCGGCAAGATGACCTCCATCGGGCAAGTGGTGGCGAACGGCGATGGTAAAATTCTGGCGAATTTCCGTGAAATCCCCGCCTTGAGCCGCACACTGGTGAATTGCGTGATTGATGATTTCACGCGCGCCGGCATTAACGCCGTCTTATCCATCGGGGACATTGGGCATCCCATCTGCCAGACGCATGTTGATCTGAACAAGATCGGAATGATCATGATTGGCGGATTAAACCCGGTTGTGGCAGTCAGCGAAGCTGGCATTCCAGTGGATAATCGCGCCATGTCCACCGTGATGGAATTCGAGCAGCTGCAGGATATCGGCAAAGGCAAGGGGTCAAATCTTTAATCTTGGCCGCATTTGCAGATGTCCAGCGGCCGGGTGGGGACAAGATCCAGATCGATGATCATTTCGTGGTCCAGCCGGCTGTCGCGGCCGGTCGTGGTCAGGTAGTTGCCCGTCATCAGCGAATTGGCGCCCGCGATGATGCCCAGCGGCAGAAGCTGGCGCAGACTTTTTTCTTTTCCGCCGCAGAGTTTGATGTCCCTGTCCGGCAGCAGGAACCGGTAAACGGCGATGGTCATGAGAATTTCCATCGGCGGCAGAAGCGGCATGTGCGAAAGCGGCGTGCCCTTGATCGGATGGAGCAGATTGATCGGCACCGAATCGACGCTCAGCCGGTGCAGGTCGGCGGCAAGTTCGATGCGATGCGTGATGTTTTCACCCATGCCGAAGAGCGCGCCGGAACAGACGGACAGGCCTGCGTCTTTGGCGGCGCTGATGGTGGCCACGTTTTCTTCGTAGTCGTGGGTGGTGCAGATATTGCGGTAGTAGCTGCGGGCCGTTTCCAGATTGTGATGATAGCGGAACAGTCCGGCGGCTTTGAGGTCGCGGGCCCGGTCCGCGTCGAGCAGTCCCAGCGAGGCGCACGGGTGAATGCCCGCATCCCGAATCTGCCCGACGGCTTTCAAAATTTCGGACCATTCCTTTTTGGATCTGACGCTTTTCCCGCTGGTGACGATGCCGAAGAACTCCGCCCCGTTTTTCCCGGCCTGTTCGGCTTCGGCGATCATTTGTTTGGCCGGCTTGAGCGGGTAAACGGGCGCGGAAGCGTTGTGGCGCCGGGATTGCGCGCAGAAACTGCAGTCTTCGGAGCACTTGCCGGACTTGGCGTTGGTAATCGAGCAAAGAATAATTTCTTTTCCTTTAAAGCGTTCCCGAATTTCGAAGGCCGCGGCGCAAATACGCCAGGGGGCCGAGCTTCCCTCAATAAAGAGCTCCAGGGCTTCGGATTCCCGAATGCCCTTTCCTTTCAAGGCCTTATCTTTCAGGGTATCGATCAGATCCATGTTCTTTTCACCTGGTTTTTGTGTGGGCTGAAGTCAGGCAAAGCCATCAGGCCGTCCTTTATAAATGGTAATCTCCCGCGGCTTCCGGCTGATAGATGATTTCGTCCACTTTGAGCTTGCGGACGCCGGACGGAACGGGCCATTCGATGATGTCGCCCGTGCGGTATCCCAAAAGCGCCATGCCCAGCGGGGCCATGATGGAAAGCTTGTTTTCCGATATGTTGGCCGCGGACGGGAACACCAGGGTATAGGTTGTCTTTTCGCCGGATTCCGTGTCCGTGATGATCACTTTGGAATTCATGGTAATGACATCCCGGGGGATATTCGGAGGATCCACCAGCACGGCGCGATACAGCTCTTTTTCCAGCAGATCGAGATTGGCCTGATTGGCTTTGGGCGATAAACGCAAACCGTCGATCAGTTCCGTCAGCCTGTCCATGTCGAATTGCGTAATGTGTATTGTGCGGTCTGCCATGATGCTGTGTCCTCCTTTTGGCCTGGTCTGGGGGTTGAAAACGGTTGCCGGATCCAAAAGCCGCAAAAACGGCGATTATTGTTTGATAAAAAACGGAACACCGTCCTGGCCGATGCTCCGAATTGCAAAGCACCCTATCACAGTTTTCAAAAAAAAAGAACAGGCAATCCGGATCTTTTCCGCTCAAATCCCCGCAGCGGCATTCCGGCGGAGGATTTGCGGGGGTGAGGGCCGCCGGAGAAGAAACGCTTGACATTCCGTGACCTGACATTAAGATAAGGCATCATTTTAAAAGGTTTGCCAGGCAAACAGTTTGCGCGATTTTAAACCGGAGGAGATCAAAATGAAAAGAGTTTTGCTGTTTATCGGGACCAACATCGCCGTGCTCGTGGTCTTAAGCATTGTCATAAAGCTTCTCGGCGTGGATCAAATTCTTTACGCCAATGGCATCAATTACTTAAACCTGCTGATTTTTTCGGCGGTTTTCGGCTTCGGAGGATCGTTCATATCGCTGGCCATGTCCAAGTGGATGGCCAAGTGGAGCACCGGCGCCCAGGTCATCATGCAGCCCCGCTCCGACGCGGAAATCTGGCTGGTGAACACGGTTCAGAAGCAGGCTGCTCAGGCGGGCATCGGCATGCCGGATGTAGCGGTTTTTGAATCGCCGTCGCCCAACGCCTTTGCTACCGGCATGAATAAGAACAACGCGCTGGTGGCGGTCAGCACGGGGCTTCTGCGCAGCATGAACCGCAATGAAGTCGAGGCGGTGCTGGGCCACGAGATCAGCCACGTGGCCAACGGCGACATGGTGACGCTCAGTTTGATTCAGGGCGTCGTCAACACCTTTGTCATTTTTCTGTCCCGTATCGTCGGATATTTTGTGGATCGTGTTGTTCTGAAAAACGAAGAAGGCCACGGAATCGGATTTTTTATCACCACAATCGTCGCGCAGATTGTCTTCGGCATCCTGGCCAGCGTCATTGTCATGTGGTTCAGCCGCCGGCGGGAATATCGCGCGGATGCCGGCGGCGCAAGGCTTGCGGGCGTGGGCAGCATGATCGCCGCGCTGGAGAGTCTGCAGCGCAGCACGTTTGATCCCCTGCCGGATCAGATGCAGGCCTTCGGCATCAGCGGAAAGCCCGGCAAAAACAGTCTAAAGCTTCTGTTTATGACGCATCCCCCGCTGGAAGACCGCATCGAAGCGCTGAAGCGCTCCGCCGGACAGGCGGCGTAACAAAGATTCGCGCGGGCGGCCGGTTTATACGTGGTTGCGCAGTTGAAGCTCCAGCGGGTGAGGATTCAGATACACCTGCTCCTTCAGATAGGGTTCATCGTATTTGCGCACATGGTGGCCGATCAGCGTGAGAGGTACGATCAGGGGAACATGACCCTGCGCGCAGCGCTCAAAGATTTCCAGAAGCTCCTGTTTTTCATCGGCGGAGAGTTTTTCCCGAAAGTAGCCCATCATGTGCATCAGCACATTGACATTCTTTTTCGGCGTGGTTTTGAGTTTCAGCGCTTCCATGAGCAGCGCTTCGTACTTTGCCCAAAGATCCTGCAGGGCGTGGCGCTTTTGTTCGGCGACCAGTTTTCCCATGGCCTGATACAGTTTTGTGCTGTGCGACAGCAAAAGCAGCTTGTGCCGTGTGTGAAAATCCACCAGGGCGCCCCGGGGGGACCTGGCCCTGCGGACTTCGCGCCAGCGCCTGAGCGCAAAAATTCTTTCAATGAAGTTTTCGCGAAGCTGCGGATCATGCAGCCGCCCTTCCTCTTCCACCGGGAGCAGGGGAAAAGCGTCCATGAACATCCGCGCGAAGATGCCCACGCCGGTTTTGGCGGGCATTCCTTTCTCATCATAGACCTTGACTCTTTCCATGCCGCTGGACGGCGAATCGCTCTTGAAAATGAAGCCGCAGAGCTCCTCGGACGCGAGCTTTGCGATGCGCATATTCGCCCAGGAAACCATCATGTCCGTTTTGTCGATGCGGCTGGTGCGCGTGACGAGCCGGGGCGCGTCCGGTCTGCCTTCCAGGCGCATGGCTTCGCGGGGAATGCCCATGCCGCACTCGGTCTCCGGGCAAACCGGCACATAATCCACATACCGCCCCAGCGTGTCTCGCAGGAAACGGTCAAGTTTGTGTCCGCCGTCATAGCGGACGTTCTCTCCCAGAAGACAGGTGCTGATGCCGAGTCTGATTTTTTCCATGGCGTCTCCTTCCCGCTTCCGTCCATGGACGGCAGGCGGTGTGTTCAAAGGCTCCTTCTCATACCACAGATGGATGCAAAATATCTTTATAAAAAGAGGGGAATTGTGTAGCATCGGCCTGCATAAAAAGGCCGGGGAAAACCATGCTGAACCATGATCTGAGCTTCTTCTATTATATTGTTCTGTTTGCGGCGTACTGCTTTATCGGATGGGTGGCGGAGGTGATGTACCGCTCCGCGGCTCAGCGGAAGTTCGTCAATGCGGGATTATTGTTCGGCCCCTTCATTCCCATTTACGGCATCGGCGCCTTTCTCGTCGTTGTCCTGGAGTACGCTCTGCAGGGGCGGCCCATCGCGCTTCGTCTGGCTGCCTTCGGCCTGGTGCTAACGCTTCTTGAATACGCGGCCGGCTATCTGTCCGAAAAGATCTTCAAACTGAAGCTTTGGGACTACTCGGAATACCGCTTCCATCTCCACGGCCGCGTGAGCCTTCTTTTTTCCCTTTTCTGGACCGTCCTGGCCTTCGGGTTTGTGACGATGATCCATCCCGAAGCTCTCCGGCTTTCGGCCCTGCTGCCCGCGGGCCCCGTGCAGATCGCCGCCATCGTCTTCATGGTGTATTTCTGGATCGACTACACTTTCTCCGTGATGTCGCTGGCCGCCTTCCGCAAGGGCGTCGCCTATCTCTACGAGGAGTACTTCAACTTAAGCAGCCTCGAAATCGAGGATATTTTGAAATCCTTTCAGCGGCTGCGGGAAGCTTTTCCCGACCTGAACCGGTACGTCAACCAGAACATCAACCGGCGCATCCGGATCAAGATCGGTTCGTTTCTAAAGCCCGTTTTGGAAAAATTCTTCCAGGAGCTTGACGGCCGGAAGCCGTTTGAAGCGGAGTATTACGAGACCGTGCGGGAGATTCTCGATCATGAGGAATTCCGGAAGCTCAAGGACTACTTCCATCACAACTCCTCCATTTATCGCCATGTTCACGACGTGGCCTACCTGTCCTACCGGATCAGCAAATTTCTCAAGCTCGATTTCCGCTCCACGGCCCGTGGCGCGCTGCTGCACGACTTTTTTCTCTATGACTGGCGCCATCACGACGCGCCGGATTTGCCCAGGGAAAAATTCCACGGCCTGGAACATCCGAAAATCGCCGCGGCCAACGCCAAAAAATATTTTTCTCTCAACGACATTGAAGAGGACATCATCCGCAAGCACATGTGGCCGCTCACCATCGTGCCGCCGAAATACAAGGAGTCCTACGTCGTTTCATTTGCGGACAAGTATCTGTCTTCCAGGGAATTCATCAGCGAGTACAAAAAAAGAATCGAGAAGCGCCGGTCGAAGGCGTCCGAATGAACAGCGCATTTTTGCGATGGGGCCGCGGGCGGCTTGGTTTTGTTCAGGGGATGGCGCCGATTGCGGTAACGGACTTTTCCGGCTGAAGAATGCACGCCGGCGTGATGGAGACGCCGATTTCTTCCATTCGCAGTTTTTTGTGAATGACTTTTTGGCTGGACAGGGAAAAGTCCGCGTAGCCCGCGGAAAAGCGGCGCGGCAAGAGACGCCTGCCTTCGCGCCGGAGCTGACCGTTCACATAATTCATGATCCAGTCGAGCGCCGCGTCGGTCATTTCACTGGCGGTTGCGTCGTAAACGACGGCGGCGGTCAGGTTTCCCCGGGCGGTTTCTTCCGCGATGGCGTCCATGATCGGTTTGCCGGCAGTCGCCCCCATCAGCACCGCATCCCGGCAGTCGCCCAGAAACGCGGAAAGCTTTTCGCTGCGGAAGGTCGTCCGTCCTTGAAGGGAGATGAGCCGCCCGTCATTCCGGCGGATGGAAAGCCGCAGGAAGGAGCCCTGCAGTCGAATCATCGAGGCCGCTTCTTCCATGTGCCGGTCCGTTTCCCGCCGGCGGCCGGATGAAAGGGACGTGGTCGCTCTTTTAAATCCAAGCCGGGAATAGATCTGCGCCGCGGGCGGGGCGATCACAATGTTTTTCAGCAAAATGGCGGAGTTGGGCATGAGTCGTCCGGCTTATGGAGTGGAGGGGTTCGAATACAGTCTTTTCCACCGGTTCAGCTTTCCAAAGGCGTCTTCGACGGAGGCCAGGATCAGCTTCATATCCAGCGGCTTTTCAAAATAATCGTCAAAGCCGGCCCCTCGGCATTCCTCGATGCCGAACAGCGGAGACCATCCGGTGACGGCAAAAATCATGGAGACGGGCTGTGTTTCGCGGATCTTCCGGCAGAGCTCGATGCCGTCCATGCTGAAGAGCTTCAGATCCAGAAAAATGACGTCGATGACGCTGTGCCGAAGAATCTCCAGCGCCGAAGGACCGTTTTCCGCGGCAGCGACCTCGTAGCCTTCCGCGGAAAAGAGCTGGGAAAGCAGTCTCCGCATGGATTCCTCGTCGTCCACGATCAGAATTTTGCCTTTCATGGCGATTTGACCTCCTTTCCGGCCGGCTCCCGCAGGAGGGAGGAAAGATTCCGGACGACGGCTTCGCCCATCTCTTCGGTTGTGGCCGCCCCGCCGCCCGCCGCGGCGATGTCCGGTGTGCGCAGGCCCTCCCGCAGAACGCTTTTCACCGATTGTTCGACCAGCGCCGCCTCTTCGGGGCGGTCCAGTGAATGCCGCAGCATCAGGGCGACCGACAGAATCGTCGCCAGCGGGTTGGCGATGTTTTTCCCCGCGATGTCCGGCGCGGAGCCGTGGATCGGCTCGTACAGAGCCTTGCCGTCTCCCAGGCTGGCCGACGGCAGCATGCCGATGGAGCCGGTCAGCATGGCGGCTTCGTCGCTCAGAATGTCGCCGAACAGGTTGGCGGTCACGATCACGTCGAACTGCGAAGGATTGCGGACGAGCTGCATGGCGCAGTTGTCCACATACATGTGCGAAAGCGACACGTCGGGATAATCGCCTCCCGTCTCCGTTACGACCTGGCGCCACAGTTCCGTGGTTTCCAGAACGTTGGCCTTGTCCACCGACAGGAGTTTTTTTCTCCGTCCGCGCGCGAGTACAAACGCCCGGATGGCGATGCGGCGGATTTCGTCTTCCGTGTAGATCATGGTGTTGACGCCGGTGCGCCGGCCGCTTTGATCTTTGGTCACGCCGCGCGGCTTGCCGAAATAGATATCGCCGGTCAGCTCCCGCAAAATCAGAAGGTCGATGCCCTGCACCAGATCCTTTTTGAGCGGCGAGGCGTCCGCCAGCTCGTCAAAGACCGTCACGGGCCGCAGGTTGGCGTAAAGCCCCAGTTTTTCGCGCAGGCCCAGAAGCGCCCGTTCGGGCCGGAGGCTGTAATCCAGTCCTTCCCATTTCGGGCCGCCCACCGCGCCCAGCAGCACGGCGTCGCTTTGCAGGGCTAGATGGAGGCTTTCATCGGGAAAGGGCGTTCCGCAGGCGTCATAGGCGCTGCCGCCGATGAGCCCACTGGCAAGCGAAAGGGAGATGCCGCGCCGGTCGGCGACAAGCTTCAGGACTTTCAGGGCTTCCCGAATAATTTCCGGACCGATTCCGTCCCCGGCGAAAACAGCGATTTTCAGGTTTTGTTTCGTCATGCTTTTCTCATTTTCCGGCAATGTGCTTCATCAGGCCGCCGTCGGCGATGAGCTGTTCCATGAAGGGCGGAATCGGGCTGATCGAAAATGTTTGGTTCTGGCCTTCCACGGTGATGGAGCCCTGCGCGCTGTCCAGCGTTATCTTTGCGCCTTCGGCAATCGCGTCCGCCAGATCGCGGGATTCGAAGATCGGCAGGCCCATGTTGAAGGCGTTGCGGTAGAAGATGCGCGCGAAGCTTTTGGCCACGACGCAGGAGATTCCGGCCGCCTTGATGGCGATGGGCGCGTGCTCCCGCGAAGAGCCGCAGCCGAAGTTTTCTCCGCCGACGATGATGTCGCCCGGCGTCATTCGGGTCATGAAGGCGGGGTCTGCGTCTTCCATGCAGTGCCGGGCCAGTTCAGCCGGGTCCGACGTGTTGAGATAGCGCGCGGGAATGATCGCGTCTGTGTCGATGTTGTCCCCGAATTTCCAGATTTTTCCTTTCAGGATCATGGTCCCGTCCCCTTGGTTTTAGATTTCGTCCGGTGAAGCGATGCGGCCCAGAACGGCGGAAGCCGCGGCCACGGCGGTGCCGGCCAGATAAACTTCGCTTCTGGGATGGCCCATGCGCCCCACGAAATTGCGGTTGGTCGTGGCGACGGATTTTTCCCCCTCGGCCAGAATGCCCATGTGCCCCCCGAGGCAAGCGCCGCACGACGGCGGGCTGATGACCGCCCCCGCGTCCATGAAGATTTCCAGAAGCCCTTCCTGAAGGGCCTGCCTGTAAATAAACGGCGTGGCCGGAACCACGATGAGGCGGACATGAGGGGCTGCCTTGCGGCCTTTCAAAATCCCGGCGGCAACGCGCAGGTCTTCAATCCGGCCGTTGGTGCAGCTCCCGATCAGGGACTGATCGATCTTCACTTCGCCCGCCTGGCTGATGGCCCTGACGTTGGAAGGCAGATGCGGAAAGGCGACCTGAGGCTCCAGTCGGGAGGCGTCGATTTCAATCGTCTGCGCGTAAACGGCGTCCGGGTCGGATGTGTAAAAGGCGTAAGGCCTTTTGGCGCGCGGCTTGACGTATTCCCGGGTAATCTCGTCCGGCGGAAAGATGCCGTTTTTCGCGCCGGCCTCGATGGCCATGTTGGCCATGGACAGCCGGTCGGCCATGGGCAGAGCGCGAATGGTTTCGCCCGTGAACTCCATCGCGGAATAGAGAGCGCCGTCCACGCCGATGCGTCCGATGATATGAAGAATCAGGTCTTTTCCGGAAACCCATTTTTGCGGTTTGCCGTAAACGACGAATTTGATCGACTCCGGGACCTTGAACCACAGCTCGCCCGTGAGCAGGACCGCGGCCAGATCCGTGCTGCCCACGCCGGTGGCAAAAGCGCCCAGCGCTCCGTAGGTGCAGGTGTGGCTGTCCGCGCCGATGACCAGGTCGCCGGGAAGCACGATGCCTTTTTCGGGCAGCAGCGCGTGTTCGACGCCTACTTGCCCGCCCTCGTAAAAGTGCGTGATCCCGTGCTCGACGGCGAATTCGCGGACGGTTTTGCACTGCTGGGCGGAGTTGATGTCTTTGTTCGGCGTAAAATGATCCAGGACCAGCGCCACGCGGTCCCGGTCAAAAACCTTCTTGCCGCCGGCCGCGCGAAATTCGCGGATGGCGATGGGCGCCGTAATGTCGTTGCCCAGCGCAATGTCCACGCGGGCGTTGATGAGCCGGCCGGGCGCAATTTCCTTCAGGTCCGTGTGCGCCATTAAAATTTTTTCCGTTATCGTGTATCCCACGCGATGGACTCCCTGATAAAAAATGCTTTTTAAAAAGTTAAAAAGATCGTTTTAACTATCCCATTTTTCAGCTTAATTCAAGTTTAACCTTTTTGGCGTTGTCTTTCAGAAATTCCAGCCGGTTGAGCGCGTTGATGTACGCCTTGGCCGAGGCGACAATCACGTCCGGGTGCGCGCCGCGCCCGATGACGGAATTCCCGTTGTACTTGAGCTGCACCATCGTCTCGCCCTGTGCGTCCGCTCCGCCGGTAATGGCGTTGACCGCGTACTTCAAAAGCGGGTAGTTGGTCTTCGTGATGTTGCGGATGGCCGCGAAGGTTGCGTCCACCGGCCCGTTGCCGAAGCCCGCGTCGCGGATCACCTCTTTGCCCACCTGCATTTCCATGGTCGCCGTGGGAATGGCCACATTGCCGCTCACCACGTTGAGGTAGATCAGGTTGTACTTTTCCTCGCCCCGGTAGATTTCTTCATAGAGAATCGCCTCCATGTCCTCATCGTAGATGTCTTTCTTCACGTCGGCCAGGTCTTTCACCTTTGCCGCGACGCGGTTGAGCTGATCCTCATTCAGGATGTAGCCCATTTTTTTCAGATGCTGCGAAATGGCCGCGCGTCCGGAGTGCTTGCCCAGAACGATATGGCTGTCGCTGATCCCGACGGACTGGGGCGTCATGATCTCGTAGGTGATTTTTTCCTTGATCAGGCCGTCCTGATGGATTCCGGATTCGTGCGCGAACGCGTTGGCGCCGACGATGGCCTTGTTCGGCTGCACGGGAATGCCGGTGATCTGCGTCAGCAGGCGTGACGTTTTGTAAATCTGGTCTGTTTTGATTTGGGTGGTAAGGCCGAACAAATCCCTGCGCGTGGCCAGCGCCATGACGATTTCCTCCATCGCCGTGTTGCCGGCCCTCTCCCCGATGCCGTTGATCGTGCACTCCACCTGACGCGCGCCCGCGCGGATGGCGGCAAGCGAATTGGCCACGGCCAGCCCCAGGTCGTTGTGGCAGTGGACGGAGATGACCGTATCGCCCATATTTTTCACGCGGTCGAACAGGAAGGCGATGAGGCTTCCGAACTCGTCGGGGACGGCATAGCCGACCGTGTCGGGAATGTTGACGGTGACGGCGCCCGCGTCGATCACGGCGGAAACCATTTCCGCCAGATAGTTCCTGTCCGAACGGGTGGCGTCCATCGGCGAAAATTCCACGTTGGGGGTGTAGGATTTCGCAAGCTTCACGGCCGCCGCCGCTTCCCTGAGCACCTGCACGCGGCTTTTCTTGAGCTGGTATTTCAGGTGGATGTCCGACGATGAAATGAACGTGTGAATGCGCGGATGCGCCGCGCCCTTGATGGCCTGCCAGGCCCGGTCGATGTCCTGTTTGTTGGCGCGCGCCAATCCGGCCACCTGAGACTTCCGGATTTCCCGGGCGATCTGCCGGACCGCGTCAAAATCTCCCTCCGAGGCGATGGGAAACCCCGCCTCGATGATATCGACGCCGAGTTTTTCGAGCTGCCTGGCCAGCAGCAGCTTTTCCTCCGTGTTCATGCTGTTGCCCGGCGACTGTTCCCCGTCCCGAAGTGACGTGTCAAAAATATAGACGTGATTTTTATCCCTCTTCATTCGTTGCTCCTTTCGCTTTCAAAATAAAAGACTGTCTGCCAAATAAAAAAAGGCCGCGGGTTCCGCCCGCGGCCTTTTTAGGTGACTGGTTATGCTTTTGTTCAGCGACGACCTAAAAACGGCGGGCAGGCGGCCTTGACCAACAGGCGCAACAGGGCGAGGCCCGGAAGCAGGGTCAAAAGAGCGCCAGCCAAAATCGTTGTCGTCGTGAAGCTGAACATGAAATTCCTTTTCAAAATAAAAATTCGGTTTGCTTGTTAATGCAAAAAGCGGGCTTTGTCAAAACTTTTTTCTTTTTCATAAAAAAAGGGGAGCCGAAGCTCCCCTTTCAAAAGGAGGGATGGGCAAAGTGGCTATTGATACATACCCATTCCTAAACAGGGTCCGGGACCCTGGCCGGCGCCGAATCCGCAGTCGCCTCTCATTCCGCCGCGGGGGCCAAAGCCTGTTTTTCCGCCCCATCGCGAGTTGGCCAGTTTATCCTTTTGTTCGGGAGTCAAAACCTTGTTAATGTCCAGCCTTAGGGCGGTCGTCTTGTCCTCCATCTCGTTTCTCAGCGTCCGGAGCTCCTTTTGAGCCGCGGAAATTTTTCCCTTGTCCGGATTGGCCTGCAGCCACAGTCTTCGCAATTCCGCGGATTTGTCAAAAATCTTTTCCCGGACTGGTCTCGTGGCTTTGTCGTTTGCGTCCTGCAATGCTTCGATTTTTGCTTTCTGGTCATCGGTCAGGTTTAATTTTTCCAGGCCTGCATTCCCGCAGGGTCCGTATCCTCTTCCTTTTCCCGGGCCGGGTCCCCAGGCAAAGGCCGAAGTCGTTAAAAGCAAGCCCGCCAAAACGGCTGTTAGCGTTAATGTGATTTTCTTCATGGTGCATCTCCTTTCATTTGTTTCTGTTCTGTTGCCGTTGTGTACAGCAAGACATGGGCCAATTCTTTTAATGTATTGCAATGATTGAGCATTATGAAAATCCGCGCAAATTGCTTTGCCTTTTGCCCGCAATGGACGGATAATGCGTATCCAATGCGGGTATCCAGGTGGGTTCATTGTATCCAGAAATTTGCGGGAGAAGGGGTCATGCCTGAGAAACAGAAGAGAAAAGTCCGGTTTGATATTTCCGTCTGGGTTGTCATCAGTGCGGTTGCGGTTTTAGCCGTTATTTTAGGGATGATGATGTTCATGCAGTTTCAGCACGCCCAGAATCAGGCCCGTCTGCTCCTGATCGATAAGGGAACAACACTGATCCATTCTTTTGAATCGGGGCTGCGCCTTCTTCCGGAGCAGATGGAAGAAGATTTCTATCTTCAGAAACTGCTGATGGAAACCGCACAGCAGCCGGATGTGGATTACCTGATGGTCACGGACGACGAAGGTCATATTCTCGCGGACAGCGATCCGTCCATGCTGGGCCTGCCCTACGGACTGGATCTGGATGTGAAAAAGATTGCGCAAAGCAGGAAAATTCACTGGCGGCAGACGGCCAATCCCGAAGGCGCCGGCACGTTTGAGGTTTACCGGGGGCTTTCCCCGATGCCGGGGAATGCCGGGAAGAGCCGCCGGATTGTTTATGCCGGATTCAATATGGAGAAAATCGAAAAAGCATCCCGCGAAGACGCGCTTCGGACGATAGTGACGGCGCTCGTTCTTGTCCTGATCGGCTCTCTGGCCATTGTTTCCCTCTTTCTGGTTCAGGCGTATCGTCTGGCGCGCGTGTCTCTATCGCGGGTAACCGTCTTTTCCGAAGCCCTGGTCAAGAATATGCCCATCGCGCTTCTGGCGGTGGACCGTGAGGGGAAAGTGGCCGCCTGCAACGAGCAGGCCGGCGGCCTGCTGGCCGGCGCACCCGCGGAAGCGGTGGGAAAGGAAGCTTCCCTCGTTCTGCCCGGGCCTTTTATGCGTCTGCTGGAAGACGTTCGCGGACGGACCGGTCCGGTGGAAGAGGACATTCGACTGGTTTCCGAAAACGGAGAACAGACCTGGGAGGTGGTCGCGGCGGTTTTTGCCGACGATGAGGCGCATGAAGGAAGAATCCTGCTCGCCCGCAACGTGACGGGCGTCCGGCAGATGGAAAAGGAGGTTGCCCGCAGCCGCCACCTGAACGCCATCGCTTCGCTGGCCGCTGGCGTGGCGCATGAAATCCGCAATCCGCTGAGCTCCATCAAGGGATTTGCCGTTTATTTCAAAAAAAGGCTGGCCGGGAATCGGGAAGACGAAGAGACGGCCGACATCATGATCGCGGAGACCGAAAGGCTCAACCGCGTCATCAGCCAGCTCATTGAATTTGCCCGTCCGCTGGTTTTGAAAAGGGAGCCTGCAGACCTGGAGGACCTGGTGCGGCAGTCAGTTCGTTTGGTGAAGGCTGAAGCGGAGCAAAGCGCCGTGGCGGTGGAAATCCAGGCGGAGGAGGGCCTTTCCCGGGCCGAGGTTGATCCCGACAAGGTCAGGCAGGTGCTGCTCAATATTTTTCTCAACGCGCTGGCGGCGATGCCCAAAGGCGGAAGGCTGTCGGTTGCGCTGAACCGGCGTGACGATGATGTCGAAATTGCGGTCTCCGACACCGGAGAGGGGATTCGGCAGGAGAACCTGCCCAGGATTTATGATCCGTATTACACCTCAAAGCCGGCCGGGACCGGCTTGGGCCTCGCGGTCGCGCAAAAGATTATGGACGCGCACGGCGGCGCGATTGAGGTGGAAAGCCGGGAAGGAGCAGGGACCCGGGTTGCGCTGCGATTTCCGTTTATGGAAAAGGAAGGAATGGGACAATGAAAGATACGCTGGAGATTTTGATCGTCGATGACGACGCGGTTCACCGCAGAGCGGTCAGGCTCAACATGGCCGGCTGGGGGTATTCCGTCACGGAGGCGGACGACGGGGAAGAGGCCGTCCGGCAGGCTCGCTTGAGGTCGTTTGACCTGATCCTGATGGACATTCGCATGACAAGAATGTCGGGCCTGGAAGCCCTCGAGCAGATCAAGAAAATTCAGCCGGCCGTTCCGGTGATCATCATGACGGCCTACGCGTCGGTGGAAACTGCCGTCAGCGCCATGAAAATGGGCGCCGACGATTATCTGACCAAGCCGCTGAACTATGACGAGCTGCAAATCAAAATCGCGCGGACGGCGGAGCGCCGCCAACTGAAAAAAGAGAATGAATATCTGAAGGAAAGGCTGGGCGAGAAGTTCGACCGCCGGAATCTGATCGGCCGAAGCGAACCCATGATCCGGCTTCTGGAAATGGTGGAACAGGTCGCCGCGACGCAGGCCACGGTGCTGATTGCCGGAGAATCGGGAACGGGGAAGGAAATGATCGCCAACGCGATTCATTTCAACAGCCCCCGCCGGGAAGCGCCCTTTGTGAAGATCAACTGTGCGGCGCTCACCGAAACGCTTCTGGAGTCAGAGCTGTTCGGACATGAAAAGGGCGCGTTCACCGGCGCGGACCGCCGGCGGGAAGGAAAGTTCGTCCAGGCCGACTCCGGCAGCATTTTTCTGGACGAGGTGAGCGAAATGTCTCCCGCCATGCAGGTGAAGCTTTTGCGGGTTCTGCAGGAGCGGGAGCTGACGCGCGTGGGCGGGCAGGATGTGGTCAAGGTCGATGTTCGCCTGATTGCCGCTTCCAACAAGGATTTGAAAAAGGAGATCCGCGAAGGGCGGTTTCGCGAAGATTTGTTTTACCGGCTGAACGTCGTTGCGCTGGCCCTGCCGCCGCTCAGGGAGAGGGCCGAAGACGTTCCGCTTCTGGCGCAGCATTTTCTGAAGCTGTTTGCCCGGCGCAACGCCAGGACCATCTCCGGTTTTACACCCCGGGCAATGCAAAAGCTCGCGGCCTACGCCTGGCCCGGAAACGTCCGCGAGCTGATGAATGCCGTGGAGCGGGCCGTGGTCCTGTCCCGCTCCGATACGGTGGACGAAGACGAACTGGTTTTTCCGATGGCGGACCAGAGCCTTTCCCCGGACGCTCCCCGCTCGGCAGCGCCGACGGCGGGCCTGCCGCTGGAGGAGGTGGAAAAGCGAAGCATTTTGGAGGCGGTCAAAGCGGCGGGCGGCAACAAAAGCGAAGCCGCGCGCCGTCTGGGCATCACCCGCAAAACCCTGCGCAAGAAGCTTACGAAGTATGAAGACAGGCATTCCTGAGAAGTTTGATCCATTTTGGCCGGGAAGCGCTGCGATTCTTCCATTGAATAAATCTGTTGGCCGGTGAAGTGCGGTTTTTAAGAGGGTCTTTAAAAAGTTTCCACGCGGGAAAATAGCGGCTTGCGCAGGTGTCAGAGAGTCTTTCTGGCGTTCAGACGATTCAGTCGATGTTCAAGAGAATCCTTCTCCTCTTCGGAAAAAAAATTATCTCCCGCCATTGCTTTTTCGATGAGTGCTTTTGCCTGTCCGTAATCCCTCGCGCGGTGCTCCAGGTGCTTGGCAAGTTCGGTGACGGCGTAAAAATCGTTCGGGTCGCAGTCAAGCATTCGCCGCCAGATTCGGACGGCTTCGTCCATGCGGCCGGTGCGTTTGCAGAGATTCGCCAGGTTCTTTTTGGAGGATAAGGAAAGCTCGGCGCAGGCGTTTTCCCCGAGAATCTCCAGAATTTTGTAAACGCCCGCCGTCCCCGCCTTTTTGAGCAGAAGCCTCGCCGCCGCAAGGTAGTCGTCGGGATGCGCGTGCTGTTGGAGGGCCTGCGCATTCAGAAGATCGACCAGATGCGCGGTCAGCGTCGCCATCGAAATCACGTCCAGCCGGTTGTGTTCAAAAATATCGGCGAGCAGCCGGGGATCGCGCCTTCTCAGCCAGTCGAAATAGCGCTGCGGAATTTCCCAGCCGGGAATGTCGCCTTCTCGCTCAACGCCCAGGATGTCCGCCTCCAGCGTGGCCAGGCGGCAGTTTTCCAAACGGTGCCCGAGCAGCCTGCGCGACGGATGCAGCAGATCCAGATGGGGCAGTTCGTGAAGGCTGCTTTGCATACGGTTCAGAATGAAGCGTGTGGCGAGCAGGTTGACGTCAAAGGCCTTGCCGTTGAAGGTCACCAGGAATTTTTTCTGCGCGGCGATTTCCTGAAGACAGGCCAGCGCCGCCGGCTCCTCGCCGAAATCGCGCGCCAGAATCTGCCGGATGTGAAACCGGCCTTCCTCAAACCAGCCCAGGCCGATGAGAAAGGCCATGGTGCCTGTTCCGCCGGAAAGCCCCGTGGTTTCCGTGTCCAGAAAAAGCGCGTCGGAAGGGTGATAAGCGCCCAGGACCGGATTGTTGGCCAGCATGCCCGCCGCGGTCATGTCAAAATTGAAAGCCTCGCAAATGCTGCGGTGGCCGTGTCGGCTCACGCCGGAAAGAAAACCTCCGGCCAGAAAAAAACGGCCATGCCGGTTTTCGATCTCCTCGCCTTCCAGCAGTTCGCAAAGCGCCCGGTTGCCGCGCGCCCTTGCTTCCTCCTGCGCCGCCCTGGTGCGCAGGGCCCCCCGGGTGACGACATTTTCAATCCTCCCGCGCAAATCGGCCAGTTGCGACTGCCTTTCGCTGGATGATGCCGAATCCGGCTGCACGGGTTCCGTCTTCTTTGGGGCCTTATCTTCGCCGGTCAGGCGTTTTAATTTATCAATAGATTTCATTGGTTCAAAACCAGATCAATAATCTTCGGCACAATTTCCTTGGCCGTTTTGCCCACTTCCAGCGTGGGGCCGACGCAGGACGGGCAGCCAAACGCGCAGGGACATTTTTCAATGAGGCTTTTCGCGGCGGCCAGCAGATTGGCATGCTCGCGGTAGAGCAGTTCCGAAAAGCCGATGCCGCCGGGATAGGAATCGAAGATGAAGATGGTCGGGTCGAATTCATCAAAGCGAGCGGCGTCGGAACTGTTAATCGCCTGCGGCCGCCCGCCGGAAAACGAAGTAATGACTCGGCCGGTTTTTCCCTGGCTCACAAACCACTCGCCGCTTTTGTCGCCGAGCGATCGGTCGATGTCATGCGTATCCGCCATCAGAAACATGGCCGACAGATGCTGGAGCGTATAGGCCAGCGCCGAAAGTCCGTCAATGATTTCCGCCGGCGTGAAATCAAGCCCCCGCAGCCGGTCTCGCGGAATCGTAAACCAGTAGCTTGTGGTGTGCATGTCCTTTTCCGGAAGATTCACGTCTCCATAGCCCAGATTTTCCGAGGTGTAGAATTTGATCTTTTTGAAGCCCACCACCTTGCGCACCACCTGCACCTCGCCGTGCTCGACAATTGTCCCGCCCGTGCGGAAGTTGTCGAACGAATCGATGACGCGCACATTGGTATAGGTCATGGCGTCGGTGTAGTAGTCCGAATCCACTTTGCGGACGTAGGCCTTCTTTCGCTCCAGATCAAGTTTGTCCACATGGTACTGCTCGGAGGCCAGCATGTAAATCGCTTCATCATGGACGGCGGTAAACGCGCTGTCCCAGTCCACTTCGGCAATGACTTTGTGATTGCCCGCGTCGGTCGCATCGACGACCACGACATTTTCCGGGTTGATGGCGCGAAGGCTGACCTCGTCGGCCGGGTAGCTTTCCGCCGCCCAGTGCCAGCGGTCGTCCGTCCGGTGGAGGACGCCTTTTTCCTCCAGGTACTGCAAAAACTCTTCGAGATTTTCGCCGCCGAATTTTTCTCCTTTTTCAAACGGCAGTTCGAAGGCCGCGCTCTTGATGTGATGAAGCAGGATCAGCAGGTTGTCCGGATTGATGCGGCAATGCTCGGGCGATAGAGAAAAGAAGTAGTCGGGATTTTCCATGATGAACTGATCCAGCGGGTTGCTTCGCGCGATCAAAATAGCCAGAGATCGTCCCGTTCGCCTGCCCGCGCGGCCCGCCTGCTGCCAGGTGCTCGCGATCGAGCCGGGATAGCCGGCCATGATGCAGGCTTCCAGGTTGCCGATGTCAATGCCCAGCTCAAGCGCATTGGTGCTGATGACGCCCATTACTTCTCGCGTGCGCAGACCGTTTTCAATGTCGCGCCGCAGGTTCGGCAGATACCCGCCGCGGTAGCCGGTGACAAAGTGGTCGTCGAGAGGCTTGCTTTTAACGAATTTGTCTTTGAGATACTTGGTCAGGACTTCGACGTTAAGGCGGCTGGTGGCAAAGACAATCGTCTGAATATGGTTGCCGATCAAGTCGGAGGCGATCTTGCGTGCCGGCGTCATGGCGCTCTGGCGGATGCCCAGCTCGCGGTTCACGATGGGCGGGTTGAACAGCACAAAGGTTTTGGCCGCCGCGGGCGCGCCGCTTTTATCCAGAAGCGCGACGTCCCGTTCCAGAATTTTTTCCGCGTGTTCGCGGGGATTGGCCACCGTGGCCGAGCAGCAGATGAAGACGGGATTCGCGCCGTAAAAGCGGCAGATGCGGATCAGCCTGCGGATGACATTGGCAAAATGCGATCCGAAAATGCCGCGGTAGATGTGCAGCTCGTCGATGACGACGTATTTGAGATTGACAAACAGCTTTTGCCACTTGGTGTGGTGCGGCAAAATGCCCGCGTGCAGCATGTCGGGATTGGTGACGACGATATGTCCCTGCCGGCGGATGGCCCGGCGCGCGTCATCGGGCGTGTCGCCGTCGTAGGTAAAGGTTTTGATGTCGGCCTGCAAATCCGAAATCAGGCTGTGCGCTTCGTGCATCTGGTCCTGCGCCAGCGCCTTGGTGGGAAACAGGTAAAGCGCCCGGGTTTCCGGTTCGTCCAGAATGCTCTGCAGCACCGGCAGGTTGTAGCAAAGCGTTTTGCCGCTGGCCGTGGGCGTAACCAGCACGACATCCTGCCCGCCGCGGATAAAGCGCACCGCCTGGGCCTGATGCCTGTAGAGCCTCTCCATTCCGCGCTTGACCAGAACATCGCGAAGATTCGGGCTCACCCAGGACGGGTAATCCTCCCAATCCCCCGGCCGGGCCGGGATATCCACCACCGCCGCCGCGCCGGCGTTGAAGCTTTTGTTTTTTTTCAGACGGGCGATCCACTCGTCCAGGGTCAATTTGGCCATGCGATTTTTCCTTGTTCTTTCCGGCGGGCATGATAGATAAAAAAACGAAATATCACAACAGAGAATTAGCAAAAATTCATTGCAATAAACAGGTGAATGATTTATCTGCCCGGTAAGGGACGAATCGGAACAAAATCAATCTTTTGAAGAAAAGGGGAGAAGCCATGGCGCTTTTCAGCATCGACCGGGACAAATGCAGGAGCGACGGAATCTGCGCGGCCCAATGCCCCGCCCAAATCATCGTTCAGGCGGACCGGCAGTCTTTTCCGTCTTTGCTCAATGGCGCGGAAGAATTCTGCATCCGCTGCGGCCACTGCGTGGCGGTTTGTCCTCACGGGGCTTTTTCCCTTTCCGGCATGACCCCTGACGAATGTCCGCCGGTCGATCCGGGCCTGCTTCCCGGCGCGGATGCGCTCAAACATCTGCTTCTGGCGAGGCGCTCCATTCGACGGTACAAAAAGACGCCCGTTTCCCGGAAGGTGCTGGCGGAGCTTCTGGACGTCGCCCGCTGTGCGCCCACGGGAAGCAACAAGCAGCAGGTTCACTGGATTGTTTACTCACAGCAGGAGAAAGTGCGCAGGCTGGCCGGAATGGTGGTCGATTTCATGAAGATCATGCTTCCCGCGGCCGCGGACGAGGCGGCCCTCCGCCGCTTCCGGCGGATCGTGGACGCCTGGGACGAGGGACAAGACCGCATTACGCGGGATGCCCCGCACCTGATCATCGCGCACAGCCCCTCCGATCTTTCCTTTCCCGCGGCCGACTGCGCGATCGCGCTCACCTATCTGGAGCTTTACGCCTGCGCCCGGGGACTGGGCACCTGCTGGGCCGGGTATTTCACGGCAGCGGCGAATCTGCACGAGCCGCTGATTCGGGAGCTGAATCTTCCGGCGGGCCGCCAGTGCTGCGGCGCCGTGATGCTCGGATACCCGTTGTGCCGCTATTACCGTATTCCCGCGCGCAATGAGGCGCAGATCCACTGGCGCTGATGATCGCTCGATGCTCGGACTTCATGGCCGATAGCCCATCGCCTCTCGCCTTCGTCCTGTCCTTTGTCGGACAAACACGGACGCGCCTGTAGGACATATCCCTTCAATAGAATCGGACGGAGACTGATACCAAGCGCCCCCGAAACAGTGTACTCAGTATGCGCTTTTCAAGGGGTACATGTATTGCATCCGCCATATGTAATACGCCCCGAGGTTTTGCGGTCGGTGGATCAGAAGCGCGCATCTGATAAACAGGAACAAGGCCCGAATCGCGGGGCGTACCCCTCTTGAAAAGACCGATGGCGTCCCGTGTCTCCCCCTTAAAGCATCGAATATGACACTGGGTCCCTGGTTTGCAAAAGAGAAATAATGCCTTTTTGGCGGAAAAGGAAGGCATAAAAATAATTTTAAGGAGAATAATATGGCCGAAGTCAACGAACAAGATTTTTACGACAAAGTTTTTCCGGTACCGGACAGAGTAAGGGAGAAATCCTACATCAAGAGCCGTGCGGAGTACGAAAAACTTTACAAAGAGTCGATCGAAAACCCCAATGCTTTCTGGGCGAAAATGGCGACGGAAAGACTGAGCTGGTTCAAACCTTTTGACAAGAACAAGGTTTCGGACTGGTCGTTTGACGCCAAAAATGTGTATTCCAAATGGTTTGAAGGCGGAAAGCTCAATGTCTGCTACAACTGCCTGGACCGTCATCTGGAAACCAAGAAGAACAAGGCCGCGATCATTTTTGAAGGCAACGATCCCAACGACTGGAAAGTTTACACGTATTACGACATGTATCGCGAAGTCAACAAGTTCGCGAACGTTCTCAAAAGCCTGGGCGTCAAAAAGGGCGACCGTGTCACCATCTTCCTGCCCATGATCGCGGAGCTGTCCATCGTCATGCTGTCCTGCGCCCGCATCGGCGCCGTTCATGCCATCGTTTTCGGCGGTTTTTCGGCGGAAGCGTTAAGAGACCGCATCAACAATTCCGGCTCACAGGTCGTCATCACCTGTGACGGAACCTACCGCGGCGCCAAAGCCGTTCCACAGAAAGACACCTGCGACAAAGCCCTGGCTCAGTGCCCCGGCGTGAAAACCCTGGTGGTTGTGAAACGTACCGGAACCGCCGTTACCATGAAGGAAGGCCGCGACGTCTGGTATGAAGAATTGATGGCCAAAGCGGACCGCTACTGCAAACCCGAAGAAATGGACGCGGAAGATCCCCTGTTCATTCTTTATACCTCCGGCTCCACCGGGCAGCCCAAGGGCGTCGTTCACACCCAGGCCGGCTACCTGCTGTATGCCTCCATGACCCAGCAGCTCGCTTTTGACGTGCGCGAAGAAGACACCTACTGGTGCACCGCCGACATCGGCTGGGTCACCGGTCACAGCTACATTGTCTATGGTCCTCTGTGCAACGGCCATTCCAGCATTCTTTTCGAAGGCGTTCCCAACTATCCGGACTTTGGACGGTTCTGGGCAGTCGTCGAAAAATACAGCGTCAATAACTTCTACACGGCTCCCACAGCGATCCGCTCGATTGCCAAAGAAGGCGACAAGTGGGTCGATGCGCACGATATTTCCTCGCTGCGCGTTCTGGGTTCGGTCGGCGAGCCGCTCAACCCCGAAGCCTGGTGGTGGTACTACAATAAGATCGGCGCCAGCCGCTGCACGATTTCCGATACCTGGTGGCAGACCGAAACCGGCGGACACATGATCCTGCCTCTGCCCGGCGCGATTGACATCAAACCGGCCAAAGCCATGGTGCCGTTCTTCGGCGTGGTTCCGGTTCTGTTTGACGAAGAAGGCAAAGAAATCAAAGGTCCCGGCAAAGGCGCTCTGTGTATTAAAAATTCCTGGCCCGGCATGGCCCGCGGTTTGTGGAATGACACGGAAGGCCGGTTCGTCGAAAATTACTTTGTGCAGTTCCCCGGCACGTACTTCTCCGGCGACGGCGCGGAACGCGACGCCGACGGCGACTACAAAATCACCGGCCGTGTTGACGACGTCATCAATGTTTCCGGTCACCGGCTGGGCACCGCGGAAGTCGAAGCGGCGCTCACCTCCCATGCGGATGTCGCGGAAGCGGCCGTTGTCGGATTCCCGCATGACATCAAAGGTCAGGGCATCTTCGCTTACGTCACGCTGAACAACAACGTGGAAAAGACGGATGAACTCAAAAAGGCCCTGGTCGCCCATGTCCGCAAGGTCGTCGGTCCGATTGCATCGCCCGACCAGATTCAATGGGCGGATGGTCTGCCCAAAACCAGATCCGGCAAGATTATGCGCCGCGTTCTGAGAAACGTCGCCGCGAAAACGTTCGGTGACTTCGGCGACACGTCAACCCTGGCGGATCCGCATGTGGTTGATGACCTGGTCGAAAACAGGAAGAAACTCGGCTAAAGACCCCTTGTGCGGAACGGCTGCCGTTCCGCATGTAAGTCCCTCCTTAAAAAGCCGTTCCCCGGTTTCGGGGAACGGCTTTTTGCTTTGGCCGGATCAGATCGGACCGGATTTTCCGTATTCCCTTGCCCTCCTGATGCCCGGGCTCTTTCCGGGCATAGATCCGCCTTTCCTTCAGGCAAACCGCCCTGCGTCAGGACGCTTCCGTTCGGGCATAACCATTATGGGTTGGGAACGATTCGTATCCTCGCATCCAGCGCGACGACGCCGGAGCCGTCGGCCAAAACCCGCAGCGGGTTGACATCCAGTTCGCGGATCTGAGGAAATTGATGGAGCAGATGGGAGACCCGTTCAATGGCGGCCGCGTAGCCGGGAATATCCCCGGCGCCTTTCCCCCGGGCGCCCTGCAGGATCTTGCAGGATTTGAGTTTCCGGATTTTTTCTTCAATCTCCCGGCTGCCGGCGGGGCACAGGACATGGGCGACGTCCTTAAACACTTCGATGTAGATGCCGCCGTATCCGAAAGAAACAACCGGTCCAAAGGAAGCATCGCGCTGCCCGCCGATGAACATGTCGTATCCTTCGCCGGCCTGTTTCATGACGCGGATTCCCTCGAACCGGGCGTCTTTTTTGCAGCGATCAAGATTCCGGCGTATGCGGTCAAAGGCGCTTCGGACGGCTTCGGCAGTTTCAATCCCCGTGATGACGCCGCCTGCGTCTGATTTGTGGACGGCGTCGGGCGAGACGATTTTCATCACCACCGGGTAGCCGATGCGCTCGGCCGCGGCGGCGGCCTCGTTCGCGTTTCCGGCCACGACGGATTCGGCAGCGGCGATGCCGCCGTGGCGGAGCAGCTCCAGGGCTTCCTCGCCTTTGACGCCTGGATGATCCGCGATCCAGGTCTTCGCGGCCCGGATGTCGATTCGGTCTGGCAAAGCATGGACGGGCGAACCATCCGCTTTTCTGGCGTAATAGTCATGCTGTTTTTTAAAGGCGCGGATCATTTCGCCGGCGTTATTGAAGATGGGAATGTCGAGATTCCGCTTGATCCGGGAAATCGTCGCCGAAAGTCCGAACAGGCAGATGCCCAGCGGCTTTCCCGAAGACAGAATGGTTCCCGTTACTTCCTTGGAGAGGTCCGTATGGAACATTTTGTAAAAAACGTCCTCTCCCCGCGGCATTTCCGGCCATTGCGTGACGTAGACGGCTCCGTCGACGTTTTCGTTGTGCATGACGGAGAAGAAAATATTGGAATACGCGCCGGCATCATAGATGTCGCCCATGTCGAGGGGGTTGGAAAAATGGATGACCCCGGCGTTGGAAGAATTTTTGAGTTCATCATAGAAAGCCGGGCCGGGATCCGCGAACGCGAAGCCGGACTCCTCGCAGAGATCCGCCATCATGACCGTGAATCCGCCCGCGGGGGACATGACCATGATCCGCTTGCCGCGCATGGGAGGCAGATCAAACACCTTGGCCATCGAGATGAAATCGTTGAACTCGTGAATCCGGGTAATGCCCGCCCTTTCAAAGGCCGCATCGAGAATGGCTTCGTTGTTGGAAATCGCCGCCGTATGGCTCATGGCGACTTTTTTGCCGGCATCGGTCGTGTTGGATTTCAGGACGATCACGGGTTTGCTGATCCGGGACGCGGCCTCGATCAGGCGGTCTCCCCGGGGGATGCTTTCCAGGTACATGCCGATGACCCTGGTGTCGGGATCGCGGCCGAAATATTCCAGGAAGTCCACCTCGTCCAGGTCCAGTTTGTTGCCGATGCTCGCAAATTTCGCCATCCCGACGTTTTCATCGGTCATGAGGTTCCAGAGCATCAAACCCACGCCGCCGCTCTGGGTGATGATGGACAGTCCTCCCTTGGGCGGACTGAAGGACGGCACAAAAGGCAGGCACAGGCCGTTGGCGGTGTTGGCTACCGTGACGCCGTTGGGTCCGACGAACCGGATGCCGTATTGACGGGCCCGGCGCACTACCTGCTCGGCAAGTTTCCGGCCTTCTTCCCCCAGTTCATTGAATCCGCCGGAAGGGATGGCCATCCATCGAACGCCGGCTTTTCCGCAGGCATCGACGGCATCGGGGACAAACCGCGCGGGAATCAAAACAAAAACAAGATCCGGCACCGCCGGCAGTTCTCCGATGTCCCTGTACATCTTGATGCCGTCCACGTGCGGATCGGTGGATCGGGGGTTGACGCCGAAGATGCGCCCGAGATACCCCCAGCGGATGAGGTTTTCCAGAACAAGGCGGGGAATGTTGTCGGGCCTCGACGACAGGCCCATGATGGCGATGGATTGCGGGTAAAAAAGTTTTTCCATAATATTTTCCGTTTGACGGTTTCCGAAGAGATGGCGTCCGGGCGGATGAGGTTCTCCTATACCAGCACCTCCACCTGGGTGAATCCCTTCTCGTAGGAATAGTTCACCGGATAGTCGAGTTCCCGGAGGATCCGCTTCATCGCGATGTTGGTTGAATCGACGATGGACACAAACCGACCAATCCCCTGCTTTCGGCCGATCGCAAATATTTTTGACAGCATCTGTTTGCCGAGACCTAAATGCTGCCAGTCGTCGCGCACCACGATCGCGAAGTCCGTGAGCTGCTCCTGGGGATCGTAGCCATACCGCGCCACTCCGATGATGGCGTCTTTTTCATCCTCGCGGATGACGGCCGCCAGCGCGAAGTTTCTTTGATAATCGAGATGCGTGAGTTGGAAGAGCAGCTCCTTCGGCAGAGCCTTGACGGGCCTCAAAAAACGCAGATAGATCGAATCGGACGAAAGCTTGTTCAGCAAATCCACGATGAAAGATTCATCCGTCGGCAAAACAGGCCTGACCGGCACTGTTTTCCCGTTTTTCAGGGCCATACGGGTTTCGTATTGCAAAAGATCGCTCCGGTTCATTGTTGATGGCATTTTCATTACCCAACCGGCGGCAGCGCGCGGTCTGCCGCCTTGCTCACGACAGATTCAGCGTCATCGACACCATGTTTTCATCCTTGCCGTCGAACTGGAAGGCGCAGCGGCGGAAGATGCGGATCATGGCGTAATTTTCCTGAAGCGTTTCCGCCCGGATGGTTTTGTATCCTTCCTTTTTGGCCAGCTCGATGCACTGCTCCGACAGGGTAATCCCCAGGGATTTGTTCTGCCACGGATCGGAAATGATGATGGCGTATTCCGCTTCTCCCTCGCAGCGCTTGTTTTTGAGGAGGCGCGCGATGCCGAGGAACTTGCGCTGATCCCCCGTTTTCGCCTCGGCGACAAGGGCCACTTCATCTTCCGGATTGACGTTGCAAAAACGTTGCGCCCGCTCCGGCGTGGCGGAAAAAGGCGACAGAAAGCGAAGCCAGAGGGATTTGGGGGAGCAGCTGTTGACAAAATCCGTCCACAGGCCGATGTCTTTTGGATTGATCAGCCTCAGTTGAACGGGGACATTGTCCACGGAAAGAGTGTCCTTGGTCAGATGACGGGCGATGGAATCCGTGAAGGCGCTCTGGCGCCGCACGCCGTAGGCATGCATCTGCCCCAGCACTTCCGCCGCCATTTCCGCGGTGGAATACACAGGGAAGCCGGCCTGCTCCATCTTGACCACGTCGTGAATCATGAACTCCTTGCAGGCGACCACGCAGACCGCCGGTTTTTCCTTGTAGTCGATGGACTTCATGACGTCCACGAACGATCCCAGGATTTCGCCCTGAATGACGACGATGAAGCTCTGCACGTCGCTCGATTCCACGCCGATTTCGATCAGGTTTTTCACCTGCTCGGGCGTCATGGAAAAAGAGCAGTCGATGGGATTGCCCGCATTGGCGAATTCCGGCAGGGCGTTTTTCAGGCGCTTTTGAAAATACGGCTCCAGTTCGGCCAGGCGCATGCCGGACAGATACAGCATGTCGGTGGCCGCGACGCCCAGCGACCCGGTATAGGTGATGACCATCACGCCGTTGCCCTTCGGGATGGGCTGTTTGGAAAAGGCGCGCGTCAGCGCGAAGAGATGTTCATTGTCCCTCGCCCGGATCACGCCGCTTTGTTTGAAGGCGGCGCTGTTGACCTCGTCGTTGCCCGCGAGCGACGCGGTGTGCGACGACACGGCTTTCTTGCCGGCTTCCGTCCGCCCCGATTTCAGCACGACGACCGGCTTGCGGAGGGCCGCCCGCGAGGCGACATCAACAAAGCGCTTGCCGCTGCGAATGTCTTCCATGTACATGACGATGACGGAAATGTGATCGTCGTCGCTCAGGTATTCGAGAATGTCCGTTTCATTGATGTCCATCTTGTTGCCGATGGTGGCCACGATGCCGAAGTCCAGCACGTTGCTCAGTCCCGTAAGGATGCCGGCGGCGTAAACGCCGGCCTGGGCGACCATGCCGACGTTGCCCTTCTTCAGATCCCCGAGCAGCCCGATGGACTGCACCATGTTGTGGTGGGTGTTGATCACGCCGGAGCAGTTGGGCCCCAGCACGCGGCAGCCGTGCTTTCGAATGATGGCTTCGATGCGCGCCTGGGCTTCCTTCCCTTCTTTTCCGCTTTCCGCGAATCCCGCCGCCTCCACGACGACGAAACGGACGCCCTTGGCGCAGCAGTCCGCGATGGCCGTCTCGGCCGCCTTGGCGGGAACGATCACGATGGCCAGGTCCACCGGATCCGGCACGTCCAGGATCGACCGGTAGGCGCGAACACCCATCACCGTTTCCTTGCCGGGGTTGATCGGGTAGAGCTTCCCGGGATACTGGTGGCTGACCAGGTTGCTGAAAACGTTGTAGCCCAGTTTTCCCTTGACGTCCGATGCGCCGATCACGGCGATGCTTTTGGGATAGAAGAAATCGTGGAGGTTCTGCGCGCCCGTGACGGTGGTGGTCTCCGTGTGCACCGGTTCGCGGACGAACATTCGGGCGTCCACGGCGATGTAGCCTTCGGAATAGAGAAACAGCGGATTCAGGTCCAGCTCGTGAATTTCCGGGTTTTCCTTGATCAGACGGGAGATTTTCAAAAGGAGCTGCTGAAGCGATTTCAGGTCGACCGGCTGCCCGCGGTATCCTTTGAGAATGTCCGAGCCGCGGATTTCTTCGATCATTTCCGCCGCGTCCTTTTCGGTGATCGGCAGAACCCGAAACGACACGTCGCGAAGCACTTCGACAAACACGCCGCCCAGTCCGAACATGATGAGCGGGCCGAAGCTGGGATCGCGCGTCACGCCGATGATGGCCTCAATGCCGGAAGCTGCCATGCGCTGAATCGAGACGCCCTCGATGTGCTGGTATTTGAAGGTTTCCACCATGGCGCGGTAGGTCTTGCGCACGTCGTCGGCGGTGTGAAGATTCAGCCGGACGCCGCCCGCGTCCGATTTATGCACGACATCGGGCGAAACGATTTTCATGGCGACGGGAAAGCCGATTTTTTCACACAGCGCCAGCGCTTCGTCTTCGGAGCGCGCCACCAGGTAGCCCGTGGTCGCAATGCCCGCGCCTTCGAGAATTTCCTTGCTCTCGTTCTCCATGAGGTAACTGCGGTTGTCCCGGACGGCCTGATGGATGATGTCCGCCAGTTCGTCGCTGAGCAGCTTGCCGTCCTGGTTGGACGCCGCCGTCTTTTGCCGCTGTGATGTCGAAGATCCCCTTGTCATAAACCCTCCTTGTGCCGTGATGGTTTCCGGTCGCGATTTTTGCCGTTTCCTTTGATGGTGGTGTAGCACAGGAAAAAAAAGGATCCTATCAGCAGGGAGCTGAATGTTCTGTCGGAACGATGCAGGAAGCGCTGACGGCTTTTGTCTGACAAATCGTCGGACAACGGATGAAACGGAGTGAATCGGAGATGGTTGAAATGATTCTGAAAAGGGATAAATCCGCGCCTTGCGCTTCTAGTTGATGAGTTTGTTGTGGACGGCGTAAAGGGTGAGCTCCGCGTTTTTCTTCATGCCCATCTTGGCCAGAATGCGGGTGCGGTAGGTGCTGATCGTTTTCACGCTCAGGCACAGTTCATCGGCGATGTCGGATACGGTTTTGCCGGAAGCCAGCATCATCATGACCTGGTGTTCGCGGTTGGAGAGCCTCTCGTGGGGAAGCTTGCGGGTGTCGATGTCCAGCTCCTCGGCCAGCTTTTCCGCCAGCGACGCCGTGACGTACTTCCCGCCCCCGGCCACCTTGCGGATGGCGCCGATCAGCTCCTGCGGCGCGCTGGCCTTGGTGAGATATCCGGACGCGCCCGCCCTGAGCGCGCGCACCGCGTACTGCTCCTCGGGGTGCATGCTCAGAATCAGTACGGCCAGTTTGGGCCGCTGGGCCTTGATGTCCTCCAGGACCTCCAGGCCGCTTCGCCCCGGCATGGAGATGTCAAGCAGGACCACGTCATATTCATACTTCAGGACCTTGTCCAGCGTTTCCGAGCCGTTCTGGGCTTCGTCCTTGACCAGCATATCCTTCACTTCCGCGAGAATCTGGACCACGCCCTGCCGCACTACGGCGTGATCATCGGCGACCAGTATGCGTATCATGTTTGCAGCTCTCCTTTACTGAAGCGGAATCAGCACCCGCACGGCGGTTCCGGACGGCTTGACGTTTTGGATCTGGACGGTGCCGCACCAGAGATGCGCCCGCTCGCGCATTCCGATCATCCCGAAGGACCGGGGGGAGTCCACCTGCCACTGCGTGATGCCGATCCCGTTGTCCGTCACGTCCAGGCAAAGCTCCTTTTCCGTTTCCGTCAGCGTCACCTTGCAGAGCGTCGCTTTGGCGTGCCTCGCGATGTTGGTGAGCGTTTCCTGAAAAATCCGAAAGACGGCGGTGGCCAGCTGCTTGTCAAAGGCGCCTTTGACGCACTGGATTTTGGCCTGGCAGCGAATGCCGGAGCGCTTCTGAAAATCCGCGGCCTGCCATTCGATGGCCGCCGGCAGTCCCAGATCGTCGAGCAGGCTTGGGCGCAGCTCCGTCGTGATATTGTGCACGCTTTCAATCGTGGCGTCCACCAGGCCGGACATGCTTTGCGCCTTTTCCCGAATGGCTTTCGATCCGGAGGGCACGCGGTTCAACAGCCAGGACAGGTCCATCTGCAGCGCGGTGAGCGACTGGCCCAGTTCGTCGTGAATCTTGCGGGCGACACGCGCGCATTCCTCCTCGCGCACCGACTGAAGGTGAATGGAAAGGTTGCGCAGCTCCTCGCGGGAGCGCTCCAGCTCCTCCTGCGCCTTTTTCTCCTGCGTGATGTCCTCGTAGGTCACCACCACCCGCTTCTCGCGCAGCTTTTCCCCGATGCGGGAGGCCTTCATTCGGCAGAGCATTTCCTGCCCGTCCTTGTGCCGGCAGGGAAACTCCGTTTCATAGGTTCTCTGATGCTCCAGCTTCCTGTAAAAAATCTCGCCGATTTTATCCGCTTCTTCCTCGTTGCGGTAGATCAGCCGGATGCTTTTGCCGATCAGCTCTTCCCGGTGCCAGCCGAAGATCATCTTGACGGCGTGATTGGCGAAATTGATGCGCCGCTCGTGCAGGCCCACCACGGCCTGGGGAATTGCGTCGAGAATGGACGATTCCAGCGCTTCAAGCTCCTCCAGACGCCGGCCGGCCTCCTTGCGCTCGGTGATATCCATGGAATTGCCCAGAATGGCCCGCCGCCCCTTGAAGGTGATGGACATGGCGGTTTCCATGATCCATTTGATCCGCCCGTCTTTCGTGACAATCCTAAACTCATAGGGGGAGAAGCGCTGCCCCTTCAGCATCATGATCGCGTTTTTGGCCGTTCGGCGACGGTCTTCCGGCAGAATGAGCGAAGGGGGGCTCATCTTTAAAAGCTTTTTTTCGGGATAGCCCGTGTAATCCAGGAAGTGGGAATTGATGAATTGAAACTGTCCGTCCTGCATGATGTAGCAGCCGACCTGAGAGCTGTACGCCAGAATCTTGTACAGGTCCTTTTCCGACGTGACATTCAGCTGCGTGTGCTCCTGGACCGACAGCCGCTTCTGCAAAGACGTGACCAGATCGACCAGTTCTTTTTTTGTTTTTTTCTCCAGATTCATCCGCTTGCCTGTTTTGGACTGAACTTGCGGCATCTAAACACAATTGGAGGGAAAAATAAACCCCTTAGTAACGAGCGATGAGTGGAAAGTGAAAAGACAGGTATGAGGTAATGGGCAATAGGCGATGGGCGATGGGCAAGGGGTAAAAGTTTTAAGTTTTAAGTGGTTAAGGTTTAATAAGAGGAAGCGGTGAAAAGTCGAAGGCATTCCTCGACGGGCTCGGGATGACAAGAGAGTGAATGGTGGAATGTAGGGAACAGTCGCGACCGTTCCCTACGGGCGATGGGTTATAGGAAGACGAACGACGAGCGACGACCAACAAGTGTCATGGTGAGCCGGTCCAACCATGACGATTTACTTCGTTTGCTTGACGACGCTCATGGCGGTGGCGATCAGCGAGGAGATGTCACCGAAGTTGGCCGGCAGAATGAGCGTATTTCCCTGCTTGGCCAGATGGCCGAACTGCTCGACCAGTTTTTCCGCAACGCGCAGCTGCACCGCCTCCATGCCGCCCTCGGTCTGTACCGCGCCGGCCACCGCTTTCAGACCGTCCGCCGTGGCGGAGGCGATCGCGCGGATGGCTTCCGCCTGGCCGGTCGCCTCATTGATCTGCTTCTGGCGCACGGCTTCCGATTCCAGCACGACTTTCTGTTTCTGGCCCTCGGCCACATTGACGGCCGACTGCTTCTCGCCTTCCGACTGCAGAATCACCGCGCGCTTTTCCCGTTCGGCCTGCATCTGTTTTTCCATGGCATTCAGCACGTTTTCCGGAGGCCGGATGTTTTTGATTTCGTAGCGCAGGATTTTCACGCCCCAGGTCCGGGAGGCGTCATTGATGGCGGAGACGATGGCGGAATTGATGGTGGTTCGCTCTTCAAACGTTTTATCCAGATCGATCTTGCCGACTTCGCTGCGCATGGTGGTCTGCGCCAGCTGCACGATGGAAAACACGTAATTGCTGATCCCGTACGAGGCCATTTGCGGATCGAAGACCTGAATGAAGATCACGCCGTCCACGCCAACCTGGACATTGTCGCGCGTGATGCAGATCTGCTCCGGGATGTCGAGAGCCTGCTCTTTGAGCGTATGCACATAAGCTTTGCGGTCCACGAAGGGGATGATGTAACTGATGCCCGCATGAAGCACCCGGTTAAATTTCCCCAGCCGCTCGATGACGTAGGCGCTCTGCTGCGGAATAATGCAAACGCCCTTGACGATGAAAACCACGGCCAAGAGCGCCATAACAATCAGGACAACTTCCATGATTCTTCCCTCCTTTTGTTTATGCTGCGGGTTTGACTTTGACGCGGATGCCCTCGACGGCTTCAATCTGCACGACCGCGCCTTCCGGTATCGTTTCGGCCGCGTCGGAAAAGGCGATCCAGACCGAGCCCCGGTACTGAATCGTTCCCTCGCCGCCCGGGGGAATAGCCCCGACGACGGGAACTCTTTGCCCCGCGTAATCCGGCGGAGCGTCGGCCTGGCCCGCGAAGAGTTTCCGGGCGGTTTTTCGAAGCAGCGCCATCAGCAGGAGGGATGAAACCGTAAAGACGATCAACTGGCTGCTGAAGGAAGGCGTGAGTCCCAGCCAGGCGGTAAGCGCGACGACGAGCGCACCCAGGCCGATGAAGCAGAGAATGAAGCTCACGGCCATCAGCTCCGCGATGAGGAGCACGAGCCCGACGACCGCCCAGACCAGCGCGGGAGAAAATGACCAATCCATCATGACGGCAAGCCTTTCTGTTTATTGAAGTATAGAAAGAACGGGGATTGTAGTCAAGCCATTTTAGAAATGTCCTATTTTTGCCAAAGTGAAAATGTCCGCTTGCCATCTGCCCACGCGGGAAGTATTGCGCCGGACGAAGCGGCCTCCGGGTTGACTAACGTCCGGCCTTGTGTTAACGGTTCATGCCCTGTTCACAATAAAACTTCGAGGGAAAAATATGACCCCATCAAGCGCGGACATTATCATTCGCCGTGTGAGAGCCGAAGGCCGTCGGTCCCTGACGGAAATGGAATCCAAAAAACTGATTGCATCTTATGGAGTTCCCGTTGCGCGCGACCGGATGGCCGCAAGCGAGCGGGAAGCGGTTTTGCAGGCGCAAAAGACAGGCTATCCGGTGGTCGTCAAGGGGCACGGCGCGAAGCTTCAGCATAAAACCGAACGCGGCCTGGTCAAAGCCAACCTGAAATCCGCAAAAGAAGTGCGGGAAGCGTTCCGCGCCATTCGGGCGTCCGCGGGCGCCGACGGGGAGGGGTGCATCGTTTCTCCGCAGATCGCGGGCAGCCGGGAATGGGTTGCCGGCCTGATTCGGGACGTCCAGTTCGGGCCGGTGGTGATGTTCGGCCTCGGCGGAATTTTTACCGAAGCGCTGGCCGACACCGCTTTCCGCATTGCTCCTTTGGACCGGCGGGAGGCAAAACGAATGATCGGGGAAATATCGTCCCGAAAGCTGCTGGGGAATTTTCGCGGCGAGGCGCCCGTTAATGCCGATCAACTGGCCGATGTTTTGCTCGGTCTGTCGAGACTTGGACTGGAGCGGCCGGACATTCGGGAGGTGGATGTCAATCCGCTGATCACAACTCCGAAGGGGAATGTCGTGGCGGTGGATGCGCTGGTGATTCTGGATGAAAAGCCCGCTGCTTTGCCGACTCGTGAAAAGGGAAAGCGAAAGAGACAGGCGGAAATCCGCGCCGCGCTCGACGTGATGGCAAACGCCCAATCCGTTGCCGTGGTCGGCGCCACCCGTCCGGACGCAAGCGGATTTGCCGGGATGTTCGGCTGCATGAGAAATTTCGGCTACCCGGGAAGACTCTATCCCGTGAACCCGCGGCTTCAGGACATCGACGGGATCAAAGCCTACCCGAACCTGTCGTCGCTGCCGGAAGTCGCGGACCTGGTGATTCTCTCGATTCCCGCCCCCAGGGTCGCGGACGTGCTGAAGGAATGCGCCGCCACGGGGCACAAAAATATCCATATTTTCAGCTCCGGCTTCAAGGAAACCGGCGAGGAAGAGGGCATCCGGCTGCAGAAGGAGATTGAAGCCGTCGCAACGGCAGGAGGCCTTCGCGTCATCGGACCGAACTGCATGGGCTTCTACGTTCCCAAAAACCGAATGCTGACCTGGGAAGACGCCTCCACAAAGGTCGGCCCCGTCTCCCTGATCAGCCAGAGCGGCGGCAACGCCCAGGATTTTTCCAATTACCTGACGGATGTTTACGGCATCGGCTTTGCCAAGTCCATCAGCTACGGCAACGCCCTGACGCTCGACAGCACGGATTTCCTGGATTACCTGGCCCGCGACGGGGAAACCGGAATCATCACCATGTATATCGAGGGCGTGAAGGACGGCCGGCTCCTGCTTGAGCAGGTGAAGAAAATCAATCGCCGAAAGCCCGTCATCATCTACAAAAGCGGCCTCACGGAATCGGGAGCGAGGGCGGTGTCTTCGCATACGGGATCGCTCGCCGGCGGGGAAAAGATCTGGAAGGCTTTCTTTCGCCAGACGGGAGCGGTCCGTGTGGAATCGCTCGAAGAAATGGCTGATGTCGCGCAGGCGTTCCACCGGCTGGGGAAGGTCAGGGGAAAAAGGGTGGCCGTTCTCGGATTCGGCGGAGGCAACGGCGTGTCGGTGGCGGATGACTGCGCGAAAGCGGGTCTGGAGCTTCCCGTGCTTTCCCAAAACCTGATCCGGAAGCTTCGGAAACGCATACCGCCGGCCGGGTCGATGATCCGCAATCCCATTGACGCGGCGATTGCCTTTGTTCATCTGCCCCTGATGGGTGAAGTGATTGATGTTGTCGCGAAAAGTGGAGAGATGGACAATTTCATCGTCTCCGTTCCGCTGGACTGGCTTTACAACCAGGCGCCGGACGGAACGTATATCGAAACGCTTGCCAGGTATCTGGCGACGGAAGCCGGGAAATGCGCCGGCGGCAAACCCATGCTGGTGGCCTGGCGTCAGTATGAGGCTTCGCCGAAAATCCGGCGATGGATTCCGGTTTTCAAAGACATTCTCATGAAAGCCGGAATCCCGGTTTACGAAGGGCTGCCCAAGGCGGTCCGGGCCTTATCAAATCTGTCAGAATATTATGAATTTCAAGGACTTATAAAATAAATCCACCAGGCGTCGACCGGAATGACCCCCGGGGCAAAAAACGGCCGCCGATTCGCCTCATTTTTTCATCATTTTGATTGACTTTCGGTCACGTTTGTACTTATAGTCAACTTCCTGAAATGGAACCACGGCCAGAAAGCTTCAGGCGGGATGTTTCAAAATCGATTTGTATTCTGCTGCACTGATCATGAAAAATTCCGAAGTTATTCTTCACAAAACGGACGTCTATGAACGTTAAAAAAATAAACCACTTTTACGAAGGGAGTCAGTTATGGGCAATTTATTAGTCAACACACGCGATCAGCAGTTTCTTCTTTTTGAGCAGTTCGGGATTGAAAAAGTTTTTGATTCCGAGGCCTATGGAGGTTTTTCCAAGGATGACGTATTGATGATCTTGAGCGAAGCCGAAAAAATGGCCGTCAATGACGTTTTTCCGACTTTAAAAGAAGGAGACGAAGAAGGCTGTCATTTCAAAGACGGCAAAGTCACCGTGCCCAAGTGTTTCCGGGAACCGTTTAAAAAATACAGCGAAGCCGGGTGGATCAACCCGATGGATTCTCCCGATGTCGGCGGCCAGGGCCTGCCCCACACCGCGGGCTACGCGGTTTCAGAGTTGTTCTGCGCGGCCAACTATGCTTTCATGATGTATCCCGGCCTGACCCACGGCGCCGCCAACCTGATCAATGTTTACGGCAATGAACAGCAGAAGAAAAAATACATGGAAAAATGCTTCTCCGGCGAATGGACCGGCACGATGTGCCTGACCGAGCCGGGCGCGGGCTCCGACGTCGGCGCGCTGAAAACAACGGCCAAACGTCTTCCCGACGGAAAGTTCCTGATCACCGGAACCAAGTGCTTTATTTCGGCGGGCGATCATGATTTGACCCCGAACATCATTCACCCCGTTCTGGCCCGCATTGAAGGCGATCCGGCGGGAACCAAGGGCATCTCCATTTTCATCGTCCCCAAAATCCGCGTCAATGACGACGGCTCCCTGGGCGAGCCCAACGATGTGAAATGCGGCGGCATCGAGCATAAAATGGGCATCAAAGCCTCCGCCACCGCCACATTGAATTTCGGCGAAGACGGAAAGTGCATCGGCGAACTGCTGGGTGAAGAACGCGCCGGCATCAAGATCATGTTCCAGATGATGAATGAAGCGCGTCTGGGCGTCGGCATGCAGGGTGTCGCCCTCGGATCGGCCGCTTTTCAGCATGCCGTGGCGTACGCCAAAGAGCGCATTCAGGGAACGCCGGTTTGGGAGATGAAAAACCCCGCCGCCAAAGCGGTGACCATCATCAACCACCCCGATGTCCGCAAAAAACTCATGTGGATGAAAGCCCATGTCGAAGGCATCCGCGCCCTGGCCTATTTCGGCGCCTACTGCATGGACATGAGCAAGATCTCCAAAACGGAAGTGGAAAAGGGCAACTGGGAAGGCTATCTGGAACTTCTGACCCCGATCATCAAATCCTACTCGACCGACAAAGGCCTGCTCATCTGCTCGCTGGCCATGGATGTTTACGGCGGATATGGCTACTGCTCGGAATACCCGGTGGAACAGTTGATGCGCGATGAAAAAATCGCCTGCATTTACGAAGGCACCAACGGCATCCAGGCGCTCGACTTTGTCGGACGCAAGCTGGGTCAGCGCAAAGGCGCCAACGTGATGAATATGGCCGGTCTGGTTCAGCAGACCGTCGCCAAATACAAGAACAATCCCGAACTGGGAAAAGCGGCCGCCACGCTGGAAGAAGCAGCCAACGCCTGCTTCGAAGTGGCCATGTTCTTTGCCGCGGCAGGCAAAGGCGGCGACTTCATCGCTCCCATTTACAACGCGGGCAAATACCTGGATATGTTCGGCGACATGGTCCTCGGATACCTCCTTCTGGACGCCGCCGGCATTGCGCAGGCGAAGCTGAACGCCATGTATGAGGAAAAAGGTTTGACCACCATCGGCAAGCAGAAGGGCCTGCAGCGCGAAAATCAGGATGCGGCTTATTATGCGGGCAAGATCGCCTCGGCCAAATTCTTCATGAATGAAGCCGTGAGCACCGTCAAGGCGCGTGCGGAAGCCGTCAAAGCCAACGATAAGTCCGCCATGGAACTCGTTGACCTGGCCTTCACCGTCTAAAATTTAAGTTTCAACATCAACCAAAAGGGGGTTGCGAAAGATCGCAGCCCCCTTTTTTTGCCTGCGTTGCCTAAGGCCCATCACCTATCGCGCATAGTGTTGTGCGTTAGAAATCTCTTTGCATAGGCATGATCCCATGTCCCAGAACAAGGGGTTGCAACCCCTTGTTCTACGAGGATTTGCGGCGTATTTTCTGAAATTCGTCACAAACCTTTTGCAAAGAAGTGTTAGCCGCACAACAATAGCCTGTCTTTTTCTCTTTGCTCCTATTCACCATTCACAATCCACCATGCACCAGCTATGAACAGGAGCTCTTTCCCCTATCGCCCCTGGCCTCTCGCCACTAGCCTTTCTTCTCGCTCGTCGCTCTAATAATTTGACTAACGGCTCAAGTAAGCGTATAAAAACGCCTATGTTTTATTTAGCAGAGGCGGCCGGCGGCATCTCGGCCGGCAAGGGAGCAACATTTAAACGTTTCATGAGCGTAAGAGGGTTGTTCCAATTATTCACATCATTCGTGTAAGGGGGGATTTATGGAATTTACAGCATTGCTTAGT
>JAQUVQ010000089.1 GCA_028693285.1 Smithellaceae bacterium
AGCGATGAAGTAACCGCCGCTTCGGCAACCTTCAGGATCTGTGTTAATAGTACGCCCCCTCAGGTTTCTACAACTGAGGGGGTCTTTTTATCAAAACCACGCGCCCAGTGCTGGCGGCTTGTTGCCCGAATACCCTTTTCGCTTGGGCAACAGGCCGTAACTCACTAATAGTGTTTACGGAACATAGGCGCCGGTCATTTCACGCCTCCATCGGGAAAACCAGGCCCATCGGGTCCGTTTTATAAAATCTCCGCGACCGCCCTGATCCATCCGGCGCTCGCGCCCTTTATTTTCACCGGGAAGCAGTAAAACCTGAAGCCGGTTGACGGAATTTTTTCCAGATTGGCCAGCTTTTCAATCTGGAAATAGCCCTTGTCGATCCCCGCAAAATGCCCTTCCCAGATCAGCGAAGCGTCCCTGGTCTTCGCAAACTCTTCGGCCTGAAAGGGCAGAGGCCTGTCCCAGCTCCAGCCGTCCGTCCCGACCACGTGAACGCCCTGGTCCAGAATCCAGAGAGTCGCCGCCCGGCCAAATCCGCATCCCTTTACAAGATATTCGGGTGTGCCCCAGAAAGGCGCGGCGCCGCTTTGCGCCAGAAAAACATCCCCCGACCGAAGCGAGTAATTTATTTCCTTGAGTTTGGTTTGAACATCTTCAACCGTGATATTGTATCCGTCGGGAAAGCCCGAAAAGTCAAGCTTCACGCCGTTTCCCACTCCCCATTCCAGGGGAAACTGATCGATGGTCAAAGCCGGTTTCCCCCGGTCCTGTGTGGGATGATAATGCCAGGGTGCGTCCATATGTGTACCCGCGTGCGTCGAGACCTCCAGAATTTCGAGTGCCCAACCCAATCCTTCCGGCAGGTCGGAAGCGGTCAGGCCGGGATAGAACGCCTTCATGCTTTCAGCCCCCAGCGCATGATCCACATACATGATTTTGGGAATCATCATCGGCGGATCGCTGGGCAGGCCGCTTTCGATCGCCACTGAAAGGTCAATGAACTTGCTCATGATCATCCTCCCCATATCAGTCGTTGCTTCGTTGATGGTGATCGCCGGAAGGATTCAGGGTGCAGTCAATCCGGCAATATGCCTGACCTGCGCGCTCAGATTGGTCACGTAGGAAATCCGTTCCTGAAAGATGCCGCCCTTGACGTCGTATTGGGCATGGGCCATATCCTGAATGGCCGTCTCCACGTCCCCGCCCGCGGCATTCAGATAGTCTTCGATAAGCTCCCGGTACCGGAAGGTTTCCGCAAGAGAGCGCCGGAGAAAATCTTCCGCGTCCCTGCCGCCCAGCACCCATCCATGCCCCAGGCAGATCAAGCCGGGCTTAAGAGAAATCATGAGTTTCAGCGAATCGATATAGTCCCGGTAGGAGGCAAGAAATTCAACCTGCATTTCGCCGGCCGTTTCACCCGCAAGGACGCCGGCGGATTCGCCGGGAAACAAGACCCCGATCTCCGGAAAGTAGAACGTCAGCGAGTCTTTGGTGTGGCCGGGCGTCTCATAAACGCGGCAGGTGAGACCGCCCAGATCCAGTTCGTCCCCCTGTTTCAGCAGAATATCGATGTCAAACGGCTTCAGCGTCAGATCTTCACCGGCGGCATTGTACTTCAGAAGCTCGACATGGTTGGCGCTGAGGCGGTTCATCATGTCCAGAACGCTGGGCTTGTGCAGCAGGCCGCCGACCCGCTCATGAGCCCCGATCTTTAAGCCCGGAATGCGCCGTTTTAAATAGCCCGCAGAGCCGACATGATCATAATGCGAATGGGTTAGAAAAAGATAGTGGAGCTTTGTTGCGCCGCCGAGAATATCCTGAATGAGCGTGAGGTAGCGGGGACCCAGAAGATTAACGCCCGCGTCGATCATCAGATTTTTCTTTTCTCCCCGAACCAGATAAACGGGATACCAGGCATTCGGAATGGCGGTGATCCGCTCGTGGATTTTGCCTTTGGCCTGCTGTTTCATAAAGAACCGGACCGGGCGGACGGAAGCCTCTCTGGCATCAATTGCTGCAAAGACCGCCTCCTTCGATTTTGGCCCTGTACATCGCCTCGTCCGCAAAGTGCATCAGACTTTCAATATCCCCGGCATCATCAGGATAAAGGGCCACGCCGATGCTGCAGGCCGCGACCATTTCCGTCTCTCCGATCGGAATCGGCCTTTGAAAACCTTTGGCGATTCTCTCTCGGATCATTCTTACGTCCTCGCGGCTGGAAACTTCCGGAAGAATGACGACGAACTCGTCCCCGCCGATGCGGGCCACCGTATCCTGCTCCCGCAGCGCCTCTTCCAGGCAGCGGGCCACCCCGATCAGGAGCTTGTCTCCGGCATCATGTCCGTAGGTGTCGTTGACTTCCTTGAAGCGATCGAGATCGAGCATCATGAGTCCGAAACGCCATTGCTTCCGTTTGGCCTGGGCCAGCACCATGGCGGCGCGGTCGTAAAAAAGAGCCCGGTTGGGAAGCCCCGTCAGAATGTCATGGTAAGCCATCCACTGGATCATGTCTTCGCGCTGCTTGCGCTCCGTCACGTCCCGTACGATGCCCCGGAACCCGACCGGCCGCCCCTCGTGATCCCGAATCAGCGATGTGGATATTTCGATATACTGATGAACCCCATCGATACGAACCACTTCCCAGGACAGGCCTTTCAAAGGCTCTCCGGTTTCAAAAACCCTGTAGAACGCCTGGTAAATCGCGGGCCAGTTTTCCCTCGGCGAGAACTCGCGAAAATTCATGCCGATGAAGGTTTTCCGGTCGGTGCCGGTAATTTTCATGCAGGGATCGCTGGCAAAAATAAGATCTCCTTTGAGATTCACCTCGAAATAGCCATCCTCGATATTCTCGATAATTGTGCGGTAACGCTCCTCGCTGGCCCGCAATTCTTCTTTCTTCTTTTTCCGCTCCGTGGTGTCGGAAATCGAAGCGATCATGGCCGGCCGGCCTTCATAATGGATAAAGGTCGCCCCGAAATCGCCGATTCTTGTCTCGCCGGTTTTTGTCAGATATTTGATTTCATAATTTGATACAACTTCTTCCCCGCGCTGGCGAGCCAGTCCCTGATCCCGGACAAAATCTCTCATCTCCGGAGCGATGAGGTCCCAGAAATGGAATTCCCGCAAATCTTCCATCGTGTAGCCGGAAAGAAGCGTAAAAGCCTTGTTGATGTAGCGAAATCTCTCGCCCTGGACAACGAAAATCGCGACAACCGTGCTTTCCGTCAGCGCCCGGAACGTTTCCTCGCTCTGGCGCAGGCTGTTTTCGATTTCTTTTCTTTGCGTGACATCCCGCCCGCCCAGTACGGCGCCGGTAATTTTCCCCGTTTCGTTGCGAATGGCCGTGCCGACCACTTCAAACCAGAAAAAGCGGCCGTCCCGATGCCGGATGCGGATTTCGGTTTTGTTCTGACCTTTCTTTACGCCCTTTTTCAAAACCGACATGGCGCTGGCCAGATCTTCTTCATGGATGTAGGAAATCACCGAACTACCGAGCAGATCGGCAATATCGTAGTCCAGAACCTGCTTGACCGACGGAGAGATGAATTCGATGGTCCCCTCCAGGTTGACCTGGAGAACCAGGTCCTCCATATTGTCCGTGATCCGGCGGAGCCGCTCCTCGCTTTTCTGAAGGGCTTGCTGCATCCGGCGCAGTTCCGTGACGTCGCTCATCTGGCAGATCGTCCACACTTTTCCCGCGCTGTTGCGAAAAACGGAGGTTTTCAGTTCGGAGTGGCGATCTTCTCC
>JAQUVQ010000090.1 GCA_028693285.1 Smithellaceae bacterium
CGCTTTCGAGGTTCAGGGAGAGATTGTGGAATCATACCGGATGGATTTTGCCAAATATACGCCCCAGGTTGACCGTTACTGCCTCGACTCGGTCTTTACCTCACTTGCGCAGCGTGTCGGACAACAGATTAAATATGCGCGGCTGGGCGAAGGGTATGCCAACCCAACCTTGAAGAAGGCTTTTGAGGCACTCTGTCTGGCGCATGTTGCGCGCAGAATTCCCTCTGCTGATCCATCCGGTTTGCCACTGGGGGCGAGCGCTTCGGCCAAGATATTCAAGGCGCTGTTGCTGGACGTTGGGCTGATGCGGTCTCTTGCCGCCATGCCGGATGATGTGGAGTATGGCAGGAGCGATCTGCTGGCCATCTATCGCGGCGCCATGGCGGAACAGTTTGTAGGGCAGGAGATGCTGATTTCACAAAACGGCAGCCTTTATTACTGGGATCGGCAGGCGAAAAGCAGTTCCGCCGAGGTGGATTATCTGGCTGTCATGGATGGCAGAATTCATCCGGTGGAGGTGAAAAGCGGCGCCACCGGCAGCCTGAAAAGCCTGCATCTGTTTCTGGCCGCATATCCGGACTGCGGCCAGGCGATGGTCTTTTCCGACCGGCCCTATGCGGATCTGCCAAAGCAGAAAATCACCTTCCTGCCGCTCTACAGCGTCTTTGCGGCAACCGGAGGCGCTGTGCCGTAAAGAAATGTAGTGCGGGTTTTTAAACCCGCCTTTTGCCCCCCCGGCGCGCAGCGTGCCCAGACTGCATTCCCACGCGGCGCATGGGAATGCGGGAACGAGGAAGCAAGTCCCCCTTTTTTCACACATTCGCCGGGAAGACGACTGTGTAATTCCGGGGACATAACACCTAATTCAGTTTCCACACTGGTGCAGCTGCCAAGAGCGATCAAAAATGTTTTACGGTTCGATCCTGTTCCCACCGCCGATTCGAGAGAGATGCTTCGACGCGGTCGGCATTTCCCGCATCATCATCGGGTAGGTAGTTGACGAAGAGATATGAGTAATAATTGACATTTCTCGTTGATATGTTAATAGAATGACATGCGATATGAAATTGAAATCAGGAAGCGTGCAGAAAAGGATTTGGCAATGATTCCTAAGTCTGATGCTCAGCGCATTGCCGATTCAATATTTGCGATGGAGAATGGACTTGTTGGTGATATCAAAAAACTGTCAAACTATTTTCCCGAGTATCGCCTGAGGGTCGGCAATTGGAGAATTCTCTTTGAAATAACAAAAACTAAGATTACGATATATCGAATAAAAAACAGGAAGGAGGCATACAAATAAACCATGAAACCCCAAATCATAGAGAAACTAGGAAAAAAAGAATTCGCTGTTATCCCTTATGAAGACTTTATTCGTATGCAGGAAGACATTGAAGACTTCAATGATCTTAAAGATTTACGAGAAGCAAAATTTGATCCAAGAAATCAAAAGGGGCGATCATTTGATGACGTTGCAAAAGAATTAGGATTGAGAAGAAAAAAAATTAAAGCGAAATCAACAAATCTTTAAGATAGTGGAGTATTACCGGGGACATAACACTTAATTCATTTTCCAAGTTGGTGCAGCTGCCAAGGGCGATCAACAATGCTTTATGGTTCGATCCTGTTCAAGTCGCCGATACGAGAGAGATGCTTCCGGTCAAAGGAAAAGACATCGGTGATATTCAGTTTTTTCATTAGCGCGGCGATATAGCCATCGACAATATCTACATTCTTATTTTCATAATGATCCAGCGCTCTGGCCATAAGTTCTCCGTTAATGACTTCCATGCCCGGCGTTGCCATGATGGCGCGAATCATGGGCGTGATTTCTCCCGGTTTCATTTTGTATGAAGATTCAAGCACCCAAATCAGTTCCACGAGGACAAAATCAGACGTGACGAGCTGTACTTTGCCTTCGGATGCTTTGCTCAGCAGAGCCTCGACACGGTCGGCCTTTTTCGCATCATCATCGGTGAGGTAGCGGACGAAAAGGTTGGTATCCACAAAGCAGGTATTCATTCGCTTTCCTCTTTGTTTCTTCCGGCTACGGCTGCTTTGGCATTTGTACGCTCTTCGGCAAAAGAGTCGGGACCTTTTGTTTTCACGGTGCCTCTGAAGGATTTCAGTGTCCCGACAGGTTGGAGTAACACTCTTTTACCTTCCTGAATAAATGTAACTCGATCATTGGGAGCGATGCCTAAAGCGTCCCGAATCGGTTTGGGAATCGTTACCTGGCCTTTAGATGTAACCGTTGAGAGCATAAGTTGAACCTCCTTGTTGTTTTCTTACCAATGATGATATGTAAGAATAGAGGATTTGTCAAGCAGATTGCCTTTTATTTCCCAGCTTATTCCTTTGACAAATAATTATCTTGTTTTTTATACCGTTGAAGAACAGATCATCTGGGTGCATCGGATTATTCATGGTGTCCGAAATACCATCAGTTTGCTATGATATGGTGGCTGAAAGGCTATCTTCAATAACATGACTATTTGGTTTACATTACAATACAAATATGTATTATATCGTAACCGTATATGAAAACTTATCGTGAAACCTATATCCGCAAGGCGGAGATTGCACAGTTGATCCTTCTGCACCAGCTTTTTATGCAGAAAGAAAGCCGCCATCTGATCTTTCAGGGCGGCACGGCTATTCGCTGGTGTTATGGCGGGAGCCGTTTTTCCGAAGATCTCGATTTTGTGACGCCGCTTGCGCCCGATGCCGCTGAAAAAATACTGAGCGGGGCCATCAAGGGCATTGAAAAGCTTATGGTTCCTCATTTTGGGCCCGGCACCGTTACCGTGAACAAAAAAAGCTCTCGCGCTGATGCGCTGAAATGCTTTGTGGATTTTCGCCCGGAAGCCGCGAGAGAAAAGATTTCCATCAAACTGGAATTTGAAGGTCTGGTTGCGGGAAAATTGCCGGATGTCCAAAATCACGTTCTTTCATCATGGAGCGCCGTTGCCAGTCTGATGGCTTCCGGGGAATTCCGCGTGCCTCGCCCCAATGCGATTATCGTCGCCCAAACGCCTGCGGAGATTCTTTCCGACAAAGTGCGCGCCCTCCTGGAGCGTCGCTATCTTAAAGGCCGCGATATTTTTGATCTCTGGTATCTTTATGCCGTCCTGAAAACATCCGTGGATGTTGCAATGATCCAGAGAAAATTTACACTGTACAGGGCGGCCTTTGTCGCTCAAAGAAACATTGATTTTTTTATCAAACCTTTAAAGCAAGAGAAAGAAAAGATGCGCGAGGCTATCGCGCAAGACTTGCTGCGTTTTCTTCCACCGGAGGTGATCGCTGTCCATCAGTCTGATGGATTTGCCGCCTTCCTGGAAGCGGCTCGTTCTCTCTTCGGCGAGTTGCAAGCCAAGGGGGTGCGCCTGCCATGACGTCCGTCAATATCCTCCGGCAATTGCCGAATCTCTTTCATTATGCCGATGTGGAGAAATTCACCGGTAACGCCAATGTCTTCCTCACCCGGGCGCTGGCTAAAGGATTTGTTGAACGGGTTACGCGCGGGGTCTATATCAACAGGCTTCGTGAAGGTGAGCCCCGTGTTGAAGAGGTTGCCTGCTTTCTGCGGACGCCTTCCTATATTTCCTGCGAATGGGCGCTCAATCGTCACGGCCTTATCCTA
>JAQUVQ010000054.1 GCA_028693285.1 Smithellaceae bacterium
GGAGTATAGGAAGAACATCACGAGATGTCAATGAAATAATAGCTGAAATGCCTTCCGACCTGTGGTAAATGAAACGCAATCGACAAGCGGATTTTGATCATAAGTTTATCAGTGATGATCGCGATCATTTGAAGACGTCGCACAACCTTTTTCGCAAGGAGATGCCGATGAATAAAACAGGCCGGAATAATTCTCTGATCGATGTTGAAGGAATCATGGTCGGTCATTTCACCAGCCGGAAATACACCTGCGGCACAACCGCGATTCTCTGCCCCGAGGGAGCGACGGCCGGCGTGGATGTTCGCGGCTCCGCACCGGGAACGCGCGAAACAGACCTGTTGCAGCCCATGAATCTGGTGGAAAAGGTGCAGGCGGTCGTGTTGACCGGCGGATCCGTATATGGCCTGGCAACGGCAGACGGCGTCGTGCGCTGGCTCGAAAAGAAAGGCTGGGGATTTCCGCTGCAGGATGGCTATGTGGCGCCTATTGTGCCGGCGGCCGCGCTTTTCGATCTGGGCCGGGGAAAACAGTTTGTTCCACCGATTGGTCCAAAATGGGGAGCGGCGGCATGCAGCGCCGCAGGCAAAGGCGTTTTCCCCCTCGGGTCCGTCGGCGCGGGAACGGGCGCCATCGCCGGAGGAATCAAAGGCGGTCTGGGAACGGCCAGCGAAGCCCTGCCCTCGGGAATTATCGTCGCGGCGATTGTTGCCGTGAACTCTCTGGGTTCCGTGATCGATCCCGCGACGGGGCGTTTCTGGGAAATCCGTCAGGAAGCAGAATCGGAATTCGGAGACCTCGGAAAGCGAGCGGTGAAACTGCCCCCGCCACCCGTGGCTTCCGCGGGACAGAACACGACCATCGGAGTGATCGCGACCAATGCGGCTTTAACCAAAGCGCAGGCGCAAAAAATTGCTCAGATGGCCCACGACGGCTTTGCCCGCGCCATACGCCCGTCGCACACGATGTTTGATGGAGACACGATCTTTTGCATTGGAACCAACAAGCGAAAACTGCCGGCGACCCGGGGATTTTTCGCATCTCCGGCGGCGGAAATTCTGACCGAAATGGGGCGCAGCGCAGCGGACTGCATGACGCGGGCCATCACCCGGGGAATCCTGGAAGCCACCAGCCTTAGCGGTATCAGGGCCTTCCGGGATCTGGACGCGCGCGGGGATTCTTAACGCTCCGCGATCCAGGATCATCGTAAAAAGGCTTCTGTTTGACGACGCAAAAGAAATTCTTTTTATTTTTTGGAATCGGCGCTGCTGCGTTCGTCGTTCTTCTTGCGTCCGCCTGGCTCTTCGTTTCGTGGAAACTATCCCAACCCGATGCCTTCAAGGAACCTCTGACAAGAATGATCGGCAGGGAACTGAACCGACCCGTCCATTACGATGAGGGAAGCGGCTCTCTTTCCCTTCGCAAAGGACTGGCGTTTACCTTTACCGGCTTCATCATCAAGGAAAAGGACGGCGTTGCCGACTTCGTCAACATCCGGTCTGCCCGTCTGCGCCTGGACATTCTTCCCCTTCTGAGAAATCAATTCTCACTCAGAGACGTTCTTCTGGATCGGCCCGTTTTCCGGCTGAAGCGGGACAGCAACGGGGAATTGAACATCGCCGATCTGCTGGCGAAACCCCGGAAGGAAACGTCGCTGAAAATCAACAACATCGCCATTGACAAAGGATCGGTGACCTTTGAGGATCAGGCCGCGGGAAATGAAGTGATCACTACCCGTCTGGATGATCTCGACTGCGCCATCGATTCCCCTTTGTTCGGAAGTCGGTTTCAATATCAAATAAGTGCGACTGTCAACGAAGATCGGAACAAAGCGACCCTTTCCCTCAAGGGAACCTTCGAACCCGCTTCGTCCGGAAAGCCCGTCTGGGCGGGAGACTTGGAAGCTTCCGTGCGACTCAGGGGATCGGACCTTCAGCATTACGCGCCTTATCTGAATCGCAAGGCGCCGATCGATCGGCTGGGCGGCCTGCTGGATGCGGACACAAATTTTTCCGGGAACCTGAAGAATTTTTCATCAAAAGGAAACGCTACGGTGAAAAGCGGCCTACTCGAGTGCTCCAGAGCTTTTTCCAATCCGCTCAACCCGCAAGCGGTCCGCCTCGACTACGCTTTGAGCCGCAACGCCGGAAATCTTTCGCTGGACGTGGCGCGCCTGGCGATCGATCGCTTTGAAGCAAGCGGCCGTCTGAACATTCAGGACATGGACAAGGAAGATTTCTTCCTGACCGCAATTGCCAAAACGTCGGCCTTTTCCCTGAAAGAAATGCGGCCTTACATTCCCTGGAAAATCATTCCGAAGACGGTGGGAGATTTTATTGCCGCGCACGTTCGAGACGGCAACTTTCGCCTGATGGAAGGAACGCTCAAAGGCAGGGCAAGCCAGATTGCGCACATGGACAGGCCGGAAAACGCCGGCGTCCTTTCCCTTCGGGCAGACGTCAGCGAAGGCGTTTTTACAGTACATCAAACCGCGCCGGATTTTCATGACATTCGCGGCGTTCTGGAGCTTCAAAACCGCCGGTTCCGGCTGCGCGGCATGAAAGGGCTCTTCGGCCAATCACCTTTTGCACTAGATGGCAGCATTTCCGATTTTGCTAGGCCGGGTCCCGCCGAATACACGGCGGCCATGACCGTTCAGCCGGCCCGCAAGGAAGTCACATGGCTTCTGGGAAAAGACCGGTTTCGCAATTTTAGCTTTAACGGTCCGTCCGCCCTCGATCTGTTGGGAAAAGGAACGGCATCCGATTTTCGCGTGCATGCCGACTGGAATCTGACCAATGCCTCCTATGCGTTTCCGGACATCCTGGAAAAACCCGCCTCCAGAACAAACACCCTGACCGCCGACATGATCGTAAATCAGGAAGCTCTCACGTTTTCTTCCATCCGGTATGAGCTGCCCCAGGTGAAATTCAGCGGTTCGGCGACCTATAACTTTTCCGGTGGAATTCCTCTTTCCCTGCATGCCGAATCGAAAACCTTGAACCTTCGTGAAGCCGCTGCCCTGTTTCCTGTCCTGAGAGAAATGAATCCTTCGGGCACCGCCTCGCTGGATGTTTCCAGCAAGGGCGACCTCCTTCATCCTGCCTCTCTGCAATGGACGGGGAACGCGTCGTTTAGCAACGTCTCTTTGATGGTCCCGGCACTCGCCGGGCCTGTCAACGGTTTGACCGGGCAGGCCTATTTCCGGGGCAGCAAAATGGAAACAGGCCCGCTCAAAGCAAAAATCGGAGAAAGTGACATTCAGGGAAAGTTCAGCATCGATGATTTCCGCAAACCGGCCGTCGCGTTTCAGGTCAAGGCTGATCGGCTCCATGCCAGGGACCTCGGATGGACAAGCCCGAAAGGCGACGCAACGTTTTCCGGCGTCAGCGCACAGGCCGTCTGGAAAGGCAATGACCTTCTCGTCAACCGCCTTTCTTTCGGCCTGGGACAATCTCTTTTCAACGCATCGGGTCACCTCCGGGACTTTGCCGCGCCGAAAATCACGGCGGAACTGGCCTCTCCCTACATCCATTCCGACGACATCGCTCTACTGGCCTCCCTGAAAACGTCCAAAAAAGACGGAAGCGCGCCGTCCAACATAACCGTTGACGCAACCGTTCGCGCGAATGCGGGAAAGCTGGAAGGCGTCGAATTCAGCGGCCTGAATACTGTGCTGAACTATACGACCGGAATCCTGAATGTCTCATCCCTGGAAGCGGGCGTTTTTGACGGACGCATTCGGGCAAAAGGCAAAGCGGCTCTTCGTCCTGATGGTCAGAACCGCTATGATGCAAACCTTTCCGTCAACGGGGTGAGTCTGGAAAAACTCCAGAGCATCATGGACATCGGAGACGGTCTGATCACCGGCAGTCTGTCGGTTTCCGGAGACCTGACCGCTGCCGGAAGTCAAGCCGCCGATCTGAAAAAAACAGCGGCCGGAACGCTGCAAATCCGCGCCGAAAAAGGCGTCCTGAGAAAGTTTTCGGTCCTTTCCAAAATCTTCTCCCTGCTGAATGTTTCGCAGCTTATCCGGCTGAAACTGCCGGACATGGCCAAGGACGGCATGCCTTACAGCGCCATTAGCGCCCAGGCCTCCGTTCAAAACGGCGTGTTTTCATCCAAAGATTTCTTTATTTCCGGCGACGCAATGGAAATCTCGGCGGCGGGCAGCGTTGACGTGTTTCGAAAAGAGCTGGACGGCATCGCCGGCATTCACCCCCTGCAAACCCTGGATCTGGTTGCTTCAAAAATGCCGATTGTAGGCTGGCTGATTCTGGATAAAAACGGGAATATCCTCACCATTTATGTTAAAATCAACGGCGCGTGGAAAGACCCGAATGTCAAGCCCATGCCGGTGAGATCCATCGGCAGAGAAACCCTGGGCGTTTTCCGTCGTCTTTTCCAACTGCCGGAAAAGCTGATCACCGACACGGGGGAAGTCATTCTGGGGAACTAAAGGAGGCATCATGGCCGAAAATAAAACACGAATTCAAAGAACCATGGATTTCATCCGGAAAGACATCTGGAGAATTCGCGGCACGGGACTTCCTCCCGGAAAATCTTTTTTTCTGAAGCTGGCCAGGGTGCTGATTCTTTCCATCCGCGGCTTTGACGAAGACAAATGCCAGCTTCGCGCATCCTCGCTGACGTTTTATTCGCTGGTCTCGATTGTCCCCATCGCCGCCATGGCCTTCGGCATCGCCAAAGGCTTCGGCTTTCAGAAAGTGCTGGAAGAGCAACTGCGGGAAAAACTGGCCGGCCATGAAGATATTCTGGCCAATGTGATCCAGTTTTCCGACGCCCTTCTCGCCAACACAAAGGGCGGCCTGATCGCCGGCGTCGGCCTGGTGGTGCTTTTCTGGGCCGTCATCAAAATGCTGAGGCAGATCGAAGAGTCTTTCAACGACATCTGGGGCATTCGGGAAAAACGAACCATCGGCCGGATGTTCGGCGATTATCTGTCTCTCATCCTGATCTGCCCGGTCATCCTGGTTCTATCGGGCGGTGTGAACGTTTTTATTACCACGCAGGTGAACCTGATTCTGGAGAAATTCGCCATTTTGGGAAGCTTCGGCCCCGTCATCTTTTTTCTTCTGAAGCTGCTGCCCTATACCCTCATGTGGGCGCTTTTCACCTTCCTCTATATTTTCATGCCGAACACCCAGGTAAAATTTTCCGCCGGCATTATCGCGGGAATCATCACCGGAACGATCTTTCAGGTGGTCGAATGGGCCTATATTACGTTCCAGGTCGGCGTTGCCCAGTACAATGCCATTTACGGTAGCTTCGCCGCCCTGCCCCTTTTCCTCGCCTGGCTTCAGTTGAGCTGGCTGATCGTGCTGTACGGGGCGGAGCTTTCGTTTGCCTACCAGAACGTGGACACTTACGAGTTTGAACCGGATGCGCTCGCGGCCAGCCACCGCCTTCGCACGCTGCTTTCCCTGCGCATCGCCCATCATATGGTCCAGCGGTTCGTTCAGGGAGAAAAACCGGCGACGGCCCGAGATATATCCAATCAGCTGGAAATTCCCATTCGCTTCGTCAACGAAATTCTGTTCAATCTGGTGAAAAGCAATATTCTTTCGATGGCCCGGACGGAGGGAATCACGGAGCAGGGTTATCAGCCGGCGCGCGACGTCAATACGCTGACCGTCCAGTATGTCATCGGCGCAATGGACAAACGGGGCCTGAACCAGACGCCTTTCACGCGCTCCCCTGAATTCGACGCCCTTTCGGCTTCCCTGGAAACGTTTGATCAAACGATAGAGCGTCAACCGGAAAACAAGCTGCTCAGGGATTTGTAGCATGATCGCCAAAAGATCATTTTTATTCCGCGCCCTGCTGGGGATAACCTGTCTGTGCTGGATGGAAGGCTGCGCCCCGACGCATATCGTGATGGATGTCGAAAGCCGCGCGGCGCCAAGCTTCCCTGCCCCGGCTTGCAAAAAGTTTTCCTTCCTTTCACCTGAAGGCGAGATGCCCCTGACGGAAAACCTGCTGCCCATCATCCGCGGCGAGCTGGAAAAAAAAGGCCTGGTGCATGACCGCGCCAAGCCTCACGTCCTCGTCCTGATCAAAGCCGGCACAAGAGCCGAGCAAAGGCAGGAGCCGGTCGTATCCCGCCCGGTCCCGTCTCTTCAACCCACGCCAAAAGGCGCCACAATGGAAATGCACTATGTCATCGAGGGAGGCGGATTCTACACGGTTCATATTCGCTGGATCAGCATGGACGTCTTCGACTCGGCAGGCCGCAAGCCGGGCGATGAACTCTGGCAGGGCAAGGTCGCAAGCGAGGGAGAGGAAGACTTGGACAGCGTGGCCAAATGCCTGATCTCCGGGCTGCTTGCAGATTATCCTGCCGGACCGGGCAAAACTAGAAAAATTCTCAAACTCAACGAATGCAAATGACGGACGATTGTTTTTTTTCGCCCCGGATCATGACGGCAATGCCGGCTGCGGCCGCGATCAGGCAAAGCCCTATATACAGAGCAAATGCCAGGGAATAACTCTTTGTCCAGTCGTAAATAAAGCCGGAAAGCGGCACGCCCACGGCCGTCCCCAGCGTTGTGAAGATGTTGAGCAGTCCGTAGATGACCGCAAAATGCTTCTGCCCCAAAACTTTCGCCGTCATGAGCGGCGGCAGGACGGTGCGCACCGCGATGGAAAAACCGAAAAGAACGCTGAAAACGACAGCCACCCACATCAACTGCGCCCCGTAAAGGAGGAGAATGGCAATCACCAGTCCGGCCATGCAGACCAGATAGCTTTTCAGAAGGCCCAGCCGGTCAGCCAGGCTGCCCGTCAGCACCTTGCCGACAATCAGCATGGCCATATGCAGGGACATCAGCGCCGCGGCCGTCGTGGAGGAAAATCCGATGTCCGTGAGGTATGGCACAATGTGGTGCAGGACACCCATATTGGCGATGGCGATCAGAAGAATGATTGCGGCTAGAAGCCAGAAGGCGCCGCCGCGGATTGCCGCAGACGCCGTCGCCCCTGCCTGCTCACCGGCCGTCTGGCGTGCCAGCGCCGCTTCACCGCCGTAAGGCAGCAGGCCCTTGTCGGCCGGCTTTGCGCGCACGATGAAAACCGCGGTCGGTATCGACAGGACGCCGATGGTCAGACCGAAGGTGAGATAGGCGGCCTGCCAGCCATAGTGCAGGATGATCCAGTTGGCCAGCGGGTTGAAGATCATTCCGCCGACGCCTGTGGCGGCAAAGACGATCCCCATCGCCAGACCCCGCCGATCGATGAACCAGTTGGTGATCATCATGGAGACGGGGATAATGTGCGATCCCGCGCTGCCGATCCCCAAAAACACGGCCAGGAGGTAAAACTGCGTGAGCGTCCGGCACTGCGAAAAGAGCGCGAAACTCGCGGCCATGATCGAGGTGGAGATTGTCATGACAACGCGGATGTCATAGCGTTCCAGGAGTTTGCCCATCACCGGCGCCATGACCATCATGGCCAGCGCCGCAATGGTGAAATAAAGAGTGAATCCGCCCCGGGTGAAGCCCAGGGATTCGGAAACGGGCTTAACGAACACTCCCATGGAATTCATGATAATTCCGATGCCGGCAAAATTGAGAAAAAAAGTGCCGACAACAATCCACCATCCGTAGAAAATCTTGCCGTTAGAACGCATGCCTGTTCCTCCCTCAGATATCCACTGCAGATTTTTTGCTTACGTTTGCGGCCAGATCATTTCAGCTTCTTCGGCAAGCCCCAGCGCGACGAGCTTTTCGCGGGACGACACGCCCTTTTCGGGGTCGAACTCCATCTGTTCGTAAAAACGGTTTTTCATTTCGTCAAAACGGATCTCAATTCCGGCCGTATCCCCATCCCGAGCCGGTTCTTTCATGCGCGGGGTCAGATCATCATCGGCCGCCCGGAAGCCAAAGCGGTAATTGATGCAGCGCTTCAGGCTGAAGACGCGGAGCCCCGCCTCCATCATGGCAGGAACGTCATACCCGTATCCGGCCGCCGCATTGATCAATTCCACAATCTCCGGAAGGGTCAGCGACCGGTCGGCAAACTGGCAGAGGCAGGCGCTGTTTTCAATGCCGCCGATCGCCGCCGCAAGCACCATGGTTTCGGCTTTCTTTTCGTGGGTCAGCGCCTCCAGATCAAATTCGAAGCCGATTTCAGGATAGTTGCAGGCTCCGGTTTCCATGAAATGCATCGCCGACTGCACGTGGCATGCGCCCCGGGGGCTCACCGCATAGGCCACGGCATGCCCGTGTCCGCCGCGGGGATCATGCATCGGCGCCTCCAGGCCTTTGCTCTGCGCCGTGTAAGCGATGGAACCGGCACCGATAGCGCGCGCCGCGGCCGCGCTCCCCATGGACAGAAGCCTCCCCAGCGCTCCGCTGCGTGCGGCCATCATCGGAAGAATTTTGTGCACCACCGTATCCATGTCTCCCCAATTCAGCACAATGCCGCCGGTCTGTTCCTGGGTGAGGTGTCCATTCTCACAGGCTTCCATGGCCCAGGCAATCGTGGCGCCCGCGCTGATGGTGTCCATGCCGAGGTCATTGCAGATCCGGGAAGCCTTGCAGACGGCCGCCAGGTCCGATGCGCCCTGCAGACAGCCGAAAGCGACGACCGTTTCATACTCCGGCCCGGGCCCTTCCTCCACCGCAAACGGCCCTTCGTCCACCTGGACGATTCTCTTGCAGGCGACCGCGCAGTACGCGCAAGTGGCGGTTTTTTTGAGATAGGTTTCTGACAGGGTACTCCCCGTTAGGGCGCTGGCCGTTGCCTCATCATAGTTGGACGTCCAGTTGCGCATCGGCACATCTCCGTCGTACATGTGCCCTTCCAGATTCCCGGATGTTCCGTAGTCGTGAAGAACCTGGGAAATCAGATAATCTTTGATGCGCGGATTCAACTCCCGGGCGAGCGATTTGATCCGGTCGGGATCAGCCAGGGAAAGCGTCCCGCCGCCGGACTGCACGATAAGCGCCTTCAGGTTCTTGGAGCCCATGACGGCGCCCATGCCGCACCGGCCAAAGGCATGATGGGCTTCGTTGAGAATGCAGGCAAAGGGAACCCCGTTTTCTCCGGCCGGACCGATGATCAGCGACGTCGATTTTTTCCCGTAGGTTTTATGAAGCTCCCGCGTGCACTCCAGAACGCCTCTGCCCCAGAGGTTCCCGGCGTCCCGTACGGACACGGATTCGTTTTCGATCAAGAGCACGGAAGGCCTCGCCGCCCGGCCGGATAAAATCAAGCCGTCAAATCCGGCGAGCCTGAGCGCGGGCGGAAAATAGCCTCCGCAGGAGGATTCCGCGATTCCGCCGGTCAGGGGAGAACGCGCCGTCGCGTTCATTCGGCTGACGCCGGAGAGTTTGACGCCGGTCAGGGGGCCGTTCATCAGAATCAGGATCGCTTCGGGGGAAAGGGGATCGGCCGAAAAATCGGCCCGGTCCCAGAAGATTTTGGCGGCCAGGCCGCTTCCGCCGATATAGCGGCGGTAGGTTTCTTCCGGCAGTTGAAGAATGCTGACGTTCCCGGTGGAAAGGTCAATGTCGGCAATCCGGCCTGTGTTTCCCTTCATATCGTTACTCCTTGCCGTTTGTCGTAATTCCTGTCTTGCAATCAAACCGTAAATCGTGCGCCCGTGGCCTTATGACCACCGGAAGAAATTTTATTTTTTCGTAACGATCAGGTGATCAAGACCCATTTCCTTGAGCGCTACGGGAAAGAGCTGAAATGCTGGCTTGATGACCGGCAGCAGCTTCAGCATGGCGGTGACCTTTCCGCCCTGCTTGATGATGCCCTTGGTGATGCCGGCAATCGGATTTTCCAGACCATGCCAGAACCGGTGGGAATGGTCGGCCGGCTGCTTGGACCACACGTCCTCCTTGAGATCGCAGGGCCCCAGATAAAAGGAGCCATAGTAGCCGGGCTTTGACGGCGGATTTTTCAGGTCGATCGTTATTTCCGCGTCCGGGTCCGTGTACATGAATTTGATGATGATGCCCGCCTTTGACATTTTTGTTCCGATTTTCTCATCCTGAAGAACCCGGCCCAGAAAATATCCGTAAATCCTGTAGAGATCATCCGCATCCTTGTAATACTGGCTCATTTGTGCCTCCTTTTTGATTCGTTAAAGGTCGAAGAGAGATCCGCGCCGCAACTTCCCCGGATCAGTCATTAAAACCAAACGGGCAACATCAACGCCGCCCATTCTCTATGCTCTTGCCGGGCAGCAGCGTACAATCGAGAAAGTGATTGAAATTCCCCGGCATTCCACAGCGTCTTTACGAGCAACGCCCCAATCAGAACAACAACCGTACAAAGGATCATGATGATCTTCTTTTTCATGACTTGTTCCTTCTTGTTCACGCCTCCGGAAACTGCCGGATTATTTGCGCTGGTCGAAGCGCCTGCCGAAGATCATGCCGGCGATTCCGATTTTCAGCATCTGAATCGTGCCGCCCGCCACTCCCCAGGCCTTCGCGTCGCGGTACATGCGCTCCACGGGAAATTCCGTGCTGTAGCCGTACCCCCCGAACACCTGCATGGCCGTGCTCGTCACGTCCACCACCATCTCGTTGGCGTAAGACTTGGCCATCGAGGCTTCATAGATCGACGGAAGCCCCTGTCCCGCGCCGCTCACGGCCCGATAGACCAGAAGCCTGGCCGCGTCGATTTTTGCGGCCATATCCGCCATCATGAACTGCACCGCCTGGAATTCGCAGATCGGCCGGTTGAACGCCTTTCTTTCCATGGCGTAGGCTTTCGCCTCCTCGAAAGCGCCGCCCGCAATGCCCAGACACATCGCAGAATTTCCGCACCGCTCGATGTCAAAGGTCCACATCAGCTTGCCGAACTCGCCCGGCGCGATCACCAGATTTTTCTTTGGAACACGCACGTTGTCAAAGATGAGATCGCAGGAGGGCATGCCCCGAAGACCCATGAATTTTTCCTGTTTGCCGAACGTGAAGCCGGGTGATCCATTCTCCACCAGCAGGCCGCCGATGCCTTTGTAGCCTTTCATGCCGCCGAAGCGCGTATAGACCATGTAATGGCTGGCGTGTCCTCCGCCGGTAATGAAGCATTTGCGGCCGTTGAGGATGTAATCGTCGCCATCCTCGTCGGCGCGCGTCGTGAGGGCGGTGAGGTCGGAGCCGGCTTCCGGCTCGGTCATGCATACGGACACGCTCAACTCGCCCCGGCAGACGCCGGGCACAATGGTTTTCTTCTGCTCCACGGTCCCGAAGATATCGATAACCCGAACCGGTCCGACATTGGATTCAAACACCGGCGCCGCAATCATGGGGCTGAATTTGGCCAGCTCCTCGATGCACAAAATCGCGTTGAGAGCAGGCTGGCCCCCTCCGCCGTGTTCGGCCGAAATCGTCATTCCCAAGAGTCCCAGATCGGCGTATTTTTTCAGCAGGTCATACGGGAATTCCCCCGTTTCATCAATGTGCCGGGCCAGCTCCTTGAATTTTTCACGCTGGCCCATGGTCCTGATGGTGTCGACCAGCATCTTCTGTTCTTCATTTAATGTAAAATCCATGTGAGTCCTTTTGTTCAAGTATTGGTTTAGATCAAAGAAACTAATTCATTTATATTATTGGCCTTTTCCAGATTCAAAATCGCATCGATGATTTGATTCACCTTGTTTTGATCCCGCCCTCCCGCGAAAAACTTCACTTTTTGCGCGATATCCGATGCGTCCATCGGATCGCGCGGATCGCCTTTGGGAATGTCCACGGTTTTCACCAAGCGTTCGCCGTTTTTTAGCAGAATTTCCACGCGGCTCGCGGTTTTGTCCGGGTACATTTTATTCAGTTCGTCATCATTCTTCACCGTTACTTTTTTTCTCAGCGCGATGATCGCCGGATCGACAATGCGCCGCTCCGTAAGCTGAGCGGGACCCAGCGCGCCGTCAAGGATGCAGGCCGCCACGACGTGCGGAATGGAAAACTGCGCAGAGACGAAACTGCCGCCTTCCGGAACGCCCTTCCCCACGGCCAGAGCGGCCACGCCGTAAGTGAACACCTCGATAAAATCCACATCATCCGCGACAAACCCTTTTTCCTTCTTCAGCGTGAGCGTTGCCTGCGCCGCGCCGTGCGTGTGACGGCAGGCGGTGTAAGGTTTGAAGTAAACATCGTTGATGGAATAATGCTCTCCCAGCTTCTCCGTGATGCGCTCCGGTTTGGCGTCCACTTTCATGGTGATCTGCGTGATGCCCCCCTTGAGCTCCGTCCCTTCCAGAACGAAAGGACTGCCGGTAATTCCCTTTCCCGCAAGCCCCGCCGCCAAGATGGCGGCGCTGGCCGCCTGGCCGCCCTGGACAATCTTCACGGTATAGCCGCCCATGAGCTGCTCCGCCATGGAAACCGGCAGGATATAGCCGGCAATGCCGATGGCGTTGAGCATCTCCGGATAGGCGTGGCCCATCAGTTTGGAGACCGCCACGGCCGCGCCGAGGGTTCCACAGGTCCCGGTGGGCAGAAATCCCGACAGCGTGTGCCATGGATGCATGGCCGCCGCCGTTCGGTTGGACGCCTCGTAACCCGCCGCCACCGCCTCGATCAGACGCTTGCCGGAAAGCCCCAGGTTTTCAGCCACGGCAAGCGCCGCCGGTATGACGGACACTCCCGAATGATTGCCTCCGAAGCGGAGCCCGTCCTGCGCCTCGATAGCTTCACCGGTCAGTCCGTTGATGAAAGCGGCATTCTGCAAGCCGGTTTTAAAACCGCAGGCCAGAGCCGTCGCGGCTTCCGGGCCGCCGAGTGAACGAACGAAATCAACGACCTGTCGCACCGCATCGAGCTCCAGCGATCCGTAAATATTGGCCACGTAGTCCAGAATGCAGAGTTTTGCCTTGTGCCGCACTTCTTCCGGCAGGGTATCAAAAGACAGATCAGAACAAAACCGTATCAGTTGTTGCGTGTACTCCATAGATTGTCTCCTCCTTCAGAAAACGGAATGTTCACGGGCGGAAGCCTCCCGGTGAAAGCTCCTAAACATATCCGCGCTTCTCGTAGATTGTGATCATCCGGTGCGGATCGATGACTTCCCGAATGACGCGGATTTCCTCGGCACGGGGCGGCTCGGTTTCATGCACGTCATCGCTTACCTTGAGCTCCCACGGGGTCAGCTTGACCACTTCGTCCACAGACGTCCCGGGATGATAACTTTCGAGGTATGCCTCTTTTGTCTCCTTATCGAACCGCAGGACGGCCTTGTTGGTGATGATGACCTGCGGACCCGTTTCCGGCGGAAGCCCCCACCGCTCGCGGGCGCCCGGGCCGTCCAGATAACCGGGCGTTGTGATGAAGTCCACCTTTTCGGCAAGGCTGCGCGTGTTGTGAAGCGCGATGATGAGCACCCTTTTGGCCAGCGCTCCGATGGGGTTCGCGCCGCCGGAGCCGGGAAGGCGGCTTTTCGGCTTTGCATAATCGCCGATGGCCGTGGTGTTGATGTTTCCGTACCGGTCAATCTGACTTCCGGCCAGAAATCCCACATCCACCCATCCGCCCTGCAGAAACATCCCCATGACATCCGTGAGCCCGCCGATCATCGCCGCGCCTGGGTTCAGACAGGGATCTCCCACGGAAAGCGCGGGCCGCGCCGGCCGCGCGTCAAACACGCCTGATTCCTGCATCAGCGTTGCGTGGGTCGCGTGCGTGTAGCGGGCGATGTTCGCCGACATGGTGGGAAAGCCGGTGCCCACGATGACAATGTCCCCGTCCCGGATTTCACGGGCGCCGCAGCAGGCCATCAATTCCGGCTTGATGTAATCGTTGGGGTGATTGCTCATGCGTCCACCTCCTCTTCAGTAAGTGTAGGACACGGGGTAGCCATAGTCGAATTTCGCCTGCAGCTTTTTGTACTGGGCGAATCCGAATTTCTGAATGTAGCGCTGGACATACTCCGTGCGGTCCTTCACGCCGAACACCCATTCGTCCAGAAACGCCTGAAATCCCTCGACGGTATTGGAGGCTTCCTTGTACAGATAGCCGTAGGCCAGATCCATGTCATAGAAGCCGGGTGTGTATCCGGGATGCGCGCCGAAGGGCTCCTCGGTCACCGCGGCAACCTTGAACGCGGGCACGATGGTGCGGGACGGATCCTTGCCGATTGTTTCCCGGCTGACGATCCGCTCGCAGCTCACGATGACGCGGCGCGCCGCATTGGCGCCCCACTTGCAGTCGCCGCCGATGCCCCACATCTGGGCGTTTCCGTCCTCGTCCGCCTGCTGCACGTGAATAATCGCCACGTCGGGATGGAGCGCGGGAGCCAGCATCACCGGGCTGCCGTCAAAGGGCGATTCGATCATTTTGTATTTGCCGTCCCCCATGAAGGATCGAACATTCATCAGATCGGTCCCCACCATGTCTTTGACCGGCACGAAGGGCATTCCCATCGCGCCCGCCATCAGCATGAGCGGAAGGGAAAGATTGGTGTATTCTTCCAGTTCGATCTTGTGGGGAATCCCCTTTTCAATCGACCGCCGGTAACAGCGGGCAAGCCCGTACACCCCCAGGGAAATGAAGGTGGCGATAAACCGCTTCACACAGCCCGCGCCGATCAGCATGTCAAAGTCGTCCGCGGCATTGCTCCGCGTGATGGTCAGGTCCTTCTTTTTCTGACGGATGATTTCGTGGATGGCCGCAAACGGCGGCCTGCAGACATAGCCGCCGATAAACAGAAACTCGCCGTCATGGACAAATTTGCCAATGGCGTCCGCGGTGGACATCACCTTGCCCATACCCCTCCTCCTTCGCGCAAAATGGCGGCGTTTCCGCCTTTAAACCAACCGGCGCTCAGATTTCAAATTCGGTCCTGCTGATGATCTCGTCCTGGGCGATTTCGCTTAAGCCCACAAATTCCGCGGAGTAGCCGCTGACCCGGACAAACAGGTCGCGGTGCTTTTCCGGATGCTGCTGCGCTTCCCGAAGAACCTCCGAATCCACCATATTGAACTGAACCTGCGTTCCGCCGTTTCTGAAATAGGTTTGGATCAGCGCCGCCAGGTGGTCCGTCCGAATCTTCTTCCCCTGAAAGCGCATGTTGAGATTGACGCCGTTCGTGGCCCGGGTCACCGGAAGCTTGACGACGGAATTCATGATCGCCGTCGGACCGGACACGGCGTTGCCCGTCGTGGGCGTAACGCCGTTGCCCAAAACGTCTCCGGCAAACCGACCATCCGGCGTGGCGCCCGTGAAAGCGCCCATGGTGATGTGGAAGCCGACGGAAAACACGCCCGGCCAGAAGGAGCCTCCCCGGAAATTCCGGCAGCCCGACAGCACGTCGCAGTAGTGATCCATCACGCGGACGCCCAGCGCGTCAACCTCGTCGTGGTCGTTGCCGTATTTGGGAACGCGATTCAGGAAATAGGCGCGCTTGTCCTCGGCATCCTGCCAGTCCTCAGACAGCCACCGGGTAAGGTCGGCCATCGTAAAGAGTCTGTCTTCAAAAACCGCTTTTTTCACTGAGTAGAGGCTGTCCGCTACGTTGGCAAACCCCATGAGCTGCACGCCCGTGGAATTGTAGCGTGCGCCTCCCCGCGTCAGGTCCAGACCCTTTTCCAGACAGCCGTCCACCATGGCCGACGCAAAAGGCGAGGGAACATTTTCGGCAATCGTGCGGTCGAGCACTTCCATGCCCCGGACCATCTGGTTGATAAAATGACGCACCTGTCCGTCGTAGGCTTTCCAAACGTCTTCAAAATTCTCAAACGCCGCCGGGTCTCCGGTTTCGACGCCGCTCGGATATCCGAAGATATTGTCAATCCCGTTGGAAAGGGCCAGCTCAAGGCATTTGATGCCGCTGAACTGCACCGCGAAGGTGGATCCAAAGGTTTTCCCCTGCGCGTTCGGCTCCAGACAACCGACCATCCCGTAGTTGCGGGCGTCTTCGAGGGTGTGGCCCGCTTTCTGAAGCGACCGGATAATCGCTTCGTCGTTGAAAAAATGCATCAGCACGCCGTCGCGCGTATAGTCAACCGCACGGCGCATCAGCTCCGCGGGGCAGTCCGGAGAGACGCGGACGCCGAAATTGGGCTGAACCGTCCGCACGTCGGAAAAGGCATCCAGGGCAATGTAGCTCATCTCGTTGGTGGCGTCTTTCCCGTCAACGCCCACGCCGCCCACCGTAACGTTCTGCGTCGTCTTGCCTTCCGTCCCCTCTCCGCCGGGAATGAAGGCCTCTTCCAGAACATTCCAGATCTCGTTGGTTTTTACAAAGAGCATGGCCGCCAGTTCCCTGGCCTGCCCTTCCGTGATCCTGCCCGCTTGGGCGTCTTTCCGGTAGTAGGGATTCAGGATCTGATCGATCCGGCCCAGGGAAATGGAATTGCCTCCGGATTCGATCTGGGAAACCAGATGAATGAAATAGAGGCTCTGAACCGCTTCATGAAACGTTTCAGCCGGGTGTTCCGGAACACGGGCGCAGACGCGCGCGATTTCCTGAAGCTCCGCCTTCCGGCCGGAATCGGATTCGGCCGCCGCCATTTCGAGCGCCCGTTCGCTGTAGCGGTTCGCAAAGGCGATGACCGCCCGGCAGCTTCGAATCACCGCCTCATAGAAGAGGCCTTTTTCACCCTTTTGGTCTTCCGTGGAAAGCTCCGCGAGCTTTTGCCCGGCTTCGTCCATGACGGACGCCAGCCCGCCTTCCAGGATCTTGTCATGGTTCATGGTAAAATGACCGATCCCGTAAGTAATCTCGAGCATCATGGTAAAGATGTACTTGTCCATGTCGGCCAGAATGTCTTCCGGCATGCTTTTCTGCATCTGCTCCTCAACGGTTTT
>JAQUVQ010000055.1 GCA_028693285.1 Smithellaceae bacterium
CTCAAAACATCCCTTTTGGTCATGATGAAGAAGCGGGGGAAGGGCTTTGCGGAGAGTGAGCTTCCGGATGTCGTCGCAAGCTACCAGGAAGCGGTTGTGGACGTCCTGGTGGAGAAAACGCTCAGGGCAGCCCGGGAGAATGGCCTTTCTCAAATTGTCATCTGCGGCGGCGTTGCCGCCAACAGCCGTTTACGAGAGAAGTTTTCCGAAGCGGCCACCAGGGAAGGCATGGAGCTGTTTTTCCCGCCGATGATTTTGTGCACGGACAACGCGGCGATGGTCGCGGCCCTGGGGGAGGTCATGCTGGAAAACGGAAGAAGCGATTCACTGGACCTCAATGCCGTATCGCGATGGCCTCTGGTTCCCCGGTTTCCGGAGGAAAACGGGAAGGAATGAGCATGCTATGACCACACCCGGGGAAATTCTTCGCCGGTACGGGATTCGCCCCGATAAAAGACGCGGCCAGTCCTTCCTGACGGATTCGAATACGGTGCGTAAAATCGCCCAGGCCGCAAAGGCAGCGCCGGAAGACATTGTCGTGGAAATCGGCGCCGGCTTCGGCGTTCTGACAAGGCAGATCGCCGGACAGGCCGGCAGGCTCATCGCCGTGGAAATCGATGCCCGCCTGGTGGAAATTCTCCAAAAGGAGCTTGCGGAATTTGAGCGAGTGGAGATTTTCCAAAATGATATTTTAAAATTCGATTTCTCTTATATATCAAAGCAGTATAAATCAAGGCTTAAAGTAGTCGGTAATGTTCCGTACAATATTTCCAGCCCCGTTGTTTTTCATCTGCTGGCGCACCGGTCGGCGATTTCCGAATTTACGCTGATGCTGCAAAAGGAAGTGGTTGAAAGACTTATTTCCCCGCCGGGGCATAAATCATACGGCGTGCCTTCCGTTTTGCTTCAGATGCATGCGGACGTGGAAAGGCTTTTTGATGTATCGGCAACCTGCTTCTATCCGAGGCCGAAAGTTGAGTCTTCCGTCATTCACGGAACATTTCGGGATCAACCGCTCGTTGAACTCACGGACGAAGCTTTTTTCAGAAGAATAGTGAAGGCGGCTTTTGCCCAGCGCCGAAAGATGCTTTTCAACAATTTAAAACATGCGCAAATTCTGGAGAACATGTCCGGGGCGGAAATTCAATCCGCTCTTGATGAATCCGGCATCGATGGGAAAAGAAGAGGAGAAACGTTGTCTTTAAAAGAGTTTGCCCTGCTGAGCAATATTTTGAAATCAAAGGCCCAGCCATCCGGCGAATTCGTTAATGGATAGGACGGGTATTTTCTCCTGTGATATAATGCTCACGTCAAATAAATGACAGGATGGTCATGAAAAACAAGTATTTATATATTGAGACCTTCGGTTGTCAGATGAACGTTCACGACTCCGGGCAGATGGCCGTTTTGCTCCGTGATCTCGGTTATGAGCCGACCGACGATTCCGCAAAGGCGGACTGCATCCTCATCAACACCTGTTCGATTCGCGAGAAGGCCGAACAGAAGGCGATGAGCGAACTGGGCCGCCTGATGAAGCTCAAGGAAAAGAATCCGAATCTGATCGTCGGTTTCGCCGGCTGTCTGGCCCAGCATCTGGGCGCGCGGGTTCACGGCCGCGTGAAGAATGTCGATCTGGTTTTCGGCACGCACAATATTCACAGGCTGCCGGAAATGATGGCGCGCGTCCAAAAGGAGCGCAAGCCGGTCACGGAAGTCGGCTTTTCATCGTCGCTTCATTCGCTGGGCATCTTTGCGCCGCCCCCAAAAGGCGCGGTCGGGGCCTTCGTGTCCATTATGCAGGGGTGCGATAATTACTGCGCCTATTGCGTCGTTCCGTTTTTGCGGGGACCGGAAATGAGCCGGGAACCAAAGGACATTGTCGGGGAAATTGAAAAACTGGCCGGGCGCGGCATTCGGGAAGTGACGCTTTTGGGGCAGAATGTCAATTCCTACGGAAAAAAAACCGGCGGCCGAGGCGATTTTGTGTTTTTATTGAAAAAGATCAATGATATTGAAGGGATTGAAAGAATTCGCTTCACCACGTCGCATCCCAGAGACCTTTCGGAAGAACTGATCTCCTGCTTCGGAAGCCTGCGCAAGCTTTGCCGTCACATTCATTTGCCGGTGCAGTCCGGCTCCAGCCGGATTTTAAAGCGGATGAACCGGGGGTACACCGCCGAAGAATATCTGGAAAAAGTGGCGCGCCTGCGACGGGTGTGTCCCGAAATCAGCATCACGTCCGACATCATTGTCGGCTTTCCCGGAGAAACCCAAAAAGATTATCAAGAAACCATTGACATGATGGAAAAAATCAGGTTTGATTCAGTTTTTTCGTTCAAGTATTCTGAACGCAAGGGAACGGCCGCACAGGCGATTGAGGGCAAAGTGCCGGAAACGGAAAAAAAATTGCGGCTCAGGGAAGTCCAGGCGCTTCAGGACAGGCACACGCAGGAAAAAAATACGTCGCTGGAAGGCAGCGTCCAGGAAGTGCTGGTGGAAGGGCAAAGCCGGAACTCCAGGCAGGATATGACGGGGCGAACAAGCTCCTGGAAAATTGTCAATTTTGAAGGACGTTCGGAGCTGATCGGCCGGACGGTCCCGGTGAGAATATCGCGGGGATATCTGCACTCACTGAGGGGAAAACAGATCACGCCATAAGGAGGTTGCGAATGCTGCTGGAGATGAAGGTGTCCGGGTTGACCATCGATCCGATCACCAACACGCCGATCGTCATCCTGAAAGACCTGCAGGAAAGCAAAGCGATTCCGATCTGGATCGGCCTGTTCGAAGCCAGCGCCATCGCCACGGAACTGGAGCACGTGGTGTTTTCCAGACCGATGACCCATGACCTGATGAACGAATTCCTCAAGGCCCTGGACGTCACGGTCAACCGGATTGAAATTGTCGATATCCGCAACAACACTTTTTTCGCGGCCGTGTATCTGGTTCGGGACGGGCAGACCTACCGGGTTGACGCGCGTCCCAGCGACGCCATCGCGCTGGCGCTGAGGGCCGGCGCCTCGATTTTCGTGGAGGAGAGCGTCCTGGAAAAATCCCGCAACATCGATTTCGGAATCAAGCTTGCCGACATCGACAAATTCAAGGAAGACAAGGTAAGGGAGTTTTTGGAAAACTTATCCGCGGAAGATTTCGGGAAATATAAAATGTGAAAAGAAATGAAAGAACTGCTTGCCGCTTTTCGGACATTTCTGGACGTCCAGCGTAATGTGTCGGAGCATACCCGCAAGGCCTACCTGACGGATATCGAGGAATATGGCGAGTTCCTGCGCAATTCATCCGCTCAAAAAAGCGTGGCGGATGCCGATACGGACACCGTCCGGTCGTACATGGCGTTTTTGCACGGCCGGAAGCTGAAAAAGTCGTCCATCAACCGCAAAATATCCTCCCTGCGGGCTTTTTACAGGTTTTTGGTGCGGGAGGGAACCGTCCGGAACAATCCGGCCCAGGACGTTCAGACGCCGAAGACGGAGAAGTACATGCCGACTTTTTTGTCGGTTGATGAAGCCTTTGATCTCCTGGAAGCATCCGGCTCGGACCCGTCTTTGTCCGGTCTGCGCAATCTGGCGATGCTGGAGCTGTTCTATTCTTCGGGGCTCAGGCTGGCGGAGCTGGCCGGTCTGGACGAGGACGATGTAAATTTCAGCGCTGCGCTGGTCAAGGTGCGCGGCAAGGGGAAAAAAGAGAGAATTGTCCCCGTGGGCAAAAGAGCGCTGGAGGCGCTGAAGCGATATTTGTCCGCGACGGAGGACACGAGGAGGAAGCTTTTCCGTGAAGGGATGGGCGGCGCGCTTTTTTTGAACGAACGGGGAGGGCGGATTACGACCCGAAGCATTGCCCGCATCGTGGATACGGCCACCGTCAAAAGCGGCATCGGACGGAAGATCAGCCCTCACGCGCTTCGGCACAGCTTTGCCACGCATCTGCTGGCGGCCGGCGCCGATTTGCGTTCGATCCAGGAAATGCTGGGGCATGAGAGTCTTTCCACGACGCAGAAATACACGGCGGTCAACATCAACCGCCTGATGGAAGTGTACGACAAGGCTCACCCCAGAGCAAAGAAATAAGCGATGAGTGACGAGCAATGAGCGACGAGAGACGAGTGATGAGCAATGAGTGAAGAGAAACAAACCATAAGCTATGAGCCATCAGTTATGAGCTGCGAAGTATGGGAGACCAAATGAAGATCAGAGGCACAACCATTCTGGCGATCCGTAAGGGCGATAAAATCACGGTGGCCGGCGACGGTCAGGTTACGCTGGACACGACGATTCTGAAGCATGGCGCGCGCAAGGTGCGAAGGCTGTACAACAACGAGGTGATTGTCGGATTCGCCGGCGCAACCGCCGACGCCTTCACGCTGTTTGACCGCTTTGATCAGAAACTGGAACAGTACAACGGGAACCTGCTTCGCGCCGCCGTGGAGCTGACCAAGGACTGGCGGACCGACCGGGTGCTGCGGCATCTGGAAGCGCTGATGATCGCGGTCAGCCGGGACTATTCGCTCATCATTTCCGGAAACGGCGATGTGATTGAATCGGATGACGACGTGATGGCCATCGGATCGGGCGGCGCTTTTGCGCAGGCCGCGGCCCGCGCGCTGGTGCGCCACAGCAATCTAACCGCCACGGAAATCGCCAGAGAAGCGATGAAGATTGCCTCGGAAATATGCATCTACACCAACGACCACGTAACGATTGAAGAAATCGACCTCAGTGAGGAGAAGCCCAAAGAGGACAAAAAGAGCAAAAAGTAAAGGAGTCACAGAAGAAAAATGAACAATTCAGGTTTGACACCCCGCGAGATTGTGGAACGGCTGGACCGGCATATCATCGGCCAGGCCGACGCCAAACGGGCCGTGGCCATCGCGCTGCGAAACCGCTGGCGCAGGCAGAATGTTCCGGAAGATCTGGCGGATGAAATATCGCCGAAAAATATTATCATGATCGGCCCCACGGGAGTCGGCAAAACGGAAATCGCCAGAAGGCTTGCCAAACTGGACAATTCCCCGTTTCTGAAGGTGGAGGCTTCGAAATTTACGGAAGTCGGCTACGTCGGGCGGGACGTGGAATCCATGGTGCGGGATCTGGTGGAGCTTTCGATCAACATGCTGAAGGCCGAGGAGCAGGATCACGTGCGGGCGAGAGCCGCGGAAATCGCGGAAGACCGGCTGCTGGATCTGCTGCTGCCGCCGCGGCCCGCGGAAAGGAACGTCGGCGACATGCTGACGGACGCGGAACCGGAGCAGGCGAGTCTGCCGCTCAACGAAGAGGCGGCGCGCAGGCAGGACGCGACGCGCGAAAAGCTGCGAAAACTTCTGCACGACGGGAAACTCGACGAACGCATGGTGGAGCTGGAAATCGCCGAGCCGAGGAGCGGCCCCATGATCGAGATTTTTTCCGCCGCCGGCATGGAAGACATGGGACTCAATCTGAAGGACATGCTGGGCAGCATGATGCCGCAGAAGAAGAAAAAAAGAAACGTCAAGGTGCCGGAAGCCCTCGAGATCATCGCGTCCGAAGAGGCGCAGAAGCTCATTGACATGGACAAGGTCACCAAAACCGCGCTGGACCGCGTGGAGCAGTCGGGCATCATTTTTCTGGATGAAATCGACAAGATTGTCGGCGGCGATTCGCAGCACGGACCCGATGTCTCGCGCGAAGGCGTCCAGCGGGACCTGCTGCCGATTGTCGAAGGGTCGAACGTCAACACCCGCTACGGCATGGTGAAGACCGATCATATTTTGTTCATCGCGGCGGGCGCGTTTTCCGGAACCAAACCGTCCGACCTGATTCCGGAGCTGCAGGGGCGCTTCCCGATCCGCGTGGAGCTGGATTCGCTGGGCAAGGAGGAGTTTGTGCGGATCCTGACGGAGCCCAACAACGCGCTGGTCAAGCAGTACACGGAAATGATGGCGACGGAAGACATTCGACTGTCGTTTACCCCCGACGCGGTGGAGCAGATTGCCGAAGTGGCCACGGTTGTCAATGAACGGACCGAGAATATCGGCGCACGAAGACTTTACACGATCATGGAAACGCTCCTGGACGACATTTCTTTTGACGCGCCGGACCTGAAGGAGAAGAAAATCGTCATTGACGCGAAATACGTGGAAGAAAAGCTGGACAACATCGTGGAAGACGAAGATCTGAGCCGGTACATTTTATAAACGGAGAGACGAATGCAAAACATTCAAAGTTCGATGGAGCGGGCGGACATTCTGCTGGAGGCGCTGCCCTACATCCGGCGGTTTTACAACAAAACCATCGTCATTAAATACGGCGGACACGCCATGGTTGACGAGGACCTGAAAGACAAGTTCGCCCGCGACGTGGTGATGATGAAATACATCGGCATCAATCCGGTCGTCGTGCACGGCGGAGGGCCGCAGATCGGCGGTTTTCTCAAGAAGCTGGGCAAGGAGTCCCGGTTTGTTCAGGGCATGCGCGTGACGGACGAGGAAACCATGAACATCGTCGAAATGGTTCTGGTCGGCACGGTCAACAAGGAAATTGTCGGCCTGATCAACCGGCACGGCGGAAAGGCCGTGGGCTTAAGCGGCAAGGACGGCAATCTGGTGGAGGCGGAAAAATATTACCTGAGTGATGAAAAAGCGAAAAACACGCCTTCCGAGATTATCGACATCGGGCTGGTCGGAAAGGTCAAAACGGTCAACGCGGGTCTGATCGTGTCTCTGGCCCAGAACGGTTTCATTCCCGTCATCGCGCCCACCGGGATGGGAGAAAACGGAGAAACCTACAACATCAACGCCGACATCGTCGCCGGGGAAGTGGCCGCCGCTCTGAAGGCGGAGAAGCTGCTGCTGCTGACGGACGTGGCGGGTGTGCTGGACGCGGAAAAAAATCTGATCAACACCATGACGGATCAGGAGGCGCTGGATCTGATTGACCGGGGAATCGTGGAAGGCGGCATGTTTCCCAAAGTCAAATGCTGCCTCAAGGCGCTGCGCGGCGGCGTGAAAAAGGCGCATATCGTGGACGGGCGGCTGAAGCACGCGATCCTGCTGGAAGTCTTTACGGATATGGGAATCGGAACGGAAATCGTTGTATAACGCCTCAAAGGGGAACAAAGCATGGACGAAAAAAAGATCATGACGCTGGCCGATCAGCACATTATGAATACCTACCGGCGGGTGCCGATCGCGCTGGTCAAAGGCGAGGGTGCGAGGCTCTGGGACGCAAGCGGCAGGGAATATCTGGATTTTGTGGCCGGCATCGCCGTGTGCAATCTGGGGCATTCCCATCCGAAGGTGGTCAAAGCGCTGAAAAAGCAGGCCAAGGATCTGATGCACGTCTCCAACCTTTATTACACGAAGCCCCAGGCGGAAGTCGCCGCTCTTCTGACGAAGCATTCCTTTGCCGACAAGGTTTTTTTCTGCAACAGCGGCGCGGAAGCCAACGAGGCGGCCATCAAGCTGGCGCGAAAATACGCCCATGAAAACCTGGGCGCGGATAAATTCGAACTCATCACCATGAAAGACTCGTTTCACGGCCGGACGATGGCAACCATTACCGCCACGGGCCAGGAAAAGTTTCAGTTCGGATTCACGCCGCTTCTCGACGGCTTTAAATACGCCCCGTTCAACGATGCGGAAGCGCTGGAGGCGGCCATTACTCCCCGAACCTGCGGAATCATGCTGGAGCCGATTCAGGGGGAAGGCGGCGTGATTATTCCCGATGATCGGTATCTGGCGAAGGTGCGGGACATCTGCAATCGCCATGGAATTTTGATGATCGTCGATGAGGTGCAGACCGGCATCGGCCGGACGGGCAAGCTGTTTGCCTATGAATATTCCGGCGTCAAACCGGACATCATGACGCTGGCCAAGGCGCTGGGGAACGGCTTTCCGGTAGGCGCCATGCTGGCGACCGATGAAGTGGCCCGCGCCTTTTCGCCCGGCAATCACGCCTCCACCTTCGGCGGCAACCTGCTGGCGATGGCGGCGGCCAAAGCCACGCTGAAGACCCTGATCAAAGACGGCGTGCTCGATCATTGTCAAAAAACGGGAAGCTATTTCCTGGCCAAACTTCAGGCCCTGAAGTCGCGGCATTCTTTTATTTCCGAAGTGCGGGGCAGGGGGCTCATGCTGGCCTGTGCGATGGCCATCGAAGGCGCAGACATCGTCAAAAGCTGTCAGGAAAAGGGGCTGCTCATCAACTGCACCGGCGGCAAAACACTGCGTTTTGTTCCGCCGCTGATTGTGGATGAGAAAGACATTGACGCCGCGATTTCCATACTCGATGAGGTCATGGAGGGGAAATGAAAAAAGATCTGCTGAGCTTTGCCGGCATGCAGCCGCCGGATTTTGAAGAAATCTGGCAAAGGACGGTCCGCCTCAAAAAAATGCTGAAGGAAGGCAAAAAGCACGCGTCGCTTGAGGGCAAGACGCTGGGCATGATCTTTGACAAATCCTCCACGCGAACCCGGATATCCTTTGAAGTGGGCATGTATCAGTTGGGCGGCATCGCGCTTTTTCTCAATTCCCGGGACACGCAGATCGGACGCGGTGAAACGCTCGCGGATTCGGCCCGAATGATGTCCTGCTATCTCGACGGCATCATGATCCGGACCTTTGCCCAGGAAAGCGTGGAAGAACTTGCCCGCTACGCGACCATTCCGGTCATCAACGGGCTCACGGACCTGCTGCATCCCTGCCAGATTCTGGCGGATCTGTTTACGATTCAGGAGAAAAAAGGATCGTATGAAGGCGTCAAGGTTGCCTATATCGGCGACGGAAACAATGTGGCCAACAGTTGGATCGAAGCGGCAACACACCTGCCGTTTGAACTCGCGCTGGCCTGTCCCGAAGGCTACGATCCGGACAATCGCCTGATGAAGGAAAGCCAGAAAGACGGCCGGGACCGCGTCCGGCTGTGCCGTGATCCGTTTGAAGCCGCGGCGGGCGCGGATGTTCTCTACACGGATGTCTGGACCAGCATGGGCCAGGAGGCCGAGTCTCAGGAGCGCAAAAAGATTTTCGCGAATTACCAGATCAACGGCAAACTGCTGAGAGCGGCGAAGAAAGACGCCATCGTGATGCACTGTCTGCCCGCGCACCGCGGCGAGGAAATTACCGCCGAGGTCATTGACGGGCCGCAGTCCGTTGTGGTGGAAGAAGCGGAAAACCGCCTGCACGCGCAAAAGGCGGTTTTGGAAATATTGCTTTAGGAACATTCTGTGTATAGCTGGAACAAGGGGTTGCAACCCCTTGTTCTAAAGGAATTCACGAAGCTTACATTGAAAATTATTAGGAGGAAAAATCGTGGCAAAGAAAATTAAAAAAGTGGTGCTGGCATATTCCGGCGGTCTGGACACGTCGGTAATCGTGAGATGGTTGATTGAAACCTACGGCTGCGAGGTCATCTGTTTTGCCGCCGACGTGGGGCAGAAGGAAGAGCTCACGGGGCTCAGGCAAAAGGCTCTCAGGACCGGCGCTTCCAAAATTTACATTGAAGACCTGCGGGAAGAATTCGCGCGGGATTTCGTGTTTCCGGCGCTTCGCGCCAATGCGATTTACGAGGGGACCTATCTGCTGGGAACGTCGCTCGCCCGGCCGCTCATCGCCAAACGGCAGATTGAAATCGCCCAGAAGGAAAGAGCGGACTCGGTTTGCCACGGCGCAACCGGCAAGGGCAACGATCAGGTGCGCTTTGAGCTCACCTACATCGCGCTCAATCCCAGGATCAACATCATCTCGGCCTGGAAGGACGACCACTGGACGTTCGATTCCCGGGAGTCCATGTTTGATTACGCGGAGAAGCACAACATTCCGCTTCCGCTGACCAAGGCCAAACCCTACAGCTCCGACCGCAATCTGCTGCACATTTCACATGAAGGCGCCATACTGGAAGACACATGGGCGGAGCCGCCGGAAGACATTTTCGTGCTGACCAAATCGCCCGAAGCCGCGCCGGACAAGCCCGCGTACGTGGAAATTGATTTCGTCAAAGGAAACCCGGTGGCGATCGACGGCAAAAAGATGTCGCCCGCGAAGCTGATGGACCGCATCAACCTGCTGGCCGGAGCCAACGGCGTCGGCCGGGTGGACATGGTGGAAAACCGGTTTGTCGGCATGAAATCCCGCGGCGTGTATGAAACGCCCGGCGGCACGGTCCTGTGGGCGGCGCACCGGGCGGTGGAGTCCATCACGATGGACCGCGAGGTCATGCTGATGCGCGATTCGCTCATTCCGAAATACGCCCAGCTTGCCTACAACGGCTTCTGGTACGCTCCGGAAATGAAGACGCTGCAGGCCTACATCGACGCGACGCAGGAAAACGTCACCGGCACGGCCAGGATGAAGCTCTACAAAGGCAACTGCGTCGTGGTCGGCCGCAAATCCCCCTATTCGCTCTACAGCGAGGCGTTTGCCACGTTTGAAAAAGACGAAGTCTATAACCAGAAAGACGCCATCGGCTTCATCCGCCTCAACGGCCTTCGGCTTCGAATCAAGAAAATGATGAAAAAATAAAAAATCTTTCGAAAGGGCGCATCATGTCCGACGCAAAAAAACCCTGGGCGGGACGATTTCAGGAAGCCACGGCTGCCAGCGTGGAGAGGTTTACCAGTTCTCTTCACTACGACCGCCGCCTGTATCGTCATGACATTGAAGGCTCCATCGCCCACGCGACGATGCTGGCCGATTCGGGCATCATTTCCCGCAAGGACGCCGGCGCGATCATCCGCGGGTTGAAAAGCATTCGGGCCGATATGGAAAAGGGGCGTTTTGTTTTCGATCCGGCCGACGAAGACATTCACATGGCGATCGAAAAAGAACTGATCCGGCGCGCGGGAGACGCGGGCGCAAAGCTGCATACCGCTCGCAGCCGCAACGATCAGATTGCGCTGGATGTCCGCCTGTATCTGCGAGACGAAGTGGACGGTTTGATTCTCCTGCTCACCGCGCTGCAGATGCAATTGGTCGGCATGGCCAAAAAGGAAATTGCCGTCATCATGCCCGGCTACACGCACATGCAAAAGGCGCAGCCGGTTCTGCTGTCCCACTACCTGCTGGCGTATGCCGAGATGTTTGCCCGCGACGGGCAGAGGCTGGAAGACTGCCGCAAACGCCTGAATGTTCTGCCGCTGGGCGCGGCGGCGCTGGCCGGGACGGGCCTTCCCATCGACAGGAAACGCACGGCGCGTCTTCTGGGCTTTCCGGAAGTCAGCCGAAACAGCATGGATGCGGTGGCCGACCGGGATTATATCGCGGAATTCATTTTTGCCGCGTCTCTTGCCATGGCTCATCTGAGCCGGTTTTGCGAGGATCTGGTTTTGTGGTCGTCCGAAGAATTCGGATTTGCCGAGATTTCCGATGCCTACACCACCGGCAGCAGCATCATGCCGCAGAAGAAGAATCCGGACGTCGCGGAGCTGATTCGGGGCAAGACGGGAAGAGTATACGGCGATCTGACTACAATCCTGACGCTTGTCAAGGGGCTTCCCATGAGCTACAACCGGGACCTTCAGGAAGACAAGGAGCCCCTGTTTGACGCGGTGGATACGCTTCGCGATTGCCTGGCGGTATTTGCGGAAATGCTGGCGCACACGCGCTTTAACGCTGTCAGAATGCATTCGGCGGCCGGCGGCGGATTTTCCACCGCCACCGACATCGCGGAGTACCTGGCGGAGAAAGGCGTGCCCTTTCGCAGCGCCCACGAAATTGCGGGCGGCATTGTCGCCTACTGCATCAAAACCAAAAGGACGCTGGAAGATCTGACGCTCGGCGAGTATCAATCCTTTTACGACGGATTTGACGAGTCGATCCTCTCCAGGATAAAGTTGGAAAACGCCGTTGCCGCCCGCAGTCATTTCGGAGGAACGGCGCAAAAGGCGGTACGGGAAAGGATTCGGGAATTTGAAAAAAAGCTCGGCAGGAAATAAAATAGCGCTGGCCGCGCTTTGCGCACTTTTGATCGCGGGCTGCGGCCTGAAGGCCAATCCCGTCCCACTGGCGTCCACCGGCGCGCGAAGCCAGGCCGGGCAGGCGCTGGCCGTTTCAGCCGAGAGCGGCGAGGCGGTTCTGAACTGGCGGCTCGAATCCGCGGATCGGGTTCGCTACACGCTTGTCGAGCGAAGCACGCTGGGGAGCACGGGGAACATTTGCCGGGATTGCCCGCGCACCTTTGAGCCTATCAACCGGCTGGAGGCGGCAAACGCCGGGGAAAGCAGACTTGAATACCGGTTTTCCGATTCGTCGGTCGAGAAAGGGAAGACCTACAGCTACCGTCTGCAGTTGTGCGATGAGGCCGGCGTCTGCCGGGAATCGCAAACCGTGGAAATCGATTTTCAATAAGGAATCCAGGAGGCCTGTTTTATGTTCAGAGGAGCCATTACCGCGCTGGTGACGCCTTTTAAAGACGGAAAAGTGGATGAGGCGGCGCTGAGGGAGCTCATCGAGTTCCAGATTGCGAACGGCATCGACGGTCTGGTGCCCTGCGGGACGACCGGAGAATCGCCGACCCTGTCCCACGACGAGCACGACCGCGTGATTGAAATCACCATTGACGCGGCGAAAAAAAGAGTTCCGGTCATCGCCGGGACGGGATCCAACAGCACGACGGAAGCCCTGCGCCTGACCCGGCATGCGTATGAGGCGGGCGCCGACGGCGCGCTCATCGCCTGTCCCTACTACAACAAGCCGACCCAGGAAGGGCTTTACCGGCATTACCAGCTCATCGCGAAGAGCGTGCCTTTGCCGATCATTCCGTACAACATTCCCGGAAGGACCGGCGTGAACATGTCGCCGGAACTGATGGCCCGTCTGGCTGAAATCGACAACATCGTCGGAGTCAAGGAGGCCTCCGGATCCCTCAAGCAGATGAACGACGTGCTGGACCTGTGCGGTCCGGAATTCGACGTTTTGTCCGGCGACGATGGATTTACGCTTCCCCTGATGGCCATCGGCGGAAAGGGCGTCATTTCCGTCGCGTCCAATATCGTTCCCGCCGACATGGCCGCGATGGTCGACGCCGCCGAAGCAGGGGATTTCGCGGCGGCGCGGGCGCTGCACGCGAAAATGAGCCCTTTGTTTGACGTTCTTTTCATCGAGGTGAATCCGATCCCCGTGAAAGCCGCTCTGGCGCTGATGGGCAGGATCGTCTGCGAATACCGGCTGCCGCTCTGCCCGCTGGCGCCGGCGAATCATGAGAAGCTCAAAGCGGCATTGACCCGGTACGGCCTGATCCCGTAGGACGGCGGGATGTTTTTTCAAGTTCATGCGGAAACAACAAGGAGCAAGCGTTATGGTAAAAGTAATTGTCACAGGCGCCGGCGGAAAAATGGGAGGCCGAATCATCGGCATGATTTCGGCTATGGAAAATCTTCGCGTGGTAGGGGCCATTGAAGTCAAGGGCCATCCGATTGTCGGAAGAGATCTGGGTCATTCCCTGGGCTCGGGAAGGACCGGCGCGCTGGTCAGCGACAGCCTGGCGGACTGCATCGACCAGGCGGATGTGGTGATCGACTTTACGGATCATGAAGCGTCGCTGAACTATCTGAAAATCGCCAGCGAAAAAAACCGCGCCATCGTAATCGGCTCCACCGGGTTCACCGCCGAAGAAATGAAAACCGCGCAAAAGCTGGCCGAAAAAACGCGCTGCGTTCTTTCGCCGAACATGAGCGTGGGCGTCAATGTAATGCTGAAAGTGCTGGATTACTGCGCGGGCATCCTTTATGAGGACTACGACGTCGAGATCATCGAAGCGCACCACCATCTGAAAAAAGACGCGCCCAGCGGAACGGCGCTGCAGATGGCGCGGGTAATCGCCGCCAGGCTGGGGCGGGATCTGGAAAAAGAAGCGGTGTACACGCGCCGCGGCATGATCGGCGAACGCACTCGCAGAGAGATCGGCATTCAGACCATTCGGGCCGGAGACATTGTGGGCGAACATACGGTGATCTTCGGGGGAATCGGGGAGAGGCTGGAAATCGTCCATCGCGCACAGAGCCGGGATAATTTTGCCAAGGGAGCAATCCGCGCGGCCCAGTGGATCGTCCATCAGAAAAACGGCCTGTACGACATGCAGGATGTTTTGGGACTGCGGGATTCCCGATAGGCGGGCGGTTATGCTGGAGGGAACACTGGCCTATATCGGAATCGGCGCCAACCTTCAAGACCCTTTGGCGCAGTGCCGCACGGCCATTGAAAGACTTTCCGGCGCCGCGGGAATTACGCTGGAACGGATTTCCTCCTTTTACAAAACCAAGCCGGTGATTCCGGAATCGGCCGGACCGGAACACCGAAAGGAGCTGGAGAATCAGGACTGGTTTGTGAACGCGGCGGCGGAAATCCGTACCGTCCTTGCGCCCCGGGACCTTTTGAAGGCGCTCCAGCTCATTGAAAATTCGACAGGAAGGGTCCGGACGGTCAGGGGAGGGCCAAGAATCATCGACCTGGACCTTCTGCTGTATGGTCAGGAGATTGTCCGGGAAAAGGAACTGACGGTGCCGCATCCGGAAATGCACCGAAGGCTTTTTGTGCTGGAGCCCATGTGCGAAATCGCCTCCTACCTGATTCACCCGGTGTTCGGCGTTTCGATGCGGGGCCTGAAAGACAGGCTGAACGACCAACAAACCGTTCTGCGGTATCATTTGTAAGAAAAGAAGGTTGCCATGAATCTCATCAAATTGCTGGCGCTCGCGCTGTTGTTCTATGTCGGATACAGGATCGTCACCATGTTTAAAAGCAAGAAGCCGCAGGACGTCAAGGCGCAGCGCGCCGACGACACGCCGAAAGGGGAGGATCTGGTGCAGGACCCGTTTTGCAAGACGTACATTCCCAAAAGCCAGGCGCACCTGAAGGAAATCGACGGGCGGACGCACTACTTTTGCAGCAGCGAATGCTTTGAGAAATACCGGATAGAAAAAAAATAACTTCAGGGAGGAATTATGAAATTTTTTATCGATACGGCGAATATTTCGGAAATTAAAGAAGGCCTGGCGCTGGGGATGGTGGACGGCGTGACAACAAATCCGTCACTGATTGCCAAAGAAAAAAGAGGCTTTGATTCCGTCGTCAAGGAAATTCTGAAAATTGTGGAAGGGCCGGTCAGCCTGGAGGTGGTGAGCCTCGACGCGAAAGGAATGTACACAGAGGGCAAAAAACTGGCCCGGCTGGGCGATCAGGTGGTCATCAAGGTGCCGATGACGACCGAAGGACTCAAAGCGACCAAAATGTTCGCCGCGGACGGCATCGACGTCAATCAGACCCTGATCTTTTCCCCGCTGCAGGCCCTGATGGCGGCCAAAGCAGGCGCGGCCTACGTGAGCCCCTTTGTCGGACGCCTGGACGACATCGCGCACGACGGCATGGAACTGGTTCAGCAGATCCTGGATATTTACGACAACTATGAGTATGACACCGAGGTCATCGTCGCCAGCATCCGTCATCCGAAACATGTGCTGGACGCGGCCCTGATGGGCGCGGACATTGCCACGATTCCTTTTAAAGTCATCGCGCAGCTGGCAAAGCACCCCCTGACGGACAAAGGCGTCGCGCTGTTTCTGGAAGACTGGAAGAAAGTGCCCGCAAAATAGGCGGGTAGCCGCGGGAAATGAGGCCGCCAACAGGTCCGAACGGATGAACAGGTGCAACGGGGCATGAACAAAAGACGAGAAATATGGAACCTTCCCAACAGCATTACGCTGGCCCGCATCAGCATTGTGCCGTTTTTGTTCTTTCTTCTGTTATCCCCCGGCCCCTTCTGGTCGCTTACGCTGGCCGCCCTGTTTGTCCTGGCCGCACTGACGGACTTTCTGGACGGGTATATCGCCCGCAAATACAATCTGATCACCGCGATGGGCAAGTTTCTGGACCCGCTGGCCGACAAGCTGATCGTCAACACGGCCATGATCCTCATGATTCCAATCGGGCGGATTGACGCCTGGATTGTCGTGATCATCATCATGCGGGACCTGATCGTGGACGGCATCCGCAGCATCGCGTCTTCGGAGGGGATCTACATCCAGGCCAGCGTCCTGGGAAAGCAGAAAACCGTCGCCCAGATCATCGCCGTGACCGCGCTGATGATCCATTATCCCTTTCTGGGGCTGGACGCGCATCTGGTGGGCACGGCCATTCTTTACGCGGCTTTGCTGCTGACGGTTTATTCGGGGCTGGATTACCTGTTTAAATTTTACCAGGGAACCTACCGGAATCCGGAGAACCTTTGAAATGATTGAATTCCGGCTTTCCGCGCCCGAACCCGCAAGGAAAAAAGCCGGTGTTTTTTCTATTGACAAGAGGAGTCGATTTGTTATAGTCACCGGCGTTCTTAAGTGAGCGGGCGTAACTCAGTGGTAGAGTGCTACCTTGCCAAGGTAGACGTCGACGGTTCAAATCCGTTCGCCCGCTCCATTTTTTTTGG
>JAQUVQ010000056.1 GCA_028693285.1 Smithellaceae bacterium
GCAAGACGCTGCGCGGAACGATGCGAAAGATCGTGGACGGCAGGGATTATGTGGTTCCCTCCACGATTGACGACCCGGCGGTGCTCTCATCGATTGAAGAATCAGCCAGAAATATCGGGTATGGGAAAAAGTAAAAAACAGGCAATGGGCTATAGGCGATGGGCCATAGGCTGAAGGAAATAAATTTGAGGAGACGCAAACATGGAATTTAAATATGACGTTCGGGATTTGAAATTTATTTTAAAGGAGTGGCTGCCGACGGGGGAGGTCCTGGCCTGCGATCGGTATAAAGACAATTTCTCGATGGACGACATCGACATGCTTCTCAACGAAGGCTGCAAGGTCGCCCGGGAAGTCGTCAACCCCATCAACGCGCCGGGTGATAAAATCGGCGTGAAATTTGATAAGGGCGTTGTGACGCCGGTTCCCGGGTTTAAGGAAGCCTACCAGTTCCTGCAGCAAAACGGCTGGGGCTCGTCGAGCGAGTGCATCAAAGTGGAAACCGGCATGCCGCTTGTCCTTTACAAAGCATGCGCCGAAATGAACACCGCCGCCTGCCCCGCGCTCACCTCCTGCATCAAACTGACTTCCGGCGCGGCCAATCTGATTTTGCGCTTCGGCACAAAGGAGGATCAGGACCGTTTCATTCCCAAAATGCTTGACGGCTCCTGGCAGGGCACGATGTGCCTGACCGAACCCAGCTTCGGCTCGGATACGGGCGACATCATCACCCGCTCCTATCCGACCGACGACCCGCGCATCTGGAAGATCAAGGGCACCAAGATGTTCATCACCGCCGGCGATCAGGGCACCTGCGAAAATACGATTCATCTGGTGCTGGCGCGTCCCGAAGGCGCTGCTGCCGGTTCTCCCGGCATCGGACTTTATGTTGTTCCCAAATACTGGGTAAATGAAGACGCAACCATGGGTGATTTCAATGACGTCGCCACCGTCGGCGTCGAGCACAAAATGGGGCTGCACGCCCAGACCACGGCGCTTTTGAACTTCGGCGACGACGACAACTGCCGCGGCATTATGCTGGGCGCCGCGCCCGACGAAAAGGGCTTTTCCAAGGGACTCGCGATGATGTTCCACATGATGAACGAATCGCGCATCGGCACGGGACACAACGCCAACACGCAGGGCGCGGCCGCTTACTACTTTGCGTCACAGTATGCCGCCGAACGCGTTCAGGGAAGACCCTTTGGGATTAAAAACGCCGAACGGGTTCCCATCATCCAGCACGAAGACATTCGCCGAATGCTGCTGGACATGAAGGCGCATGTGGAAGGCATCCGCGCCATGATCTTCCGGGGATTTTACTATCTGGACATTGAAAGCAACTCCCCCGATAAAGAAAAGGCCAAAAAATGCTCTTCTTTTGCTGAAATCCTCACACCCATCGTCAAATGCTACGGCTCCGAGGCTTCGCTGGGCGTCATCGCGCAGGCAATTCAGGTGCTGGGCGGCGTGGGCTACACGCTGGACTATCCGGTGGAGCAATATCTGCGCGATTCCAAAATCCTCACGATCTGGGAGGGAACGTCGTTCATCCATGCCAACGATCTCATCGGCCGGAAAATGCGCATGAAGGACGGAGCGCCCTTTGCCGCATGGATGCAGGATATCGGAAATTTCATCGAGGCCAACCAAAATGCTGAAGGGTTTGAAAAAGAAATGAAAAGCCTCTCCGACGCCTTTGCCGCCGCCGAAGAAGTCCGGACGATTTACAACGCCTGGTGGGCCGACATGGAGCACAAGCGCCGGTTGATTCCGCTTTACGCCCAGAAGGCGCTGTTTGTGTTTGCGTACGTCTATGTGGCGATGTGCCTCCTCGATCAGGCCCTCATCGCGGCAAAGAAGTCACAGGATTTGAAACCCGGCGAGGGAGACCATACTTTCTACGCGGGCAAGATCGCTTCGGCCAGGTATTACGCCAACAACATTCTGCCGAATGTCCCAATGCTGGCGGCGCTGATTAAAAGTGAAGAAGATACGGTGCTCGCCTGTCCCGAGGAGGCGCTGGTCGTGAGCTAGGACCGGCTGCAATGAATCAGCAAAGTGTGATGCAGTCCAAAAATCCAGAGTCGCAGGGAACGGTCGCGACCGTTCCCTGCGACTCGATATCGAAGGGCAAGCTGGGAAGGCGCAGAAAGACTTAGAGAGGAGAAATTTGCCGGTTTTTCCGGGCGGCCGTCTTCACGGCCGCCCGTTTGTTTTTATCCGTATTTTTCTTCCAGAAGCCGCAGAACCCGGTCCGCCGAATCCGTGACGGCCGTGCCGGGGCCGAAGATGCCTTTGACGCCTTTCTCATAGAGGAAGCCGTAATCCGCGGGCGGAATGACGCCGCCCACCACGACGATGATGTCCTGACCGCCCATCTTCTTCAACTGTTCGATGAGCTCCGGAACCAGCGTCTTGTGGCCCGCCGCGAGGCTCGAGACGCCCACGACATGCACGTCGTTTTCAATGGCCATTTTGGCCGCTTCCTCCGGCGTCTGAAACATCGGACTGATGTCCACGTCAAAGCCGATATCCGCGTAGGCCGTGGCCACCACCTTGATCCCCCGGTCGTGGCCGTCCTGTCCCATTTTGGTCACAAGCTGGCGGGGGCGGCGTCCGTTCTTTTCCAGGAATTTCTCCGTCCGGGCCCGAAGCGACCGGATCACATCGTCGTCGCCGTATTCGGAGGCATAAGCGCCGGAGATCACCCGCGTGGTGGCGACATACCGGCCGAAGACTTTTTCCATGGCGTCGGAAACCTCTCCCACCGTGGCCCGCAGCCGCACCGCTTCAATTGAGGCTTCCAGAAGGTTCCCGCCCTTTTCGGCGACGTGCGTAATTTTCTCCAGGGCCTTGACCACGGCGGCATTGTCGCGCTTCGCTTTGATCGCTTTGATTCTGGCAATCTGTTCATCGCGTACCGTGGCGGGAATGTCCAGAACGTCTATCGGGGCATCTTCCTTGATTTTGTATTTGTTCACGCCGACGATGGTGTCTTTTCCCTGGTCGATGCGGGCCTGCCGCCGGGCCGCCGACTCCTCAATGCGCATCTTGGGCATGCCGGTTTCAATGGCCCGGGCCATGCCGCCCAGCTCTTCGATTTCGTCCATGATCTTTTTGGCTTCCCGAATGATGGAGGCCGTGAGCGCCTCCACGTAGTAGGAGCCGCCCAGGGGATCGACTACGCGGCAGATCTGCGATTCCTCCTGAATGACGATCTGCGTGTTGCGGGCAATGCGTGAAGACAGAGGCGTGGGCAGGCTCACCGCCTCGTCGAACGAGTTGGTGTGCAGCGACTGGGTGCCGCCCAGCGCCGCGGCCAGCGCCTCCAGCGTGGTGCGGATGATGTTGTTGTACGGATCCTGCTGGGTGAGGCTCCAGCCGGACGTCTGCACATGCGTGCGCAGAACCTGCGAGCGCGGGTTGGTCGGATGGAACTCGCCCACGATCTGGTGCCACAGATACCTCGCCGCCCGCAGCATGGCGATTTCCATGAAAAAGTTCATGCCCACGCCGAAGAAGAACGACAGGCGCGGAGCGAAATCATCGATTTTCAGGCCCCCGTCGATGGCGGCGCGGATGTATTCCTTGCCGTCGGCCAGCGTGAAAGCCGTCTGCAGGACCGAGTCCGCCCCCGCTTCCATGATGTGATAGCCGCTGATCGACACGGTGTTGTAGCGCGGCATGTTTTTCGACGAGTAGGCGATGATGTCGGAAACGATCCGCATGGAGGGCCGGGGCGGATAGATGTAGGTATTGCGCGTCAGAAATTCCTTGAGAATGTCGTTCTGAATGGTGCCGGCGAGCTGCTTCTGCTCCACGCCCTGCTCTTCGGCGGCCACGATGTATCCCGCCAGAATCGGCAGGACGGCGCCGTTCATCGTCATGGAAACGGAAACCTTGTCGAGCGGAATTTGGTCGAAGAGAATTTTCATGTCCTCGACGGAGTCGATGGCCACGCCGGCCTTGCCGACGTCGCCCGCCACGCGGGGATGATCGGAGTCGTATCCCCGGTGAGTGGCCAGGTCGAAGGCCACAGACAGGCCCTTTTGTCCCGCGGCGAGATTCTTCCGGTAGAATTCATTGGATTCCTTGGCCGTGGCGAAACCCGCGTACTGGCGGATCGTCCAGGGCTGGTTGGCGTACATGGTGGCCGAAGGCCCCCTCAGGTACGGGGCAAGACCGGACAGCGTATTGACGGTGTCCAGCCCTTCCAGATCATCCGCCGTGTAAATCGGCTTGACGACGATGCCCTCCGGCGTCGCCCAGTTCAGAGACTCCAGGGGCTTTCCCTTCAGCTCCCGGAGGGCGGCTTCTTTCCATTCTTTCATGTTCTGGTGTGCGGTCACGTTGAAACCTCCTTCGATATAATGCGGGAAGCGGCCGCAACCGCTCCCCGACGGATTTTTGCATCGGCCGCGCGCGGGCCATCCTCGAAAACGGCAGCCTGTTTATAAAATATACAGTTCAGAAACAAGCCGTATAGGTGATATACAGCGTCCCCTCCCCTGCAAACCGAAAGGTGGCATACCACATTTGCGCGGCAATAGCATAATATCTAATCAAACGCTTCGCGGCAAGCTGCGGAGAATCAACGCTCGTTCCGCCAAAGCGGGATTGAGAACCGAAGAACGCCGGACATTTACCGCGCCGCCCTTCATTGAAAGCGGGAAACGGCTGGCATGCTATTTGCTGTAATCTACGGCGCGGCATATTCGTACGCGGCAAGGAGTTTCGCATGAAAGATTCAATGATCCACCCCGTCAGAATTCAGGACAACACATTCCGGGACGGCCATCAGTCCATACACGCGACCCGGATGAAAACAGAGGATATGATCCCGATCGCCGAGGAGATGGACGACTGCGGGTTCTGGGCCATGGAGGTGTGGGGCGGCGCGACGTTTGACGCCATGCACCGTTTTCTGGAGGAAGACCCGTGGAGGCGGCCCGGAATTCTGAAAAAGTACATTCGGAAAACGCCCATGAGCATGCTGCTGCGCGGACAGAACCTGGTGGGGTACCGCCACTACGCAGACGACGTGGTGCGGGCCTTTGTCGATCGGGCCTGTGAAATCGGCATTGACATCTTCCGCTGCTTCGACGCGCTCAACGACTTTCGCAACCTCGAGACCTGCGTGGAAAGAATCAAGGCCAACGGCAAGCATGTGGAAGGAACCGTCTGCTACTCCCTCACCGAAGGCCATCTGGGCGGGGAGATTTACAATCTTGACTTCTACGTAAAAAAAGCCGGAGAGCTCGAACAAATGGGCGCGGACACCCTCTGCATCAAGGACATGGCCGGTCTGCTTTCTCCCTACGACGCATTCAATTTGTTCACCGAGTTGAAAAAAGCGGTCCGGGTCCCCCTGCATCTGCACACGCACTATACCAGCGGCATGGGCAGCATGACCTGCCTGAAAGCGGTTGAAGCCGGCGTGGACATCATCGACACCTGCCTGTCTCCCTACGCCCTGAGAACGTCCATGCCCGCCTGCGAACCCATTGTGGCGGCGCTTCAGGGATCGGAGAGGGACTCGGGAATCAACCTCAACAAGCTCCTGGAAATGAGCGAACATCTGGAAAAGATCGCCCCCAAATACCAGCATCTGCTCGCGGATCAGAGACTTTCCATCATCGACAACGGCGTGCTGGCCCATCAGATTCCCGGCGGCATGATTTCCAACCTGACCAGCCAGCTCAAGGAAATGAAGGCACTGGACCGTCTGGAAGAAATCTACAAAGAAGTCGTCCGGACGCGGAAAGACATGGGCTACCCGCCGCTGGTGACGCCGTCGTCGCAGATTATCGGATCCCAGGCGGTGCTGAACGTCCTGTTCGGGCGCTACGTCCGAATATCGAACCAGCTGAAAGATCTCGTGCTGGGACTGTATGGAAAAACACCCGCGCCGATTGACCCGGGGCTGACCGCCAGAATCCTCAAAAATTATAAACGCGGACAAACGCCGATCACCGCGAGACCCGCGGACCTTCTGCCGCCGGAGATGGAAAAGGCGAGAGAAACGATCGGACACCTGGCGCGAAACGAAGAAGACCTGCTGGGCTGGATCCTGTTCCCCCAGACGATGGAAAAATATCTGCTGGCCAAATACGAAAATGATGCGCCCGCCAGGGCGGCCGCGGCAGGGCGCTGAAAGGGCGAGGATGGAAACAATGAAAACGCACGACTGCCGCTGCGGCGGATTTCCCCGGGGGCTGGAACTGCTCCATGATCCCGCCCTGAACAAGGGAACGGCCTTTACCGCGGCCGAACGCGAGGCGCTGGGCCTGCAGGGTCTGCTGCCGCCGCGCATCTCGTCCCAGCGGCAGCAGGTGGATCATGTGATTTATAATGTCCGGCGCAAGCCCAATCCTCTGGAAAAATATCTGTATCTGATCGGCCTGCAGGACCGCAACGAGCAGCTTTTTTACAAGGCGCTCGTGGACCATCTGGAAGAATTGAGCCCGCTGGTTTACACCCCCACGGTGGGGCTGGCCTGCCAGGAATACAGCCATCTGTACCGGCGCCCCCGCGGCATCACGCTGACCCGCTACGACCGCGGCCGCATTCGGGAGGTGCTGCTCAACTGGCCGCACCGCAACGTCCGGGTCATCGTCGTCACGGACGGCGAACGAATTCTGGGCCTGGGCGATCTGGGGTCCAACGGCATGGGCATTCCCGTGGGAAAGCTGTCGCTCTACACGGCCTGCGCGGGCATTGACCCGGCTCTCTGCCTGCCCGTCATGATCGACGTCGGCACCAGCAACAGCGAGCTGTGGAGCGACCCGCAATACATCGGCCTGCCGGAGCCGCGGCTGGAAGGAGAAGCATACGATGCGCTGATCGACGAATTCATGGAAGCGGCCGAAGAGGCATTCCCGAAGGTCATGATCCAGTTGGAAGACTTCGGCAATAAAAACGCCTTCCGCCTGCTGGACCGCTACCGCGACCGGCACTGCATGTTCGACGACGACATTCAGGGCACCGCGGGCGTCACGCTGGCCGGACTCTACTCCGCTTTGCGCATGATCAAGGGAAAGCTTACTGAACAGCGGATTGTGTTTCTGGGCGCGGGGGAAGCCGCCCTGGGCATCGGGAATCTGGCGGCCTCCGCCATGGTCCGGCAGGGGCTTGCCGAAGAAGAAGCCCTCGGCCGGTGCTGGTTTGTCGATTCCAAAGGGCTCGTCGTGGCCGGCCGCGAGGACCTGAGCCGGCACAAGCGCCGCTTTGCCCATGATTTTCCATTTCACCGCACGCTCGCGGAAGCGGTGGAAGCCGTCCGGCCGACGGCCCTCATCGGCGCGTCGGGACAGCCCGCCGCCTTTGGGCCGGAAATTCTGGAAGCCATGGCCCGTCTGAACGAACGGCCGATCATTTTTGCCCTTTCCAATCCGACCTCCCGGGCGGAATGCACGGCCGAGGACGCTTACCGCCACACAAAAGGGCGCGCCGTCTTTGCCGGCGGCAGTCCGTTTCCGCAGGTCGAGATGGACGGCCGGACGTTTGTGCCGGGACAGGCCAACAATATTTACATTTTCCCCGGCGTGGGCCTTGGCGTCATGGCCGTGAAAGCCACGCGCGTGACGGACGAAATGTTTGCCGCGGCGGCCAAAAGCCTGGATGAGCAGGTGTCGAAAGACGATCTGGAAAAAGGGAGAATCTTTCCATCGCTTGCGCGCATTCGCGACGTTTCGGCCGCCATCGCGCTGGCCGTCGCCAAAGTCGCTTTTGCCGGAAAACTCACCGCGATGAAGGAACCTTCCAATTTGCCGGGATACATCAAATCGCTGATGTATGATCCGGTCTATTCGTCGTATGTGCCGGCAAATAAATATGGTTAAATAAAACCGGCGGGGGTATGATTCATAAAACTGCACAGGGAGAGAAAGCAATGGAAAATGTAGTGTTTATCAGCTGCGCGCGGACGCCGATCGGCGCATACGGCGGAGCGCTTCGGGATGTTCCGATTTACCGTCTGGCCAGCGTTGTCCTGCAGGCGGCAGTCAAAAAAGCGGGCATTGAACCGGCCCAGGTGGACGATGTCGTCATGGCGTCGGCCTATCAGAACGGCGAATGCGCCAATGGCGCGCGGATGGCCGTTCTGGACGCCGACTGGCCGGACAGCATCCCCGGCGGCATGATCGACCGGCGCTGCTGCTCCGGGCTGGAAAGCGTTTATTACGGGGCGCTGCAGATTCAAACCGGCAACGCCGACATCGTGATCGCCGGAGGCATGGAATCGATGAGCCAGGGCGAACTCTACATTCCCGGAGACGTCAAATGGGGTCTGGGCGGCAAGAACCATGAGAAATACGGCTTCATGCCGCGCGGCCACGGGGCGCTCGCCATGTGGGGCATTCCGTTTTACGACCGCATTCAGCGCGGCCGCGTCATGAGCCAGCCCATCTGGCGCTACGGAGAACTGAGCTCCATGATGACCTGGGCGGAAGCCGCAGCCAAAAAAGAAGGCATCTCGCGCGAAGAAGCGGACCGCTGGGCGCTTCGATCGCATCAGCGTGCGATCGCGGCGCAGGATGCGGGGAAATTCACCGATGAAATCGCTCCGGTGCTTGTAGGCAAGGACAAAAGCGGCCAGGAGATTTATTTCAAAACCGATGAAGGCCCCCGCCGCGAAACCACGCTGGAGAAGCTGGCCAAACTCAAAGCCGTTTACAAGGACGGCGTCTGCACGGCCGGCAACTCCTCTTCGGAAAACGACGGCGCGGCCGTGGTGATCCTCGCTTCTGAAAAGAAGGCGAAGGAACTGGGCATTAAACCGATCGCCTACTACCGGTCCTGCGCGGTTGCCGCCACCGACCCGACGCTCACGTACCCGGCCGTTCCGGCGGCCGTCAACAAGGCGCTGGCAAAGATCGGCAAGGCCATCAACGACATGGACCTGATCGAAGTGCAGGAGGCTTTTGCCGTTCAGTGTCTGGCGGATTCGCGTCTGGCGGGACTTTCCGACGAGCAGATGGACGCGAAGGTCAACATCAACGGTTCGGGCATTTCGCTCGGGCACCCTATCGGCGCCACGGGCACGATGCGGCTCACCACGCTGCTGAACGAAATGCAGCGGAGCAACGCCCGCTTCGCCCTGGAGACGATCTGCGGCGGCGGAGGACAGGGGATTTGCATGGTGATCGAACGAACATAACACCGTAAGGAACGGTCGCGACCGTTCCTTACATGAAAAGGATCGAATGTAGCCAACCATTAAGAAAGTGGTGAATGTAGGGCGGGTCTTCAGACCCGCCAACGCGCGCCTGAAGGCACGCACTGGATTCCGGCCTTCGCCGGAATGACGAAGATCAGAATAAGCACTAACAACGGCCGGGAGGAAAAGGGATATGGATTTTGCATTGACGGAAGAACAAAAAATGATTCGCGAGACGGCGCGCAATTTTGCCGAAAAGGAAATCGCGCCGCACGTTGAAGAAGACGAGAAAAACCATTTCTGGCGCAGGGAAATTTTTGACAAGATGGCGGAGCTGGGGTTTTTCGGCTTTTGCATCGACGAAAAATACGGCGGGAACGGCATGGGCTTTCTGGAAGGCGCGCTCGCCATCGAACAGGTGGCCCGCGTGCATGTCGCCTGGCGCATGGCCTTCAACATGCAGTGCTGGGGCCCGGCGCTCACCATTCAGAAGTTCGGAACCGAGGAACAGAAAGAGCGCTACATTCCCAAATTCGTCTCCGGCGAATACGTCGGCAGCTTTGCCATGACCGAACCGGACATCGGCTCGGACGTCGCCTCCATGAAATGCCGCGCCGAGGACAAGGGCGACTACTACCTGGTGAACGGCAACAAGATGTGGATCACCAACGGCACGGTTTGCAACCACGGCCTGCTGTACGTGAAAACAGACAAGGACGCGGGCGCAAACGGCGTGAGCTGCTTCATCATGGACTACTCCCTGCCCGGCATTACGAGAAAACCCATTCACGACAAAGTCGGCCTGTGGGCCTCCGACACGGCGGAAATCACGTTTGAAGACGTCAAAGTCCCCAAAAATCTTTTGCTGGGAAAACTGAACAAGGGATTCCAGATTTGCATGACGCAGCTCAACTCCACCCGGCTGGGCTGCTCCGCGGGCGCTCTTGGGCTTTCCGGCGCCATTCTCGACGCCTCCGCCAAATACGCCACGGAGCGCTGCCAGTTCGGCAAGCAAATCGGCCGCTATCAGCTCATTCAGCAGCAGGTGGCGGACATGAAAGTCGGCCATGACACGCTTGCCTATCTGGTTTACCGCTCGGGCTGGCTCAAGGACAAGGGACTTCCCAACGTCATGGAAACCTCCATGTCCAAGCTTTACGGCGCAAAAGTCGTCGTCCACGACGCCAATGAGTGCATGAAGCTCTACGGTTCGTTCGGCTATTCCGACGAATATCCCTGCGGCCGCTTCCTGCGCGACTCCAAACAGTTCGAGACGCTGGAAGGCACGTCCAACATGCACACGATGATCGTCGCCAACGCCGTCATGGGATTTGCGCCCAACCGGGCATAACGAGAAATATGCCCTGATGCCCTCTCCCTCGACGGGAGAGGGCATCAGGGTGAGGGTGAAAAATCTTGATGTCATTCGAAAGATTTTTTCCTCCGGTCTTGCCCCATCAATGGGGCTGGAAATGACAAACGTTTAATCAAACATTGCATGTGTACCCCCTCCCCTTCATCCCCTCCCACAAGGGGAGGGGATGTTTATAAGGAGACCGCCATGAAACAATACTTTGAGAAAATGGATCCGCTGGGGAAACCCCTTTCCGCCAAACAGGTCGAAAGCATGCAGGAGAACTGCGCGAAGATCGAAGAGATCATGAAAACCATCGACGCGGAAGTCGAGCGGATCAAAAACGTGGGCGTCTCTTTGCAGACGCTGCACGACCGGGGCGAGATGAGCGTCTGGGAACGCATCGAGCACCTCGTCGATTCAGGGACCTTCTGCCCGCTGCACAGCATCTTCGATCCGGAAAACGAGGAATCGGGAAGCACCGGCGTCGTGGACGGTCTGGCGCGCATTGGCGGCAAATGGTGCGCGCTCATCGGATTTAACAACAAGTGGATCGCGGGCGCGTGGATTGCCGGCCAGCCGGACAACAACCTGCGCGTGACCGACATCGCCAGGATTCTGCACATTCCGCTGGTGTGGCTGGTCAACTGCTCCGGCGTGAAGCTGCCGGAACAGGAAAAAATGTACGCCAATCGCCGGGGGCAGGGCACCTGCTTTTTCCGGCATGCGGAGCTCGAACAGATGGGCATTCCGGTCATCGCCGGCATTTACGGCACCAATCCGGCGGGCGGCGGCTATCAGTCGATCAGCCCGACGATTCTGCTGGCACACAAGAAGGCCAACATGGCCGTGGGCGGCGGCGGAATCGTGAGCGGCATGTCCCCCAAAGGGTTTTTCGATGAAGAAGGAGCGGAAGAGCTTATCAACGCCACGCGGCACTTCAAATCCGTTCCGCCCGGGAGCGTGAAAGTCCACCACGACGTCACCGGATTTTTCCGGGCGGTCTTTGACGAGGAAACACAGGTCCTCGACGCCATCAAAGACTATATGGACGATCTGCCCGCCTACCATCCGCGCTTCTTCCGCGTGGCGGCTCCCGCCGAACCCGCTTACCCGCCTGAGGAGATCGCCTCGATCATTCCGGTGAACAAGAAGCGCGTTTACGATTTCGAGCAGGTGCTGGCGAGGCTGGTGGACGGCTCAGAGCACCTGGAGTTCCGCCCCGGCTTCGGACCGGAAATGTACTGCGGCCTGGTCAAGGTGGACGGTTATCTGATGGGTGTGATCGGCAACCGTCAGGGCGCCTTCCCCAATTATCCCGAATACACCAACGAGTACATGGGCGTGGGCGGCAAACTCTACCGCCAGGGCCTGATCAAGATGAGCGAGTTCGTGACGCTGTGCTCGCGCGACAAAGTGCCGATGGTATGGTTTCAGGACACGTCCGGCATCGACGTGGGCGACATCGCCGAAAAGGCGGAGCTGCTGGGTCTGGGACAGTCGCTGATTTATTCGATTGAGAATTCAAAACTGCCGATGATGCTGGTCGTCCTGCGCAAGGGGACGGCAGCCGCGCATTATGTTCTGGGAGGCCCCACGGCCAACAACAACAATGCATTTTCGCTGGGCACCGCCACGACCGAAATCAACGTCATGCACGGGGAAACCGCGGCGGCGGCAAGTTACGCGCGGAGGCTGGTGAAGGAGAAGGACGCGGGCCGGCCGCTGGGGCCCATTATCGACAAGATGAATGAGATGGTGAAGCACTATGACGACACGTCGGGGCCGATGTTTTGCGCGAAGAAGGGCTTTGTCGATGAAATCGTCCGCTATCATGAATTGCGCAACTACCTGGTGGGCTTTGCCAACTGCTGCTACCAGAATCCCCGGTCCATCTGTCCGCAGCACCAGATGATCCTTCCCCGGATCATCCGCTCGCAGATCGTGAAGGGGCTGGACAGACCGAAATAAAGAAGTTCAAGCGCGCGTTGAAGAGAAAAACGATTTAAACGGAAGGGCGGATACTTATCCGCCTTTTCTATTTCTGATATCCGAAAATTTCAGTTCGCGTTCTGAAATTATTGCATTATTCGAACTATCCCCACCCTGTGAAAACGTTGGCCTTATCTACAGGTGATAGATTTTCTGCTCGCGACCAATGGCAATGTTGCTTTTGAAATATTCCTCGCTGTGTTTTTCTTTGAGCCCAGGTTTATACAATCCTGTTTGCCTGAGGAGAGTTTCGGCGGAGATTCCCCGCTCAGTAAGATCAAGAAGCGGAAGAATTCTGATGGCCGCTGCATCGCACGTGCAGAAAATCAATTCCGTCTGTCTGATCAGGACGGCCAAGGACTCGATTTCGCCAGCATGAATGGAAAATCTTAAATTTTCACTGAAACGATTCAAAAGGCGGGACGCCTCTTCGGCCGTGGCGCTGATTTCCCTGACCAGACCTGTCTGGATGTACCTTTCGCGGAATCTGGCATCGATTTTTTCGCCGCTGCGTTTGAAATATTTAACCTCATCAATCACGGAACTTGCCGCATAGATCTCATGCGTCGTTACGAGTTTATCGAGCAGATCACAGGATAAGAAATCAATCAGAATGTCGGCATCAAGAAGCCATAACTTCAACCGGTTTGCCCTCCGATTCCATCATGCCCATGCTTTCGATATGATCATCTATTTCGCCGCGGTCAATGTTGATCAACTCGGCAAATTTCCCCCGTGAAATGAGCCCTTTTCTCAAGCAGCGCACGGCCAGCGCATTAAACCGTTCAGATTGTTTTGTATTCTGCTCCTGTTTTCTTTTCTGTCTGCTTATTTCCGCCAGCTCTTCATCTTTTGCCAGCATATCAGCCGCTTCCCATTTGATCAAACTGATTGAAGCAAGACGGTATACCAGGGCCTTCGCGGAAACTCCAAACTCCACCGCAATATCCACAATATCCGAAAACGTGACCTGCCTGTTACCGGCCATGACCTGTTCAAGCGCTCGCTGGACTTCATCTCGCGGCAGAAGAAGCATCGAGGCAAAACGATCCGCCTTTTTTTCAACATCCGAAAAAAAGAGCGCATCCTTCATTTCATCCAGAGAAAATACCTTCCACGAAATCAGATGAAATAGTTCATGCGCCAGATCGTAATTCTGACGCCACGGTACTTCATTGGCGTTGATCACAATTGCTTTGCCCATATCAGGATGAACCATGGACGCAGCCGACCCGTATGCAAGAGGACAGTAGAGAATCTTTACGCCATAATCCTGTTCCAGAACCTTTTGGAGTGAACAGGCTGGTCTTTGCCCCAGGCCCAGAAGATTCCGGGTTTCCTTCGCCAGGCGATGAATGGCCGAATTGGAATTAATGGATTCGCGCGTCACTTCCATAAATCCCTTTTCCGACTTGATGCCCAGCAACTTTTCCAGCATATGATATTGCTCGCACAATGAGAAGATTTCCCGCTCTGCTTGTTTCTTCAGCTCTTCGGCTTCAGGGGGATTGCGCCATAAAATAGCATATTCTGTTTTTGGGACCTGATCGGTGAGTAAATCATTCAGATTGCAAAAATAAACGCGGGCGAAACGGGCCAGTTCGGAAACCTTTACCTCTCTTTGCCCGTTTTCGATATTACTCAACGATTGATAGCTTGGAAATCCAAGACGTTTTGCCGCATCGCCCAGTGACAATCCGGCAGCTTCACGAGCGGCTTTTAGACGGAAAGCAAGTTCCTCCCTTGTCATATAGATCTCCTTTCTGCTGGAGGAAGATATTAGAAAATATTATAATCAATGTCAATGAAAATAAATTAATATTATATCCGATGGCAAAAACGCAAAAATACTTTCAAATGAATGTAATTGAAGCAATGTTTACTGATTAATAAAACCGTGCACGTCGCGGATATTGCAATTCATAATATACATTGCAGTTGATGACTTTCTCCAATAAATACAAAAAAATGATACTTGCTGGAAACAATGTTCATGTGGCATCCGAAACCGATGAGAGGCCGTCTCATCGCTACACCGGCTCGTCAAACCGGCATTTCAGCGTTAAAATGCCGTCTTCGAACGACGTGCGGATCTGATACGGAAGTTTTTTAAACAGCGCCAGCATGGAAAGGTTTTCCCTGAGCACCACGGCGTCCAGGCCCGTAAGGCCGTTGGCCAGCGCGGCGTCCACCACTTTCTGCTGAAGCCTCACGGCGATGCCCTTGCCCTGCCAATCTTTGGCCACGGAATAGGCCACTTCGCCCGAGCCGCTTCCCTCCAGGAAATACCCGCCGATGCCGATGATCCGGCCGTAGCCTTCTTCGCCCAGATAGGCGACGATGGAACAGTTCTTCGCGTAATCGACGATGAACATGTCTTTCATTTCATCCCAGTAAAAGTGGTGCTTGCGTCCGAAGAAACGCTTGGCCACGTCCTTTTCTTCCATTTCATAAAAATGCTCCTGAATGAGCCGGTCGTCCACGGTTTTGACGGGACGCAGCGTGACTTTCTGGCCGGCGATGGTCAAAACCTCCTCCAGCCAGGCCGGATATACGCCGAACTGGGATTCATACAGTTTTCGTTCCTGGCCGATCAGGCCCTCGCGGCGCGCCTGTTCAAAGAGGCTCTCCCGGAAGTCGGGGTGGGCCACGCTGATCATGGCCATGGCGCGCTCCTGAACGTTTTTCCCGAACAGGTTGACGGCGCCGTATTCGGTGACCACATACGTCACGTCCGCCGCCGGAATGGCAACGGTGCCGGCGGCCTGCTCCAGAACGATGTTGCTCGACAGCCCGTCTTCGCTTGCGGACGGGACAACGACAATGGACTTGCCGCCCGGCGCCATCGCCGCGCCCCGGCTGAAGTCCACCAGCCCCGCCACGTCGGAAAAATGGTTTTGCGCCGACCCGTCGGCCGCAACCTGGCCTTTGAGATCAATCGAGGTCACGCGATTGACGGCCGTCATCTTGTGGTGGCGGGCGATCATGACCGGATTGCTCACGTAATCGCAGGGCCGGAATTCGATCGCGGGATTTCCATTCAGATACCGGTAAAGCTCCTCGCCGCCGATGGCGCCCGAAGCCACCATCTTGCCGTCGTTGAATCCTTTTTTCCGGTTGGTAATGACGCCTTTTTCCGCAAGCTTTTTCATGACGTCCAGAATCATCAGCGAGTGAATGCCCAGATTCTGCTTTTCTTCCAGAGCCTCCAGAACCAGCTCTTCGGAAAAACCGGGGCTGATGTGCAGCGTCGAGCCGTCTTCAATCAGGCTGGACAGAAGCTTGGCGATCCGGTCCGTGCTGGCGATCTTCGGCGTGGGGTAAACCGACAGAAGCTCTTCTTCGTGTTCAACGATAAAATCGACCTCATCCACGTGGATCATGCCGTAGCCCGGAACCACCGGCATGTTCGGGTTGACCTGAACGATGACGACATCCGCCGCGTGGGCGGCCGCCAGCGTGATGTCCACGGAAATGCCCAGGTTGAGCCACCCGAATTCATCGGGAGGCGCGGTCTGAATAAGCGCGTAGTGAATGGGAATATGGCGCTTCTGAAACAAAGACGGGACCGTGTAGAGATTCATGGGGGTCAGAAAACGCCGGGAAGCCGTCAGCCCCCGGATCATGCCCGATCCCTGATAGATGGAGCGTACGTGATAATTGCGCCCTTGTGTTTCTTCCGCAACCAAGCCCATGAGAGAGCCTTCCAGATTGAGAAAGCGCACCACTTCCACGTCGGAAAAATGGTCGGTGTGGTCCAAAAGCGCCGAGACGAGAT
>JAQUVQ010000009.1:0-64533 GCA_028693285.1 Smithellaceae bacterium
GCTTCTTTTTATGTTACGAAACCTCGTCTTTTTTGGAGCCCGTCACCATGAAAATTAAGAAAGTCGGCATTGTCGCCAACATCGAGAAGGAAAACATCGCCGGATTCACCGGCGCGCTCAAAAAATGGCTGGAAGCCAGGGGGATTCGGGTTTCTCTGGAAGCCAACATTGCGGCCGCCGTCGGCGGGAGCGGAGGATTCAAACTGGAAGACCTGGCCGCCAGAGCGGACCTGATCGCCGTGCTGGGCGGCGACGGCACGATGCTGCGCACCGCCCGCTATGTCGCGCAGCACCCCGTGCCCATCGTCGGCATCAACATGGGGACGTTCGGGTATCTCACGGAAGTCAATCTCAACGAGACGTACGCGGCTTTCGAACTGATTCTCAAGGGCGATTTCCTGACGGAAAAACGGATGATGCTGGATGCGAAAATCCGCCGGGGCAACAAAATCATCGGTTCGGGCATGGTGTTGAACGACGTGGTGATCAACCGCGGCAATCTTTCCCGCATCGTCGAGCTGGAAACGTCCGTTAACGGCCATTATCTCACAACCTACAAATCCGACGGTCTGATCATTTCAACCCCCACGGGCTCGACGGCCTATTCGCTTTCCGCCGGAGGCCCGATTGTTGTTCCCGGCAAAGAATTGATCATCATTAATCCGATCTGTCCCCACACGCTGACCAACCGGCCGATTATTTTCCCCGAAAATTCCGACCTGCAGATCACGCTTTGGTCCAAGGAAAGCGGCGCCACCGTGACGCTGGACGGACAGGAATCCTACCGGATCAGTTCCGGCGATGTCATGACCATACGAAAATCAAAATTTTATACGAGGCTGGTGCTTTCACCGCACCGCAGTTACGGGGAGATTCTGCGTTCAAAACTGGGCTGGGGCAGTCTGCCTTCAGGCGCTGGGAAAAGGAAAAATGCTTCGTGATCTGAGCATTGCTAATTTTGCCATCATCGACGAACTGCGCGTTTCGTTTGAAGAAGGTCTGAACATTATTTCGGGAGAGACCGGCGCGGGCAAGTCCATTCTGATCGGGGCGGTCAGCCTGCTTTTGGGCGACCGGGCCGCGGCGGACATGATCCGGACGCAAACGGACACGGCGACCGTGGAGGCGCTCTTTGATATTCAGGGCAACCGGGCGCTTCAGGAGAAGCTGGCCCGCATGGGGTTTGCCGACGGGGACGACCTCGTGATCCGCCGGGTCATTTCGCGCTCCGGCAAGAACAAAGCGCAAATCAACGGACAGATGGCAACGCTGGCGAATCTGGCCGCGATCAGCGAATCGCTGATCAATATCTGCGGGCAGCACGAACATCAGGTGATTCTCTTTTCGGAAAATCACATCGACATTCTCGACGCTTTCGGCGGCATTCTGGACGCCCGCGGGGAATACGCGGCCGTTTATGACCGCTATCAGAAGTGCCTCGGCCGGATGGCGAAGCTGGAGGATCTGCGCCGCCACCGCGCGGAAAAAGCCGATTGGATTCGGTTTCAGCTTGCGGAAATCAACGACCTGAATCCCGTCGCGGGCGAAGATGTTCTGCTTTCCGATGAAAAGAAAGTACTGGCCAATGCGCAGAAGCTTGCGGACTGGGCGAACCGGGCTTACGCGCTGCTTTACGCGGATGCGGGCTCTATCAATGAAAAGCTCAAGGAAGCGCTCTCGCAGATTCAGGAAATTCAAAAGATCGATGCAGGGTTGAATCTTCGGCCGGCCGATGTGGAAGCGAGCTACGCCGTGTTGCAGGAAGCGGCGCTGACGCTTCGTGATTATAAGCAAAAACTGGTTTTTGATCCCGAACGGCTGGCGGCGATCGATGAACGGCAGGACGCCATGGGCCGGCTCAAGCGCAAGCATGGCCAGACGCTGGACGCCGTATTGAAACGGAAGCGGGAAATGGAAGAAGAGCTGCAGGACGTCTCCGGCGCGGAGGAAGAGCTGGCGCGGCTCGGGAAGGAAAAAGATGCGGTAGCGGGAGAGCTTCGCGAAAAGGCGCTCGAGCTTTCTCAGATGAGGCTGCGGGCCGCGCAAAGCCTGGAGCGGGCGGTGGACCGGGAAATCCGTGATCTGAACATGCCTCACGCATCCTTTGCCGTGAAATTTCTGCGTCGCTGTTCCAGGGACGAAAACACCTGCGGCCCGAAGGGCGGCGATGAGATTGAATTTTATCTGACGGCCAATGCCGGGGAGGAGCCTAAGGCGCTCCATAAAATTGCGTCCGGCGGCGAGTTGTCGCGCATCGTGCTGGCGCTGAAGAATGTTTTGACGCGGATCGGTTCGGTAGACACCGTTGTGTTTGATGAAGTGGATTCCGGCATCGGCGGCGCCACCGCGGAGATTGTCGGCCGCAAGTTGAAGACGTTGTCGGCGCATCATCAGGTGATCTGCATCACGCATCTGCCGCAGATTGCCAGCTTTGGCGGCCCTCATCTGCGGGTCAGCAAGCAGGTCGCCGGCGGCCGGACGTCCACGGTCGTGGAAAAAATCGACGACGCGCAGAAAATCGAGGAAATCGGCCGAATGCTGGGCGGCGTGGATGTGACCGAAACCGCGAGGGACCATGCCCGCGAATTGCTGGCCGCCGCGGGGGCGGACGAAGGAGGAAGCAGACATGCTAAGAAAAGCGCGCATCGGTGACGTCAAAACCATTCACCGGCTGATCAATGTGTCGGCGGCGAAAGGGGAGATGCTGCCCCGTTCCCTGATGGACATCTATAATTCCGTTCGGGACTTCATCGTGTATTTTGATGAAGCCGAGCAGAAGATCGTGGGAATCTGCGCGATGAACATCATCTGGGAAAACCTGGCCGAAATCCGTTCTCTTTATGTGGACGACGCCTTCCGGAGAAAAGGCATCGGCCGAAAGCTGGTTGAATTCTGCATTTCCGACGCCATCACCCTGGAGCTGTTTCGCATTTTTACCCTGACGTACAAGAAAGAATTCTTTGCCGGAGTAGGCTTTAAGGAAGTGGACCGTTCCATTTTGCCGGAGAAGGTCTGGTCGGACTGTTTCCGCTGCCCCAAATTTCCCGACTACTGCGACGAAACCGCGATGATCATCGAATTATGAAGCTTCTGAAGATCTATTTTCTCCTGACGCTGACGGTCATGGCCCTGGCGGCCGGCTGCGCAAAAAAAGAGGCATTCAGGCCGGAGCCGCCCCCGCCCGAGAAGGCGCTGGTTCCGGCGGATGCCCGGCGGATGGACTTTGTCGACGACCTCGACGCCGAATCCCTTCTGCTGGCGATTGACCGCAGTCTGCGCTATTACGACGGTGCCGGAAAAAATCAGACCTTTCAGCTGGTGGACCGTAAGGTGAGCGCGCCGCGGATGAAGGAAACGCTGATCGCTTTTCGCGAAATTCTGGCATCCGATATTCCCGTTGAGCAGAAGAAAAAACGGATTGCGGAAGAATTTCTCCTGCTTCGGGCGGCGGGGGAAAACGGGGACGGCGTCGTCCTGTTTACCGGCTACTATGAGCCGCTTTTGGAAGGCTCTCTGACGAAGACGGAGAAATACAAATATCCGCTCTACCGCCCGCCGCCGGACATCGTCGTGGAAAAGATTTCCAAACATGAAACCAGAATCAGCCGCCGTGAAGACGGCCGGCTGGTTCCCTATTACTCCCGCCGGGAAATCGATGTGGACGGCGTATTGCAGGGCAGGGGGCTGGAATTGATCTGGGTGTCCGACCCCGTCGAGCTGAATTCCCTGCACACCCAGGGATCGGGAAAGATTCGTCTGGAAGACGGAAAAGTGCTGACCGTGAGCTACGCGCAGAACAACGGCCGGCCGTTTCGCTCCGCGACGCAGAACCTTTTGGATGAAAACAGGCTGGACCGGAGCGACGCCTCCTACCGCGGGTTCAAAGCCTGGCTCAAAGGCAAGAGCGAAAAAGAAATCTATGAAATTTTAAGCCACAACGAACGCTACATTTTTTTCCGCTTCGTGGACCGCGAACCGGTCGGTTCGCTGGGGCAGCCGGTGACGCCTCACCGGTCGATTGCCACGGACCCGGCGTATTTTCCGCAGGGCGCGCCGGCGTTCATCCGTTTGCGAAAACCGGTTCTGGACGAGGATTACCGTGTGGTCCGCCGCGTCGAATTTTCGCGCTTTGTCCTGAACCAGGACAAGGGATCCGCCATTCGGGGCCCCGGGCGCGTCGATCTGTTCTGCGGGTTCGGCCCCGAAGCGCAGGCCACCGCCGGCAGCCTCAAGGAAAAAGGCGAACTCTTCTTTCTGCTGCTCAAATAAATTCGATCTTTACTTATCGCCACTGACCGGGCGCTTTCCATTTTGACGGGACAGGCCGATCATTAAAACAGATCAGAATATCTTCCGCATAAGGATATGCATTTGGTCTGGAGCAACCATGCCGGCATCTCCTAAAGTTTTCGGTTCAGGTGAGATACGTCTGAACCGGCAAAATCATATCGGATCATAATCATGCTTGCAGCAATTCCCCATCGGGAATATTCATGCAGCAAGAAGCATATTCGCCATAAACGATTCCCTATCGGGAATATATTGCTTGACTGTGGCGTTATAAGCGGTTATTATTCCCGAAAAGGAATGACGGAGAACAGGAAAGTTGAAGATCAAAGCAGCCACGGCGGCAAATATCGGCGCAGCCATCAGGAAAAAACGCAAGGAAGACGGACTGACTCTGGCCGATGCGGCGGCTTTATGCGGCGTCGGGTACAGATTTTTGTCTGATCTGGAAAACGGCAAGCCGACCGCGCAGATGGGAAAAGTCCTGCAGGTGCTGACGGCGCTGGGACTCGATCTTTACATTGCATCCAGGGAGTGGCCGGATGAATAATCATATCGGCAATCCGGGATTGGATGTCTATCTCCGGGATCAGAAAGTTGGGCGCCTGTGGCTGGATGAAAAAAGACGCTTTGTGTTTCAATATGACGAGGCCTGGATCAGCAAAAAAGGCGCCATACCATTATCTTTGCACCTCCCCCTGAGAGCTGAGACCTATCCTGATGATCTGTCCCGTCCTTTTTTTTCCAATCTTCTGCCGGAAGCGGAGATCAAACGAATCATCGCTCAGCGTCTGCAAATTTCAGTAAACAATGACTTTGCCATGCTGGGCAGCATCGGCGGCGAATGCGCCGGGGCGGTATCCGTGCTCCCCTCAGGCATTGCGCCTGCTGTGAAACCGGGTTATCGGGAACTTAAAGAAGAAGAACTGCACAAGATTATCATCGACCTGCCCCGAAGGCCGTTGATGGCCGGCGTGGAAGGGATGCGGCTTTCCCTGGCCGGAGCGCAAAACAAGCTGCCGGTTTACATGGAGGACGACCGCATCTTCATCGCCTCGGGAAATGCGCCAAGCACGCATATTCTGAAACCGCCAATCAGGGATCTGGAGGATACGGTAGAAAATGAAGCTTTTTGCATGATGCTGGCTCAAAAGATGGCGCTGCCCGCTCCGCCGGTTAAAATCCGCCGGGGGCTTGATCAGCTTTTCATCATCGAGCGTTATGACCGGAGCCGCGATAAGAGTGGCCAAATCGTGCGCATGCACCAGGAAGACTTTTGCCAGGCCCTTGGATTTCTGCCCGATCAGAAATACGAAAGTGAAGGCGGCCCTTCTCTAAAACACTGTTTTACTCTGCTACAGGAAAAAAGCATACGCCCCGCTGCCGACCGCATGACCCTGTTGCGATGGGTGATCTTCAACTTCCTGATCGGCAATGCCGACGCCCACGCCAAGAATCTGGCCATGATCTTCACCGACCGGGGGCCGCGCCTGGCGCCCTTTTACGATCTGATCTGCACGCAGGTCTATCCGGATTTAACGGAAAAGGCGGCCATGCGGATAGGCGGCGAAAACAGGCCGTCCTGGATACAGCAGAAACACTGGGAGAAACTGGGCGAGGCCGTTGCGATCAAGCCGGGCCTTATTGTAAAAACATGGAAAGATATGTCCAGCGGCATCATTCCAAAGGCGCAAGTCATGGTGAATGATTTCAAAAAATCACACGGAAGCACAGGAATCATTGAAAAGATAATGGCCGTCATTGAGAAACGGGCCGGTGAAGTCTGAAACAAAGGTCAGGCCAACCCGCCGAGCCTGAAGAAAAACATGCACAGTCCTCCAACAAAAATTGGGGTCGCAAGATCCGGGTTGCCCAGCGTCGGCATATCGGCAAAGCGATACATTCCACGTCCCAGTCGCTCAATGACGCCTTGATCGCGCATCTTGTAGCGGATCCGGGAAGGATGGAAATCAATGAATGAGATCCTTTTAGGCCTGGCCATAGCCCTGCAGATCGGCGACGGAGTGACGACCTGTTTTGCCCTTCAAAAGCAGGGCGTGAGGGAACGAAACGCCATTCTGCGCCGGCTGTTTGACAGGCTCGGCGTTGTCCGCGGACTGGCGCTGGCCAAAAGCTTCGGCGTTGCGGTTTGCTGGATTGCCTACGCGTACGGCGGGCCGTTTGCCGTTTACACTCTGGGCTTCATCGTTGCTTTGTATGCGGTTGTCGTGATCAATAATCTTAAATCGCTTTGCCGGTGACGTTTCCCGCCACGGTCGCAAAGTCCTGTTGCCGCACATCCCCGATGCTATGTGAAATGAACGGCCAGCATGGAAAAGTCGTCTTCCAGGATTTTCTGGCCGTGGTAGTCCTGCATCTTCAGGTACAGAGCGTCAATGTCTTCGCCCGCTTCCATTTTGTGCTGCAGCAGATATTCCCCCAGTTGATCCAGCGTCCACATGCTGCCTTCGGGAGGATCCACTTCGTAAACGCCGTCGGAAAAGACGTAAAGATTCGCTCCGGCCGGAACAGTGACGGAACTTCCCTGATACGCGCTTTCCGGAAGGCCGCCGATGAACAGGTTGTTCGTCATGAGTTTGGTCAGGGTTCCTTCTTTGGAGATGAGAAACGCGGGCGGGTGGCCGCCGCTGGCAAAGCGAAGCTCCCGGGTCCGGCGGTCGAAAACGCCGTACCAGATGGTGAAGTAAAGGTTGTTGTGATGTTCCATTTGAAAGGCGTTGTTGAGCGCCGCCAGAACCCGGTCCGGCGAATGGAAATCCGTGTCGGGCAGCGTCTGGGAGCGGATGGCGTTGAAGGCGGAAACGGAAAGCAGTGCCGAGCCGACCCCGTGCCCGCAGACGTCCAGCAGGTAAACGGCAAAGGTGTTTTCATCGAGCCAGTGGTAGCCGAAGCTGTCGCCGCCCAGTTGGGCGCTGGGGAAAAAGCGCCATGCCGTCGTGATCGTCGGATCAGACAGCGGGGGCGGCATGAGCGACACCACGTAGTCGGCCGCCTGGGCCAGCTCCGCGGCCAGCGCCTGCCGGCTGGCGAGCAGCGCGGCATAGGCTTCGTTTCGCTGCAGCAGGTTGATATAGCCCCGGGAATGGTACCGGATGCGGGCGACGAGTTCGATGCGGTCGGGAAGCTTCACCAGGTAGTCATTGGCGCCGAGCGCGAAGGCGTCCGCTTTCGTGACCGCCTCTTCCTTGGAAGATAAAACGATCAGGGGCACGTCCTTGAGCTGGGGATGGACGCGGAAAAATTTCACCAGCGTCAGGCCGTCGATGTCCGGCATAATCAGGTCCTGAAGGATCACCGTCGGCTGAAACGAGGCGGCGGTGGGGATGGCCTGCGTGGGGTCCTGGCAGAACTGAAAAACGATGTCCGTTTCCGGCTCGAGCATTCTTTTCACCGCCGCGCCGACAATCGCCTGATCGTCGATGAGCAGGACCTTGATTTTGTGGTCCGTCAGTATGGTTGCCGGGTCCCGGCTTCCGGACGGGGCGGGGTTTTGATTTTCTTTTTCGGTCATGATGGTTTCCCTTTTCGGTTGGTGATTTTTTTTGCAATGGATTCGGCGATGCTGTCCAGGGGCAGGATTTCTGAAGCGCCGCCTAGTTCCACGGCCGCCGCCGGCATGCCATAGACGACGGAGGTCTTTTCATCCTGGACGATCGTGTGCCAGCCGGTTTTAAAGAGAGCCGACAGGCCTTCTCCCCCGTCCCGCCCCATGCCGGTGAGGAGGATCGCCACGTCATTTTGCGGCCAGTATTGCCGAAGACTTTCAAAAAGCGCGTTGACGGACGGACGATAGGGATAATTTCGGGGGTGCTCCGTGTAGTGAAGCGATCCGTCCGGTCCAAGGACAAGGTGATCGTTGGTTTGGGCCACCAGGGCGGCGCCGGGCCGGGGCCGCATGCCTTCGCGGGCAATGGCTACGTCAAGCGGCGTCTGGGAATTCAGCCAGGAGGCGAGGCCCGAGGCAAACTGCGAATCAACATGCTGGCAGATGACGATCGCGGCGGGAAAATTCCCGGGGAGGCCGGCGAGAATCGTGGCCAGGGCCTTGGGGCCTCCCGTCGAAGAACCGATGGCGACGAGGGGCGGCCGCGGCTCTTTTTTCGTTTCATGGACGGTCGCAGCCGGTTTTTCCATTCGGGACGCGGTTCCCAGAAGCCTGGCCATGGTGTCGATTTTTTTGAGAAGGGCGTCTGCCCCTTCCAGAAACCCGTTGGAATGAAGCACGGGCGTGGCAATGACATCCAGCGCCCCGCAGCCCATGGCCTCGAACACTTTTCCCGCCTGCTGTTGCCGGGCATTGGAAAGGACCAGGATCGCGCAGGGGGTTTCTTTCATCACGTCGCAGATCAGCTTCGCGCCGTTGACGTCGGCAAGTTCCAGATCGATGAGCAGAATATCCGGCAGCCCATGACGGCATTGCCGGATGACATCGCTTCCGCGTCCCGTGGTCCAGATGACCGCGCAGCCGGCATTCGGGGCAATGATTCGGCGCAGGATTTTCAGGGCGTTCTCCTCGTGATGGGCAATGGCGATTTTAAGTGTCATTCAGGTCCTCCGATCAGGTCGCGAACGGCGGTCAGCAGACTTTCGTCATGAAAGCTGCCCTTGGTCAGATAGTAATTGGCGCCGGCTTCCAGGCCCCGCAGCCGGTCTTCTTCACGGTCTTTATAGGAGACAATCATGACCGGCATGTCGTGGTGCTGCGGATCGGCTTTGACCGTCCGGACCAGATCGATGCCGTTCATGCGCGGCATGTCCACGTCGGAAACGAGCAGTTCAAAGGATTGCGACGTCAGCTTGTTCCAGCCGTCCACGCCGTCAATGGCGGTGGTGACCTCGTATCCGGCGTTTTCCAGAAGTCTGCGCTCCACTTCGCGCACGGTCAGGGAGTCGTCCACCACCAGTACGCGCTTTTTGCCCGTTTTCAGGGCCTGCCGTCCCCGGCCGATTTTCTGAAGCTTGCCGGTGGTCAGCAGTTGGTGAATGGAACGGACCAGATCGTCCACGTCGAAAATGACCACGGGCGAACCGTCGTCCAGAATGGCGCCGGCGCTGACATTGGGAACTTTTCCGAGGCGGCTGTCCAGCGGCCGGACGACAAGATTTTCCTCCCCGATCACGCGGTCAACCACCAGGCCGTAGCGGTTCAGCCGGTCGCTGATGACGACGACGGAAAATCCTCCCGACGGGGCGGCGGCCGGCGGCAGCCCGAAAAGCTGGCGCGCGTCGAGAATGCCCACATGCTCACCGTCCAGCGTGCAGTAGGGTCGGTCTTCGATTTCCCGAATGTCGGCGGGGGCCAGAGACAAAACCCGGTCGATGCGGGAAAGGGGCAGAGCGTACGCTTCGCCGGCAATCGACAACAGCAGGGTTCTGAGCACGGAAAGCGTCAGCGGCAGCTGCAGGTGAAAGCGGGCGCCCCGGCCTGCGTCTGCGTCAACGCGCACGGTTCCGCCCACTTCATGGGCCATGTTGAAAACGACATCCAGACCGACCCCCCGACCGGAAATTTCCGTCACCTTTCGGGCGGTGGAAAATCCCGGCAGAAACAGAAACTCGAAAAGTTCCGCCCGGCTTAAGCTTCCGGCCATGTCCGGTGAAACATATCCTTTTTCAACGATCTTGCCCCGTAAATCCTCGGGATTGATTCCCCGGCCGTCGTCGGTGAGCGAAATGTTCAGCATTCCCGCGACGTGGCGCGCTTCCAGAAGGAGGGTTCCTTCCTCCGGCTTGCCCGCCGCCTGGCGCTCCCCGGGTGTTTCCATGCCGTGGTCGACGGCATTGCGGATCAAGTGGGACAGGGGCGCCTCCAGGCGCTCCAGAATGTCCCGGTCCACGGGCGTGGCGGCACCGGCGATTTCAAAGCGGATCTGTTTCCCCGTTTCCCGGGCCAGATCCCTGACCAGACGGGGAAAGCCATGGAGACCGTCCGAAAAAGGCACCATGCGGCTCGAGATGACTTCGTTGTAAAGGCGATGCGCCAGGTGTTCCAGTCGGCGTGAAAAACGCTCGAACCGGACAATTTCCCGCGAGACGGTCTGCTGGGCCGCCGCCGCGCCGGACAGCGTCTGTTGCAGGCCTTCCGCTCCTTCGTCCTGCCCGTTGGCCTCCTGCCGCTCCACAAAGTCGCGCAGGGGTTTTTCGATTTCAAAGATCTCCTTTTTGAGGGCCAGAAGACTTTGATAGACGGTTTTGACGGACTGGGCCTGAACGAGGCATTCGCCCGCCAGGGCCATCAGGCGGTTCATGTTTTCGGACCGGACGCGTACCAGTCCCCCTTCGCCCTGATCCTGTACGCGGCGGGAACGGGCGGCCGGCGGTGCGATTTGCGGTCCCGGACAGGCGCTTTCCAAAACGGCTGCCTCCGGCGGCTTTTGAGGTTCGGCCTCTTTGGTGCGCGCCGCGGCGGCATTGGCTTCTGGCGCTGCATTCCCGGCCGGTTTTTCTTTAACGGGAGCGGTTTCCTGCCGCGGGGGCGGCGAGGGAACGCTCTCCGGGGGAGAGGAGAGAAAGTTTCTCAGTTCCGCCGACATGCCGGTAATTTCATCGGCTCCCTTATCCAGCGCGGCGGGCAGTTCCTGAATGTCCACGCGGGAAAGAGCGGCAAAAAAATCATTCCCTTTGAGCAACCGGTCCACCGCCGCGGAGGTCAGCGGCCGTTTTCCGCTTTGTGCCGCCGACAGAACGTCCTCCATGGCGTGGGCAAGCGCAACGGCTTTGACGAGCCCCACGATCCGGGCGGCTCCCTTGATGGAATGGGCGGCCCGCATCAGCGGTTCGATGCGCTCCGGCGTCTGATCGCGCTCCGCCGTGACCAGGCCGGCTTCCAGCGTCCGGGTGTTGTTCTCCAGCTCCACGCGGAACAGGTCGAGCATCAAAGGATCAATGGGGGCGGCATCCGCGGTCATGGGTTCAGACTCCTTGTCATGGCGGGGAAGAGCCGCTCTTCATCCAGAAGCCCGACCGGGCTTCCGTCAAGCAGGAAAATTCCCCGGGTGAGGGCTCTCGCGCTTCGTGAAAGTGTGGCCGGGACTTCCCCGAGATCCTCCGGGGCAATCCGATGAACCCCCAGAATCTGCTCGACGGGAAACGCGAAGCGCTGTCCCTCCTGCCCGACCACCAGCATTCGCTCATAAGCCGGCGCAGGCCCGCTTTCCTGCGCCTCGAAGGTCAAATCCAGAAGGTCCGCGACGGACAGGCACAGAAGCAGTTCTCCGTTGATGTTGGCGATTCCCCGGAAAATCCGGTTGACCTTCAAAGGCAGTGTGTGAACCGGGGAAGGTTCCGCCGCTTCCTGAAAATAGATGGTTTTGACGGCAAACTTCTCTCCGCACAGGCGGAAAACCATCACGGACAGCGTTCCCAGCCTGCCTGTCTCTTTGGGCAACGCCATCACGGCGGCCCGCTCCCCGAGGTATGCCGGCGGGAGGTTCCGGTCCAGATGCTGTCTTCCCGCTGCGGCGAAAACGGGGCAGCGGCGGCAGTGAATCAGACGGGGCAGTTCCGGACAGGATCCGTCGCCGTAGATTCCTTTTGCCTTCCAGCAGTATTTTTCCGTGTTCGTGGTCATTGTTCCTTTTCGGATCCGTGCGATCCGCCTTTATTTCCTGCCGTTCGCAGGGCGCGCTCCCGGTAAAGCGCCGCTTTTTTTTCGTTTCCCTTCTGCCGGCAGATCAGGCTGATGTGGACCAGGCTTTCGTAGTGGCCGGGATCGAGGTAGAGGGCCTTCAAAAAATAGTCCTCCGCGCCGTTCGAATCCTGCTCGGCCATGGAGAGGATTCCCATCAGGCAATAGGCTTCGGCGGCCGGTCCGAATTTGCGCGTGCATTCCCGGCAGAGACGGGCGGCGCCCTTCATGTCGCCTGTGTCGGCCAGCCGCCGGGCCTCCTGAATCTGCTCGTCCGCCTGCGAAAGTTTGAAATTTTCACTTGCGGTTTCGGATTTTGCCGGCTGCCCCCGTCCCTTGCCCGCAGTCTTCCCCTGACCGGTGTTTGAAGGGGACGATGTTGCTTCCTGCGCCGCGGCGCCGGTTTTGCGGGGGAAGTTTTCGCCCGGTCGGACCGACGGTTTTGTCGGGGCTTTTGTCCTGATTGCCGCGGGCTGAGCCGGGGAAGCGGGCTTGGCCAGGGCAAAGGCCCTGTCCCACGGGAGGAGCTGATAGCCGCGCTGATGCCAGAAATTTGTTTCCGTATGGCCGGTGAAGAGCAGACCGCCGGGGATCAGAAGCCTGTTCATCCGGTCAAAAATCCGAAGACGGGCCTCGGGGGTCATGTAGATGAGAAGGTTTCTGCAGAAAATAATGTCGTACGGACCGCGTCCGGCAAGGCTTCCGGGCAGCGCCAGGTTCTCCGGTGAAAAGGAGACCAGGCTTGCGACGGCCTCGGCGACTTTGCGGCCCGAAGGCGTCGTTTCGAAAAAGCGGGCGACATCCTCGCCGATGCTTCCCCGGAAAGCGCTTTTCGGGTAGCAGGCGCGGCCGGCCGTCTCGAGGGCCCGCGCGCTCGCGTCCACGCCTTCCACCGTGAAGGCCGAAGGCGGCAGGCCGGCGGCCAGCAGGGTCATGACGATGGAGTAGGGCTCCTCGCCGGTTGCGCAGGGGGACGACAGAATCTTCAAGGTGCTTCCCGGATGCGTCTCCAGCCATTGGCGGGCGTGGCGGGCAAGCCAGAGAAAAGGCCCCCGGTCCCGGAAAAACCAGGTTTCCCCGACGACGACGGCGTCAATCAGCTTCTGCCTTGCGGCGGGAGAGGACAAAAACAGCTTTTCATACTCCCGCGCATCCGAAACGCCTTCCTGACGCATGGCGAAAGCGACGGCGCGGCGCACGGCATCTTTTCCGGCGGAGCCCTGCTCCATGCCCAGGGAATGCGTGATGAATTCCATGACGGCGGCAGGCGCGTTCATCCGTTGGTGACCTCCGGCGGAAAAAGAGTGAACAGCAGGTCGCGGGTCAGCAGCCGTTCCATGTCCAGCACCTGAAGGGAGCCCCGCTCGTCAAATATCGTATCCCCCAGATAGGCCGCGCCGTCGACGCCGACCACCGGCTGCTGAAGGTTTTCCTTTTTGCATTCGATCATCTCCGTCACCGCCTCGGCCAGAAGACCCAGAATGTGGAAGCGGCCGTCTTCCCCCTGATAGTTGACGAGAATAATGCGCGTGCTCATTCGGGGACGGGATGGAGAGCCGGTCAGAAGCACGGTCAGGTCCACCACCGGGGTGAGCGTTCCCCGGTAATTGAACGTTCCCGCGACCTGGGGCGGCGCGTGGGGCACGGCCCTCAGGGAAACCAGGGAGGACACTTCAATGACCTGTCCGATGTCGAGGCCGTAGCGGTCAGGGCCTGCCTGAAACTGAAGTAGCAGCATAGCGTTGTTTCCCGATCAGGAACTGATTTTAAACCGGGAGACCTCGGACTGCAGCCCCGCGATGGCCTCGTTGAGCTGCTGGGTCGCCAGTTTGAATTCGTGAAGCGACGCCTTGGTCTGCTCGGCCGCCGTCGACAACTGGCCCATGGCTTCGCTGATCTGCTGCGCGCCCTGGGACTGGCCGAACATGCCGTCCTTTACATTGGTGAACTGCGGACCGTGGATGCGCACCTGATCAATGATCCGGGCAAGCTGCGTGCTCTGCGCGGCCATCGTTTCCACGCCGCGCCGGACTTCGTCGTTGAACTTGTCCATCTCCATCACGCCGGTGGCGACGGATGTCTGCATTTCAGAGACGACCTGCTGGATGTCCTGCGTGGCGATGGCCGTCTGATCGGCCAGCCGGCTGATCTCGCGGGCGACGACCGAAAAGCCCCTTCCGAATTCGCCGGCTTTTTCGGCCTCGATGGCGGCGTTTAACGACAGCAGATTGGTCTGGTCGGAAATCTTGTTGATGGTGGTGACGACATGGGAGATCCGGTTGGCCCGGTCGTTGATGACGGTCAGCTTTGAAGAGATGGAGGACGTGGCCTTGACCAGTTCCCGCATGGCCGTTTCCATCCGGGAAAGGTCGCTGCGGCCCTCCTGGGCCATGCCGATGGTTTCGTTGAGCGATTCATTGACCCCGTCCATGGTCTGGGCCAGTTCGTCGGCCGTGGCGGAGATTTCCCGGCTGGTGGCCGTTACTTCGGTGGTGGAAGCCGCCTGCTGCGCCACGGTCGCTTCGAGTTCGCGCGCCGAAGCGGCGATTTCCGTGGCGGACGTGGTGACCTGGATGCCCGAGCGGTGAACCTGGCCGATGAGGGAGTCGAGATTTCCCGTCATGGCCTGGAAGGCCTGGAGCAGTTTCCCGGTTTCGTCTCCGGCCTGAATGACCCGCGTTGACGCGGTTCCCGCCAGATCTTCGCGGGCCTGCTGAATATCGCCGGTAGCGATCTTCTGGGCAAGCGATGTCGTCAGTTCCAGAGGGGCCGTCAGCCGACGGGCCAGGACAGCGGCCAGCAGAACCGAAAGAAAGATGATCAGCGCCCCCGCCAGGAGCATTTTCAGAAAGATGGACTTGATCATGTCGTGCACGTGTCCGATGGGGCGGAAGAAGTCATCTTCATAGGTTCCGGCCACGATCACCCAGTCGAAGGGTTCAAAGTAAATGACGGACGATATCTTTTTTCTCGGCTCGGGCTCGCCGGGATTCTGCCAGATGTATTCATGGTAGAAGGATTCGCCTTTGGGCTGGGCCAGCGCCTTGGTGATCAGGGTCTGAATGATGAGGTTGCCGTGGACGTCTTTCTGATCCCAGATGTTTTCTCCGTCCCGCTTGCCGTCTTTGGAAATGATGTAGCGCCCCCGGTGCTCGTTCTTGCCGCCGACGACGCCCACATAGCCCAGCTTTCCCACCTTCATGCTCATGATCGCTTTTCGAAGCGAAGCGACGGCTTCCAGCTTTTCCCCCACGTACAGCATGCCGATGATTTTACCGCCGCGGTCCGTGACGGGCTCATAGGCGGTGAGGTACCACGTGTTGACCACATAGGCGAGACCCCGGTAGGACTGTCCTTTCAGGACCGCCGCCGTCACCGGGTTGGCGCTCCCGTCCGTCAGCGTGTTTGGAATATAGGTGCCGATGGCCCGGCGATGGTTCAGGTCTTCCACGTTGGTGGCCACCCTCAGCATGTCGCCGTTTTCGTTCATGCGCTGAAAAATGGTGCAGGTGATGCCGACCAGACGCTTCACGTCATCGACGATGGGCGTGGGCGTAGAAGTGCTGCGGTTCTGTCCCAGCCAGACGCCGCCCGCCGTCAGTTTGGGAAGCTCGATTTTCTGGGTTTCCCGGGTCAACTGGTTTACGGCATCCCATGCGATCTTTTCCCTGGCGGTTTCGATGCCCCCGTGCTGCTTCAGGATGCTTCTGGCTACATTCAGCCCGTTGTTGATTTTTCGCTGGATCAGGTCGTTGGAAGTTTCGCACAGTCCGTACACGTCCCTGGAGATCTGGGACATGTTGGCCATTGCAACGTCGCTAAGCTCTTTCGAGGCCAGGTCGGAAACGGAGGTTTTGAAAGATCCCATGAGAATCATCATGACGGCGACCGGCAGAACGGCGGCCATGACGGCAAGGCCGATGATCTTTCGCTTCAGAGAAAGTTTTATCATGGCGACGCATCCTTGATTGGTATTTTTGCGCGGCAAAGTATAGGGAACGCCGTGGGGTCTGTCAAGAAAATCTTGGAAAATTCAGGGGGAAGTCCGCCGACCTGTTGCCGGATGGCCGGGAAAGACATTCCCCGCGCATATTATGTATTGACAGGATGAAGGGATTGCAGTTATCCCCGTCATGTCCGGAAAAACGAAAAAAGGAATTGCGTTTTCAAACGCGGAGCGTGAAGGGGGCCGGTTTGTTCACACGGCGGATTTGCCGGATAGGGAAGCCGGCGGGAAATTCCATGAGCGGCGGTGCGGCGAAATGATGGACGAAGTGACGATTGACGAAATCCTGGGCGGACGCCTCAAAATCCGCCAGAGCAAAAGGGGCTACCGGTTTAACCTGGATTCTCTGATGCTGGCCGGTTTTGCCTCCATCAAACCCCGGTCCGTGAATCTGGACCTGGGCTGCGGCAACGGAATTCTCGCGCTGGTTCTGGCCGGAAGGCATCCCCTGACAAGATGGGTCGGCCTGGAGATTCAGGAGGGCCTGGCAAATCTTGCCCGCGCCAATGTGGAACAAAACGGCCTTGCGGGGCGAATCTCGATTGTCGCGGGCGACGCCAGGAATGCGGGGAAAATCTTTTCAAACCATTCGTTTGACCAGGTTGTTTTCAATCCTCCCTATCGGAAAATTTCCTCCGGCCGAATCAATCCGCTCTCCGAAAAAGCGATTGCCCGCCACGAGCTTCAGGGGGCACTGGCGGATTTTCTGGCGGCGTCAAAGATTCTGCTGAAGCCGAAAGGACGGGTCTTCACGATTTATCCGGCGGCCCGGCTGGTGGAGCTGGTCAGCCTGTTTCGGGCCAGGGGCATCGAACCCAAGAGAATGAAGCTGGTTTTTTCCGACGCGTCATCCGATGCGGTCTTCGTGCTGGCGGAGGGGCGAAGCGGTTCCGGTGAAGAGCTGAAGATGGAGCCGCCGCTTTACATATATGAAGAGGGGAAAACCTACACGCCGGAGATGAAAAAGTTGTTCAGCGATCTTGCCGCTTTTCCCGAAGCCTGCGGCGGCTGATTTCCGCCTGCATGACCCTTTTTACAACGGCGGCCAGTTCGGGATCTTTGAGCGTTTCGGTGCATTCGGCGATGATTCTTTTGTCTCTCTCTTTCAGGGCAGTCCCGGGCGGGACGGCCAGCCGGCCCGCGTCCCCGCGGGGAGGGCTGTAACCCACGCCAAAGTGGATTTCCTGCACGACCGTTTTTCCGGCCAGATCATTGATTTTTTTCCGGATGTCTTCTTTCATGAAATGAAGCTGCTGCACCCAGACCGAGGAGGTCGTTTTCACGAAGAGGGTGCCCGCGCGCCATCCGTCGGGACGGGTTTGCCGGGCGATTTTCGCGCCGACCGCCTGCGGCCAGAGCTTGAAGACGGGGTTGTCCGCCAGTTTGCCGGCCAGGCCTCTTCTCTTCAGGGCGGAAGAAAGAATGTCTCCCACCGGCTGCAATTGACCTTTAAAGCGTCTTCTCATGGCTTTGAACTCCCGCATTGCGCGGCGGGATCCGGTTTTTCCAGAACCACCCGCAATTTCCCGGCCAAATCGCTGATCGTGAAAGGCTTCTGAATGAAGCCGCTGCAGCCGCGTTCCATGATTTTGCCGGCCTGGCCGTTGAGGCTGTAGCCGCTGGAGAGCAGAACTTTGACGTCCGGATTGATCTCCCGAATGGCGTCGAAAACATCGCCGCCGTTCATGTCCGGCATGACCATGTCCAGAACGACCAGGTCAACTCGTTTTTGCTCCCGCCGGTAGAGGTCGATCGCGTCGGCGCCGTTGGGGACGGTGATCACGCGGTAGTTCAGCATTTTCAGCATTTCGCCGGCCACATCCAGGATCATGGCTTCATCGTCCACGACCAGGATTGTTTCTCCGCCCGAGGATGGTTCGGGGGCGGATTCCCCCGCTGAATGCCGGTCTTTTGCGGCATGTTTCTCGGAGGCCGGCAGGTAGATGCTGAAGGTTGAGCCGTGCTCTTTTTCGGAATAGACGTTGATGAAGCCGTTGTGATTTTTGATGATGCCGTAAACGGTGGCCAGGCCCAGCCCGGTGCCCCGGCCCATTTCTTTGGTGGTGAAAAAAGGCTCAAAAATCCTTTCCCGGGTTTTCTCATCCATTCCGACGCCGTTGTCGGTGACGGATACCCTGACAAAGCGGCCCCCTTTGCCGCTGTAGTCCTTGAAGTGATTTTCGTCCACGACCTGGTTCTTCGTTTCGAGATGCAGATCCCCGCCGGCGGGCATGGCCTGCGAGGCATTGATAAACAGATTCACCAGAACCTGTTCGATCTGCTCCGGATCGATTTCCGCGGGCCACAGAGGATCTTCGAGATGATGATGAATCTTGATTTCCTTTTTGGTTCGGCCGATGGTTTGGGACGTCTGACGGATCAGGTCATTGAGGTTCACGCTTTTGACTTCATGCTTGCCGCCGCGGGCAAAGCCGAGCAGCTGCTTGGTGAGCCCCGCGCCGCTGATGACCAGCTTTTCGATCGTGCGGATGTGTTCGCAATTGGGATCGCCGGGGCGAAGATTCAAAAGCGCAAGCGAGGTATGGCCCTGAATGCCCATGAGCAGATTGTTGAAATCATGCGCGATGCCTCCCGCCAGCGTGCCGATGGATTCCATTTTCTGCGCCTGCAGAAGCCTCACCTCCGCCTTTTTTTGCCTTGTAATGTCGCGCATGAAGTTCAGCGTCGCCGAAGCGTTTTCCCACCGCATCATGACGCTGTTGGCGGCCACCCAGATGGTCGATTCGTCCTTGCGAACCATCCGGAAATGATTGTTTGACGACAGTTCCGTTCCCTGAAGAACGGCCTGCTGCCTCTCGGCGATCATTTCGCGGTCCTCGGCGATCACCAGGTCGATGAAAGGCATCGCCTGAAGATCGGCCAGCGGATACCCCAGCATCTTTTCCGTGCGGCTGTTGGCAAAGCCGATTTTCCCGTTCGCGATGATGAAAATCGCCTCGCTGGAATATTCGATCAACTGGCGGTATTTTTCCTCGGATTTTCGCAGGGCTTCTTCCGCTTCCCTTCTCGGGGTGATGTCTTTGGAAACCACCGCCACGGCGATGATGGGTTCGGGGCTGGAGGAATCCCGCACCGGGCTGAAGGTGCGAAGAAAATACCGGCCGTCCCGCGCGCTCTGATGCTCGTCGAAAGCGGACTGGCCCGTTTGGTAAACGCTTTTGATTTTAAGCTCGAATTTGGCGTTCTGCTCGGGCGAGTGAATGTCCTTGTAGGAAAGGCCGGCGACATCGTTTTGCGGCATTTTCAGGCGCCTGGCATGGTTCTGGTTGATAAACAGGTAGCGGCAGTCGGAATCCACCAGGTACAGGGAATCGCTGGTGGAGTCCACCAGGTTGCGGTATTGATTTTCGACAGCCTGCTGTTCGTTCACTTTCCGGGACAGCAGGGCGACTTTCTGCTCCAGTTCCTCGTAGGTCGGTTTAGCGTTCATGAAGGTTCCCGCGCCTCTCACGTCATTAATTTTTTCAACTTTCCGGCGAAAATGTCATAGGTCCGCTCATCAAATAAAACATGGCGAATCAGCTTCAGCTCCGCGCTGCTGCGCGCAAACTCGAGGCAGGTTTGAAGCGCCAGGGAGGCGGCTTCGTGCACCGGGTATCCGTAAACCCCGCAGCTGATGGCCGGAAAGGAGATGCTGCCGACGCCTTTTTTGACGGCCAGCTTGAGGCTGTTTCGGTACGCCGAAGCCAGCAGGGCCGCCTCGCCTCGTCCTCCGCCGCGGTACACGGGGCCGACGGTATGGATGACATAGCGGGCTTTGAGATTGCCGCCGGTCGTGATGACGGCCTCGCCGACGGGACAGCCGCCGATTTTGCGGCATTCGGCCATGATGGCGGGTCCTCCGGCGCGGTGAATGGCCCCGTCAACGCCCGCGCCGCCCGAAAGTGTGCTGTTGGCGGCGTTGACGATGGCGTCGGTTTCTTCCTCGGTGATGTCTGCGCAAACGATTTCGATCACGGTTTGGTTCACTGTGATTTGCATGCTCATTCCTCCGCGGGGATGGGGGTTCCCTCTCCGTAAACCAGCATCCGGTAGGTTTTTTCGATACGGTCCCAGTTTTCTTCGCGGTCCATCGACCAGTATCGTCCGATCACGGACACGACCTGCCCGATTCCCAGCGAGCGGCATTTTTCCTCCACCTGCCGAATATAGCGCGCGCCGCTTTCGGCCTGCTCGCCGCGCCGCCCCAGCATGGAATGAAGATACAGCTCGGAGACGCCCTGCTCTGCAGCCATGTCCATCAGGGCAAACAGATGTTCGATGGACCCGTGCGAGCTGAAAAAAGACACGATGCCCATGAGGTGCAGCGCACGGCGGTTTTGCCGGGCCAGGTTCATGGCGCGCGTGAAAGCCGGGTTTCGGTGAAAATCCCTGCGGGCAATCGACTGATCGATCATCAGGCGGTCGGAATAGATCCGCCGGCCCGCGCCGATGTGCAGATGCCCCGCTTCGGAGTTGCCCACGGTCCCGGCGGGAAGCCCCACGGCCAAACCGGAGGCGGCCAGCCGCGCATGGGGGTAATCCCGAAGCAGCCGGTCCATCACCGGCGTTTCGGCGCAGGCGATCAGGTTGCCCTTTTGGCTGTCGCAAAGCCCCCAGCCGTCTAAAATAAGCAGAAGCAGACGGGAAGCGGGGGCGAGGGAAGGAGGCTTTTCCTGAATCAAAGACGATCCGGTCATGGAATCGGGGACGGGCAGGCCCAGCAAATCCAGAATCGTCGGCGCGATGTCGGTCAGTTCTCCTTCGGGTTTCAGGGCGGGTTTTTGTTCCGGGTGCAGAAGAATGAAGGGCACGGGGCTGTCCGTGTGTCCGGTATCCACGCCGCCGTCCGGATACAGCCATTTTTCCACGGTGCCGTGATCCGCGGTGACGATGACGGTCATGTTCCGGCGAAGCGCCTGCTCCACGAGCAATCCGGCGTGCCGGTCCACCGCCGAAACCGCCCGAAGGATCGCCGGTTCGTTTTCAATATGGCCGACGACGTCCACGTTCGGGAAGTTGACGACGATGAAACGGCAGGAGGGGTCCTGAATTTTGGCCCCTGCCGCGCGCGTGATTTCATCGATGGACATTTCGGGCGCTTCGTCGAACAGCCTGACGTCCTTGCGCGTCGGGACAACGATTCGTTCTTCTTTCGGCAGGGGATCGCTTTTCTTCCCGTTGAAGAAATAGCTGACATGCACGGCTTTTTCCGCTTCCGTTATTTTTGCCTGCGCGAGGCCGTGCGCTGCGATGATGTCGCTCAGAGTGTCGGAAAGGACGCCCTGGGGAGGAAATGCGACGTCGGCGTTCAGCCCTTTGGAATACTCGATCATGGTGGCGAAGTGCACGGGGAGCGCCGGGTGAACGGGGAATTCCCGGAAGTTTTCTTCCGTGAAGCTGCGGGTCAGTTCAATTTCGCGCTCTCCGCGAATATTGTAGAAAATGATGGAGTCACCCGGCTGGATTCTTCCCAGCGGGGCCTGCTTTTGATCGACCAGAACCAGCGGAAGGAGCGTTTCGTCTTCCTTTCCCTGCGCGTAGGCGCCAAGGACGGCCCGGGACATGGGAAATGTCTTTTCAGAGCTCATCGAAAATTCCGGCTAAACGTTGAATGATATCGGGCAGGCTATGTAACGAAATAATGTCGAACTGTAAAGGAAAAAAATATCCGTCCGGCGGGCCATGAGCGATTTGAACTTGAAAATTAAGCGCTTGAATGATAGAGGCCCTCAGAAATCGTTAAGAAGGCTCTATGGTTCAGGTACTGCTCAAAGGAAGAGAAAAACAGCAGGAAAATTTGTATGAAGAACTGTTGCGGGAGAGGGCGGCGGTTCTTGCCAGGGCGGGTTTTGCCGTCGAGGACGCGCTTGAGAAACTGGAGAAGCTTGACCGGCGCATCGGAGAAATGATGAACCGCTGCCAGTCGCTGCAAACCGGCTCGCCTGTCGGTGCGCATCCGCGGGAACAGCAGTCGGTTTTTGAAGAAATCGACGAAATCATTGATCAATTTAACGCAACCTGCCAAAAAGCCGAGCTTCAGTATTATTATTTGATCGTGACCCGTGAAGCCCTTGGGTTGCGCCGTCACGAAACGGTGCAGAAATTCTACCGGATTCCCTCTAAAAAGAAAAAGATGCGAGCGCTTTAATGGACAGGTATAAAAAACAGCGCATTCGAATGGTGGAAGCGCAGATTCGCGCCCGTGCCGTACGGGACGAAAGCGTTTTGAAGGTAATGGAGACGGTTCCGCGTCACCTTTTTGTGGACGAAGGGCTGATTAACCAGGCCTACAGCGACAATCCGCTGCCCATCGGGGAGCGGCAGACGATTTCTCAACCCTACATTGTCGCCCTGATGACGCAGGCCCTGGAGCTCAAAGGCATGGAGCGGGTTCTGGAAATCGGCACGGGATCCGGCTACCAGACGGCCATTCTGGCCAAACTGGCCGACCGGGTCTTTTCCATCGAGCGCGTGGCCGTGCTGGCCTCGCGGGCCCGCCGAATCCTGGACCAGCTGAATTGCTACAATGTCGCCATTCGCGTCGGCGACGGGTCCTACGGGTGGAAGGAGGAGGCGCCTTTCGACGCGATCATTACGACCGCCGCCGCCCCGCAGCTTCCCCGGCATCTGCTCGATCAGCTTGCTGTCGGGGGCAGAATGGTGGTGCCGGTTGGCGGCCGGGAGGCGCAGACGCTTTATAAAATTACCCGCTCGTCCGAAAATCCGTCCGAGCTGAAAAGGGAAGATCTGGGGGGCTGCCGCTTTGTCAGCCTGATCGGAGAGAGCGGATGGAAAGAATGAGCCGGCACATTCTCCCCCGCCGGCATTTTGCCGTTTTCAGACGCCGGTATTTTGGGGCGTACTTGATTTTGTCCATGCTGGTGCTTCTGATGCCCGCCGGGTGCGCGAATTCCCAGGTGCACAGGAGCCAGGCCAGCGGCGTTTATCACATCGTCAAAAAGGGGGAAACCCTGTACGGCATCGCCCGCGCTTATTCAGCCAGCCTGCAGGACGTGGCGGAAATCAATAACATCGAGGATGTCTCCAACATCCGCGAAGGGGCCGTCATTTTTATTCCCAACGCCGATCAGGTGATCGAAGACGTTTTGGTATCCTCGGGGAAAGCCGCCGCGGACGAGAAACCATCCGTCAGGAAACCGCCTCCCGTTTCCGCCGAAGTTTTGCCGCCGCCGGGAAAAATCCCCGCAAAACCGGCCAAACCATCCCGACCGGAGGTCCAATCCGTTCCGCCCGGACCGAAATCGGAAAAAACAAAAGCGCCCGTTGAGGAAAAACCGCAAATTTCGGAAGAAAAAGTGGTGATGGATAAAGGCCGGTTTGCGTGGCCCGCCAGGGGATCCGTGAAAACCCGCTTTGGAATTCAGCCGAACAAAACCTACCATAACTGGATCAAAATCGCCTGTCCGGCCGGGACAAGGGTGAAAGCGGCGGCCTTCGGGACCGTTATTTTCTCGGCCAATTTAAAGGATTTCGGCGAAACCGTGATTATCCGGCATGAGAAAGACTTCGCGACAGTCTATACGCACCTGAAAAAAAGATCCGTCCAGGCGGACCAGGATGTGGGGATTGGCCAGACCATTGGACTCGCCGGAAGAGCCGATGAAGCGGGGGAAACGTACTTCAATTTTGAAATCCGCCTCAAGGGCAAAGCCCGGAATCCCCTGTTCTATCTGCCTTGAATGACCGCCGTTTAGGCCTCTCCAAAACATTTCTGAAGTATTTCAGTAAATTGTATTAATCATTGACTAAATCAAGCAAAAGTGATAATGTTCAACGTTCTTAAGAAAGGCAGGGAAATGTCCAATGTTTAAAGTAGGTGATTTGGCCGTTTATCCGGCTCAGGGCGTTGGCGTCATTGAAGCTATTGAAAATAGAGAGGTTATGGGAAAGAAACAGCCCTTTTATGTGATGAAAATCATGGGCAACGGCATGAAGATCATGATTCCGACCAATTCCGCCAAGGCGGTTGGGCTCAGGGAAGTCATTCTGGAGAAAGAAATACCCAAGGTTTACGAGATCCTGCGCAACAAAGACGTTACCATAGACAAACAAACCTGGAACAAGCGATACCGGGAGTACCTGGAGAAGATCAAAACCGGGTCTGTTTTCGAAATTGCAAGTGTTTTAAGGGACTTGTTCATTTTAAAAAGCGACAAAAACCTTTCTTTCGGCGAGCGGAAGATGATGGATACCGCAAAAAATCTGCTCGTAAAGGAAATTTCCGTCGCCACGAACGCGCAGGAAGCCAAGGTTGAACGCGATTTGCAGATGATTTTCACGGTGCAGTAGCAAGCGGGTGCGTGGTCTGTCTCTTTTTCGCTCTTTGAAAACTGAAAATGGACAAACCCTATTTCCCTGAATCGTTTACGGCCCCTCCACGGTCAACAAGCAGTACGGAAGCATGATTCGCTCATTTCATTCCTGATTCATCATTATCCATTGAATTTATTTTGAAGGGAGGTGATACGATTGATCGTAAGAGCTTTACTGATTTTGATTTGTTCGGTTAGCGGTTATTTCATCGCCTACCACACGATGGCGGCAGCCGGCTCCTACGCTGTTTTTCAGGCAATTTTCGGCTTAATTATAGGCTTGGTCGTTGCGATGCTGGTTATTCGGATCGAACGAGATATCCGCAGACAGTCCGTAAGGACCATCGCAGGCGGCGTAGCCGGCATGATCACCGGCCTCCTGATCGCGCTGATCATCGGCTTTGGATTGAACATGATCATCCGAATTCCGCCCAATCAGCAGATTGTTCCATGGATTTACCTGCTTATGATCGGCATTCTGGGGTACCTGGGACTGGTGATCGGCTCGAAAAAGGCGGAGGAAATCAGCTTCCGCACTACGGATTCGAGGAAGCTGATGGATCACCGCCTGCTGGACACCAGCGTGATCATCGACGGAAGAATCGCGGACATCTGCGATACGGGTTTCGTTGACGGAGAGCTGATCGTTCCGCGTTTTGTCTTGAACGAGCTGCAGTTTATCGCGGATTCTTCGGATTCCATGAAGCGCTCCAGGGGCCGCCGCGGACTGGATGTTCTCAACCGGATGCAGAAAAGCACGGCCATCAATATTGAAATTGTCGAGCAGGATTTTCCCAAAATTAAAGGCGTGGACGGGAAACTGGTGGCCCTGGCTCAGAAATTGAACGCCAAACTGCTGACCAACGACTACAACCTGAACAAGGTTGCCGAACTGCAGGGCGTGCGCGTCCTCAACGTCAACGAACTGGCCAACGCCATGAAGCCGGTGGTCCTGCCCGGAGAGCAGATGACGGTGAAAATTATCCGGGAAGGCAAGGAACAGGGCCAGGGCGTCGGCTATCTGGACGACGGGACCATGATTATCGTGGACAGCGCGCAGAAAATGATCAACATGACCGTCGATGTCATCGTGACCAGCGTGCTGCAGACGACGGCCGGCCGAATGATCTTCACGGAGCTGAAGGAAGCCGCCGACAGGAAAAGCGGCAATGCATAGGCATCTTTAAGCGCAGGTTTTTTGGCCGGGAAGAAAGATATCCTGAACAGGCCCGGAAAATGGTTTTCCGGGCCTGTTTTTGCAAGAGATTCGCTATGAAAACCGTGGCCATTATTCCCGCCGGCGGCTCAGGCAGAAGGGCCGGCGCATCAATCGCCAAGCAGTACCTCCTGCTCCACGGGGTGCCCCTGCTGGCGCGCACGCTTCGCGTGTTTCAGAACGCGGAGGCAATTTCCGCCATCGTGCTGGTCGTGCCGACGCCGGATGTCGAATCCGTCCGGGAGCGGATCGTGGAGAAGTACAGCCTCACCAAAGTGGCCGCCGTTGTCGCCGGAGGCGGGGAGCGTCAGGATTCCGTCGCCAGCGGCCTGCGGGCCGTTCCGCCGGACTGCGACATCGTCATGGTTCACGACGCCGTAAGGCCGTTTGTCACGGGGGAAATGATCGACCGGGTTGCGGCCGCGGCAGCCTGTTGCGGCGCCGCTTCGCTGGGCGTCCCGGCGAAAGATACGATCAAGGAAACGACCGATGACGGCATCGTCACGAGAACGTTTCCCCGGAGCCGTTTGTGGCAGACGCAGACGCCCCAGGCGTTTGCCTGCGACCTGTTGCGCCGCGCGCATGCGTCGGCAAAAGAGGATCACTATTACGGAACGGATGATGCGTCACTGGTGGAAAGAATCGGCGCCAAAGTCCAAATGATCGCGGGATCCGGTGAAAATATGAAAATTACAACGCCCGAAGATATGAAGATGGCGGAGTCCCTGCTCTGCGCCGGAAGAGGAGAGCGGATCCGCCGCCCAAGCGGATTGGGTTACGACAGCCATCGGTTCGCGAAAGACCGGAAACTAGTCCTGGGCGGCGTGGACATTCCCTTTGACCGGGGGCTTGCGGGGCACTCCGATGCCGACGCGCTTCTGCATGCCGTCTGTGACGCGCTTCTGGGCATGGCCGGTGAAGGGGACATCGGCCGGCATTTTCCGGATCACGATCCCGCTTATAAAAATATTTCCAGCCTCATCCTTTTGGAACGGGTCGGAAAGATGGTCGAGTCCAGAGGTGTGAGCATTGAGAACATTGACGCGACTCTCGTGCTGGAGAAGCCCAGGCTGGCGCCCTACGCGCAGGCCATGGCGGCCAACATCGCCCGTGTACTGAAGATTCCGGAAACGGCCGTGAACATCAAAGCCAAGACCAACGAGGGAATGGGCTTTACGGGCCGCGGAGAGGGAGTGGCCGTGTGGGCGGTGGCCTCAGGCGCGGAAAGGATCGCGGATGGAGAATAAGGCCAGAGTCCGTTTTGCTCCGTCTCCCACCGGAGAGCTGCATGTGGGCAATGCGCGCACCGCTTTGTTCAACTGGATGTTCGCCCGGCACGAAGGCGGCCGCTTCATTCTTCGGATTGAAGACACGGATGAATCCCGCAGCGATTCGGCCTACCAGACCAGTCTGCTGGAGGACTTGAAATGGCTGGGCCTCACCTGGGACGAAGGCCCGGACATCGGCGGCGGCTATGGCCCTTACCGTCAGAGTGAGCGGCTGGACCTCTACGAGGCACACCTTAAAAAACTGGTGGACGCGGACCTGGCGTACCCCTGCTACTGCACGGAAGAAGAGCTGGAAGAGGAGCGCCAGACGCTGATTCTCGCCAAGCGCATGCCGCGCTACCTGGGGAAATGCCGCAATCTCAGCGCAGGCGAACGCGAAGCGCTGGCCGCGTCCGGCCGGAAGCCTTCCTGCCGTTTCAAGGTTCCCCGGACAACGATCGAATTTAATGACCTGATCCGCGGGCCGATCCGGTTTGAAGGCGAAGCCATGGGCGATTTTATCATCGTGCGGTCCAACGGAATGCCCGCCTACAACTTTGCCGTAGTCATCGACGACCACCGGATGGCGGTCACGCATGTCATCCGCGGCGAAGACCATTTGTCCAATACGGCCCTGCAGATCATGCTGTATCGGGCCTTAGGATTTGAGCCGCCGGCTTTTGCCCACCATTGTCTGATTCTGGGCAAGGACCACGCCAAACTCAGCAAGCGCCACGGTTCCGTATCCGTGGGCGAATTCCGCAGACAGGGATTTCTGCCCGAAGCGCTGATTAATTATCTCGGGCTTCTGGGAAGTTCCTTTGCCGGAGGAAGGGAAATCCTTTCGCGCGACGAAATGATCGATGCGTTTTCTCTCTCTCGGGCGTCCAGAAGCGGCGCGGTCTTTGATGAAGACAAACTCCGGTGGCTCAACGCCGCCTACATCCGCAAAACCTCAACGGAAGATCTGCTCAGGAAGCTTGAGCCTTTTTTGCGCGCCGCGGGCTTTCGGCCGGAAACGCTTGACGCCGCCTGGCTTAAAAACGTTCTGGAAACCGTGAAAGGTGAATTGACGACGCTCGCGGAGATCGGCGCTCACATCGATCTGTTTTTCGATGAACGCTATTCCCTGTCTGATGAAGCTCGAAGGCTGCTGGCGGCGCCGGGCGCCCGCGAGGTGGTCGGGGCTTTCGGCGATTATCTGGAGCGGGCCGAAGACAATGCCGGGGATATTTACGCCGCGGCGATCCGGCACGCAAAGGAAAAATCCGGCGCAAAAGGAAGGGATTTGTTCATGCCCGTCCGGGCGGCGCTGACCGGAAAATTGAAAGGTCCGGAACTCGACCGGGTTTTTGCCGTTCTGGGCGTGGATTCCGCCCGCGGCAGATTTCAGCAGGTGAAAAAAACATTGGGCATCTGAAAGGGCGGCGTTCGCATTCGCTGGTTTGCCTTTTATTGTTTTCTTCGGGTTGCCGGATCATCCCCGAACCCGCCTCAAAGAAAGCCGATCACCCGCTGAAACAGTTCGTCTGCCTCCTGAGCTGATGAACCACGGCAAATCATAACCAATGCTGATGACGATTTCGGGGCGGATTTACCGGAGCGTGGAAGAAGGGCATGGATAGCGGGAAGCGGAATTTTGATCAGGATGCGGCGCGGTGGGATTTGAATCCCGCAAGGGTAAAACTGGCCTCGGAGATCGGCAGCGCTATTCTTCGGGAAATTTCTCTGTTGCCTGATAGCGATGTCCTTGATTTCGGCTGCGGAACGGGCCTCCTCACGCTGATGCTTCAGCCGCATGTCCGCTCCATCACCGGCGTGGACAGCTCACAAGGCATGCTGGACATTTTAAACCGGAAAATATCCGAAAGGAATCTCACCAATGTCATCACCCGTTATGCGGATTTGGATCAGGGGGATGTCCTTTCCGGGGCATTTCATCTGGCGGTCAGCAGCATGACCCTTCACCACATCCGGGATGTGGCGCCGCTTTTAAAACGCTTCTGCCATCTTCTGCATCCTTCCGGCCTCTTGTGCATCGCGGATCTGGACGAAGACGGCGGGCGGTTTCACACCTCCAGCGAAGGCGTCTTCCATTTCGGCTTTGACCGACAAAAGCTTGCCCGGCAGTTCGAAGAGGCTGGATTTCAAAACGTCCGCGCCGTCCAGGCGGCTTCGGTTGAGAAGCCGGTTGCGGGCACAATGCAGCGCTTCACCGTTTTTTTGATGATCGGAAGGAAATAGGCGCCGCGGGCGTTTGCCGGTTGCCGGTCAGGAGAAACGGCAGGGCCGTCATTTCCGTAAGCGCAGACGGCGAAGGATGGCTCAGGCAACGCCCCCGCCCAATTCCTGTTGGCGTTTTGGAAAAAAATGTGTTCAGATGTCAAGCCGAATCAAGGAGAAAAGCATTTTGAAAAAGAGCAAGACCAGCTTCTTCTGTCAGCACTGCGGATACATGTCGCCCAAGTGGCTGGGAAAGTGTCCGTCCTGCAGCGGCTGGAACTGTTTTGCCGAGGAGCTGGTGACGGAACCGGATTCGGTCAGCCGCGCCGATCGGGTGTTCGGGGGCAAGCCCATGCCCATTTTCGATATTCCCGCCGTTGAGGGAGAGCGAACGTCCACCGGCATTGTTGAAGTTGACCGGGTGCTGGGCGGCGGCATCGTCAGCGGTTCGGCCATCCTCATCGGCGGCGAGCCGGGCATCGGCAAATCGACGCTGATGCTGCAGGTAATGAAGAATCTGGCGATGGGCGGGCGGAAAGTGCTGTACGTTTCCGGCGAGGAGTCCGCCTCCCAGATCAAGCTGCGAGCCGACCGGATCGGCGCGCAGGCGAAGGATCTCCTGGTGCTGGTGGAAGTGTCCCTGGAGAAAATCCTGGAGCAGATTCGAAAAACCGAACCGGCCATGGTGGTGATCGATTCCGTTCAGACGGTTTATTCCAGCGACCTGATGTCCGCGCCGGGAAGCGTCGGGCAGGTGCGTGAAGCGTCGTCGCGCCTGATTCTGGCCGCCAAGAAAAGCTCCATTCCGGTGTTTCTGGTCGGCCATGTGACAAAAGACGGCTCGATTGCCGGGCCGAAAGTGCTGGAGCACATGGTGGATACGGTTTTGTATTTTGAGGGCGATTCCGGGCACGCCTACCGGATTGTCCGAAGCATGAAAAACCGGTTCGGACCCGCCAATGAAATCGGCGTTTTTGAAATGCGCGACCGCGGACTTCAGGAAGTGCCCAACCCCTCTGCCTTTTTCCTGGCCGAACGGCCGGAAAACGCTCCCGGCTCGGTGGTGCTGGCGAGCCTCGAAGGCACCCGTCCGATTCTTGTGGAGATCCAGGCGCTGGTGAGCCAGTCCAATTTGGGCATGCCCAGGCGAACGGCCATCGGGGTGGATCACAACAGGGTGTCGCTGCTGGTGGCCGTGCTGGATAAAATCTGCGGCCTGCATCTGGGCGGATCGGATATTTTCCTGAATGTCGCGGGAGGCGTCCGTGTGGAAGAGCCGGCCGTGGATCTGGCCGTCGTCTCGGCCATGGCGTCCAGTTTTCTGGACCGGCCGGTGGACGCCCGGACGGTGATTCTGGGGGAAGTCGGCCTCACGGGCGAGGTGCGGGCCGTCTCGCAGATTGAAACGCGGGTGAAGGAAGCGGCCCGTCTGGGTTTTAACCGGTGCATCGTGCCCAAAACCAATATTGCCTCCCTTGGCAAAGCGGCAAAAATGGAAATCCAAACCATCACTTCCCTGAAGGAACTGCTGGATATACTCTTCTGAGGACATCGTAAGAATTTCCCCAAAAATAGTGTCCCAATGCCTTGACAGGGGTTAAATCGTGCATAAAATAGCGCCGCTAATTCGATAGTTTGCAATTTAATATTTACAAGGAAGAAAGGAGAAGAAACCGTATGAAAATCAGACCCTTACAGGATCGGATCATTGTAAAACGATTGGAAGAGGAAACCAAAACCAAAGGCGGCATCATCATTCCCGACACGGCCAAGGAAAAACCCATTGAAGGCAAAATAATTGCGGTCGGCAAAGGCAAAGTGGCGGATGACGGCAAACTGATCAAACCCGAAGTCAGGGTGGGCGACAAAGTTCTTTTCAGCAAATACGGCGGAACCGAAGTGAAAATCGACGGCGAAGAATACCTGATCATGAGAGAAGACGACATTCTGGGCATTATTGAAAAATAAGAAAATATAAGGAGGAATCTGTACAATGGGAGCAAAAATACTTCTTTACGATGAAGAAGCAAGAAAATCGGTCTTAAAGGGCGTCAACACCCTGGCCGATGCCGTGAAAGTAACCCTCGGTCCCAAAGGCCGCAATGTGATTATTGACAAGAGCTTTGGTTCACCCACCGTCACGAAAGACGGCGTCACCGTCGCCAAAGAAATCGAACTGGAAGACAAATTTGAAAACATGGGCGCGCAGATGGTCAAGGAAGTCGCGAGCAAGACGAGCGACGTCGCCGGCGACGGCACCACCACCGCCACGCTTTTGGCTCAGGCCATCTACCGCGAAGGCGTCAAGGCCGTCGCGGCAGGTTCCAATCCCATGGATGTCAAACGCGGCATCGACAAGGCCGTCGAAGTCGTCGTTAAAGAGCTCGGCAAGATGAGCAAACCCACCAAAGATCAGAAAGAAATCGCCCAGGTCGGCACCATTTCCGCCAACAACGATGAAACCATCGGCAGCATCATCGCCGGCGCGATGGACAAAGTCGGCAAGGAAGGCGTCATCACCGTGGAAGAAGCCAAAGGGCTCGAAACCGAACTGGAGATCGTGGAAGGCATGCAGTTCGACCGCGGCTACCTGTCCCCTTATTTCGTTACGAATCCCGACAAGATGATCGTTGCGCTGGAAGACGCGCTCATCCTGATCTATGAAAAGAAAATCAGCGGCATGAAAGACCTGCTGCCGATCCTCGAGCAGATCGCCAAAATGGGCCGCCCGCTCCTCATCATCGCCGAAGACATCGAAGGCGAAGCGCTGGCCACTCTGGTCGTCAACAAGATCCGCGGCACGCTGCATGTGGCGGCCGTGAAAGCCCCGGGTTTCGGCGACCGCCGCAAGGCCATGCTGGAAGACATCGCCATCCTCACCGGCGGCAAGATGATCTCCGAAGACATGGGCTACAAGCTCGAGAACGTGAAACTCGAAGACCTTGGCCGCGCCAAGAAGATCACCATCGATAAGGACAACACCACCATTATCGACGGAGCCGGAAAGCGCGCCGATCTCGAAGGCCGCGTGAAGCAGATTCGCGCCCAGATCGAAGAAACCACTTCCGATTACGATCGTGAAAAACTTCAGGAACGGCTGGCCAAACTGGTCGGCGGCGTTGCCGTGATCAAAGTCGGCGCGGCCACCGAGACCGAAATGAAGGAAAAGAAAGCCCGCGTGGAAGATGCGCTCCATGCCACGAGAGCAGCCGTGGAAGAAGGCATCGTGGCCGGCGGCGGCGTCGCTTACCTGCGCACCCTGCCCGCTTTGGCCAAGATCGACCTGAAAGGCGACGAACAGATCGGTGTCAACATCGTGAAGAAAGCCATCGAAGAGCCGATCAAAATGATCGCCTGCAATGCGGGTTTCGAAGGCAGCATCGTCGTGGAAAAGGTGAAAGATAAGAAAGGGTCCTTCGGTTTCAACGCCCGGACGGATGAGTATGAAGACATGATCGCCGCCGGCGTCATCGATCCGACCAAGGTGACCCGGTTTGCCCTGCAGAACGCGGCATCGGTTGCGGCCCTGCTTCTGACCACCCAGTGCATGATCGCCGACAAGCCCGAAGAGAAGGGCGCGGGCGGCGGAATGCCCGGTATGCCTCCCGGAGGCGGTTATCCCGGAATGGGAATGTAAAAAAGGCTATCGGCTATAGGCGATAGGTCATAGGGTAAAAAGTAAAGCCCCTTGTCCGTCCGGACAAGGGGCTTTTTATTTTGTTTATTTTGATTGAAGCAGTTTCTCTCGGATTTGGGCTGACAGGGAATACCAGCGCTGAACGCTGTTTTCCAGACGGTAGTAATGCAGAATGTAGGCGGCCGAAAGAATCAGAAGAAGCGCGGTGAGCAGGATGTACGGCGCCGTGAAATGAATGAGCGTCCATCCGAAGGCCAGAAGAAAGAAAAGACAGACAAACATCATCGTGATCAGATGGGCCAGGCGTTCCTGCTGCACCCAGGAAATCTGCTTGTCGTGATAGGCCAGCAGTTCGGCAAGCGTTTCTTTTTCCGAATGGCCTGCCAGCACATCCCTGACGTAGGCTTCATGCCGCAAGATATAGTCGATCATTCCGATTCTCCCTTTTTTGCGTCCGGCGCTTTTGCGAAGGCCGATCCGGTTTCACGGGTTTGTTCTTCCCGCGCCGCCGCATATTGGCCTTCGCGGGCGGCGGGGTCCTGGCGGTAGTAATTTTTCAAAACCCGGTACAGCTCCGGCGCTGCCCTCCTCATGCGCAGCGGCTGGTCGAAAAAATGTTCCGTGGAGACGGCGAAAAATTCCACCTCGTCTTTTGCGCCATAGTCGTCCAAAAACGTTCTTTTTCCTCTTTCCACGTCTTTGAGGAGTTTTTGATACTCACGCGAACAGGTTTTGACCCAGTCGCGGTACTCCGCTCTGTCCCTTAAACGGGGAGTGCCGTCCGCAACGCCGTCCTGCATATCCAGTTTATGGGCGAATTCATGATAAACCACGTTGTAGCCGCTCCCGGCATAACGGATGCTTTCGGCAACCGCGTCCCAGACCAGGATGACCGGACCCTGTTCGAAAGCCTGCCCGCTGATGGGGCCCGGGGTTTCCAGCGGCGCGAGCGCGGTTTCAAAAAAACCGATCTTTGGTTCGGGCAGGACCCGTTCGGAAGGATAGACCAGGATGGATTCAACATTTTCGTAGCCCTGGCGGGGAAGGTTCAGGATCAGAAGACAGGCCATGGCGGAAATGGTGACGCGAATTTCATCCGTGAGTTCAAGGCCGCCGCACCCTTCCCAGTTTTTTTCAGCCATGAACACGGCGATCCGTTCGCAAAGACGCTTTTGTTCGTCTTCATTGAGCATTCGGTAATGCGCCATCCTCTTTTGAATGATGTTTTCCCATTCGAAGGGAAAAGGCGCCTCCAGGATCTTTTTCCGCCGTTTTTTCGTCAGCCAGCCAAACATCGCGGTCCCCCGTTCAACGGTTGTCTTTGTACCATAAAAACAGGGATATGAAAAACAGCGGTTTATCGTTGAACCAAACGCCGGGCGGCGCTATAGTGGGGCGGGGGCAGGGAAGGTTATGTACAATCTGCTGGCCGATGCGGTCATCATTGTTCATTTTTTGTTTATCCTTTTCGTCGCGGCGGGCGGCCTGCTTATTCTTCGCCGGCCGCGAATGGCCTGGCTGCATCTTCCCGCCGCCTGCTGGGGGGCTTTCATCGAATTTGCCGGATGGATTTGTCCGCTGACCCCTCTGGAGAATCATCTGCGACGGCTGGGCGGTGAAGCGCCCTACACGGGAGACTTTGTCGTTTACTATCTGGTCCCGGTGATTTATCCGGCGGGACTCACGCCCCTTACTCAGTACATTCTCGGCGGACTGGTTGTCGCGGTCAACCTGGTGATCTACGGCTATGTTTTATACAGGCGTTTCTTGCGCAGGGCGCAGGCGTCCGATCAGTGACGGGCATGAAGTTGCAAAGGTGAAAGAGGTTGATAAGGCGGGCACTGTCTGATATCCCAAACCCATGCAAACTCCGTTTCGAATCCATGATTTGATTCTGATCGTCGTCGTGGTCCTGACCATGGCTGTCGCGGTTATTTTCCCCGATTTCGGCTCCCGTTTCCAGGCGTTTCCCGTTTACTGTCTGATGGTGAATTTTTTTCTAAGCTATCTGTCGATTGATCCGGCGGATGTCTGGAAAGCGTTCAGGGACCACATCCGGGAAATCCTGGGTTTTACGGTGCTGAAGCTCGCGCTTCTGCCGGTGGTCCTTTACGGCGTGTTTTATCTGGTCGCTCCGGATTACGCGCTTGCCGCCCTGCTTTTGACGGGCGTTTCCACCGGCGTGGTTTCGCCGATGATTTCCAACATGGTCAAGGGCAACTCGTCGCTGGTTCTGCTGGTCGTGGTCATTACCTCCGCTCTCGCGCCGTTTACGCTGCCGGCGCTCGTCAAGATCGTGATCGCGAAGGAAGCGGCCATTTCCTTCTGGGCCATGCTCCGGCTGCTTGCGACCGTCATTTTCGTTCCGATTGCCCTGGTCGAAATCATCCGCTGCCTCACGCCCCGGCTCATCGCGCCGATTCTGAAGATTCAGTTTCCAGTCTCACTGTTGATGTTTGCCCTGATCAACCTCGGCGTTTTTTACCGCTATGCGCCTTTTTTTCAGGAGAAGCCGTCCGTGATTATCATGGCGACCGTCGTCGTGTTTGTCCTGGCGGCGATTTACTGCGCCGTTGGAATATTTTTCTTCCGGAAGGGGCCCCTGCATAATCATCTGGCCGGCGCCGTGATGCTGGGAAACATCAACAACGTGCTCGTGATCGTCTTCTCCTCCCAGTTTTTTGGTCCCGTCGAACCGCTGGTTGCCGCCATGTACATGATTCCTTTTTTCGTCATCGTCATTCCGCTGCGCTACTACCGGTACCGCAAAATCAGGCATCGGTCATAAGCGGTGTGTATTTTTTATGCGTCAGGGCTGAAGGGTGTTCCCCCTTCTTTTCCATTGAAACCAGGGAATAATTCCAGTATATTTTCTTCACCGCAATACTTGTTCAACCTGGAGGGAGTCACATGAACAATTTTACGTTTTACAACCCGACGAAAATTCTGTTTGGCGAGGGCAGGATCAAGGATATTGCCGAAGAAATTCCAATGGATGCAAAGATCCTGATGACCTACGGAGGCGGCAGCATCAAGCGCAACGGCGTATATGATGAGGTCAGGGCGGCGCTTCAGGGCCGAGCGATGGAAGAATTCGAAGGCATTGAGCCCAATCCGACCTATGAGACGCTGATGCGGTGCGTGGAGATGGCGCGAAAAAACAAAATTGATTTTCTGCTGGCCGTAGGCGGCGGTTCCGTGATCGACGGCACAAAATTTATCGCGGCCGCCGTTCCCTATGAAGGCGATCCCTGGGAGATTGTCGCAACCTACGGCAAGAAGGCAAAGGGGGCCATGCCCTTCGGAACGGTTTTGACGATTCCGGCGACCGGATCCGAGATGAACAACGGAGCGGTCATAACGAATCGCGCCTTAAACGCCAAGCTTCCTTTCATGCATCCGTCGCTGTTTCCAAAATTTTCCGTGCTGGACCCCGCAAAGACCTTCACGCTTCCGCCGGAGCAGATCGGCAACGGCGTGGTGGATACATTTGTCCATGTGACCGAGCAGTATCTTACGTTTCCCGTCAACGGAAAGCTGCAGGATCGTTTCGCGGAAGGCCTGCTGCTCACCCTGATCGAGGAAGGGCCGCGGGCCTTGGCCGAACCGGAGAATTATGACGTGCGCGCCAACCTGATGTGGTGCGCCACGCTCGGCCTGAACGGACTGATCAGTGTCGGGGTTCCGCAGGACTGGGCGACGCATATGATCGGCCATGAACTGACAGCGCTGCGCGGCCTGGATCACGGCAAATCCCTGGCGGTGGTGCTGCCGGTGCTGCTGAAGATCCGCGCGGGGGAGAAGAAGGAAAAGCTTCTGCAATACGCCGAACGCGTGTGGGGGATCGCGGCCGGGGATGAGGCTGCGCGCATCGACGCCGCCATTGAAAAAACGCGCGATTTCTTTGAAAGCATGAAGGTGCCGACGCGTCTTTGCGCGTACAACATCGGCGCGGATGTCATTCCGGAAGTCGTTGAGAATTTGAAAGCGCACGGCATGGTCAAACTGGGTGAGACCAGGGATATCACGCCGGAGCTGGTGGAATCGATGATGAAGGATTGCCTGTAGTCGGGATCGGGTCGTTTGCTTTCATGAAAACAGCATAAAGAGGATCAGGATATGCAATTTACTTTTGCCCACAACAATTTCAACGTGCTGAATCTGGAAAAAAGTCTGGCTTTTTATCGTGAGGCGCTCGGGTTGAAGGAAGCGCGGCGTTATGAACCGCCGGACGGCAGTTTTGTTCTGGTGTATCTCGGCGACGGCCAAACAGCGCATCAACTGGAGCTGACCTGGATGAGAGAGCGAACGGATCCATACAGTTTGGGGGACAATGAGTTTCATCTGGCTTTCCGGGTGGATGATTTTGCCGCGGCGCACGCGCTGCATGAAAAAATGGGTTGCATCTGTTTTGAAAACAAAAAGATGGGGATATACTTCATCAACGATCCGGACGATTATTGGCTTGAAATCGTTCCTGCAAAACGATAGGTTCTAACCGTGGGTCAAGCCGCCCTTTTCGGTGACCGGAGGGGCGACATCGCTTGAGAAAGGAGACAGTACAATGAAAAAGTTTTTCTTCGGGATGATTTTCCTGGCGCTGGTCGTGTTGACGCCGATTTCGGCCATGGCGGACGTGGATGTCAAAATAGGGATCAATATCCCCCTTCCGCCGCCGATCATTTTTCCGGCGCCGCCGGAGGTGGTCGTGATTCCGGAAACCTATGTTTACGCGGTTCCCGACGTCGATGCGGATATCTTCTTTTACGGCGGCTGGTGGTGGCGGCCGTGGGAGGGGCGCTGGTATCGATCCCGTTACTATGACAGTGGCTGGAACTACTACGACAGAGTGCCCTCGTTTTACCGGGGGGTGCCGCCGGGGTGGAAAAACGATTATCGGGACCGCCGTTGGAAAGGCCGTGAGTGGGATCAGCGCCGTATTCCCTCCGGCGACGCGCAGAAAAACTGGCGAAGCTGGAAGCGCAACAAGCACTGGGAAAAGGAAAACCACTGGGGTGTGAGGGAGATGGACCGTCGTCCTCCCGGACAGCAGAAAAAGTACCAGGACCGCTATGACGGGCCGCCAAGAGGAGGTGGTCCCGGCAACGGCCCCAAGGGCGGACCGGGAAAAGGCCGTCCGGACAAAGGCAATAAACGATAAGTGTCTTATTCGGCTGCCGGCCGGGCCGCCTGCGCAAACCACGGGCTGTCGGGTCGGCTTGCCGCTTGTTTTCCGGATCGGTTTTTTTCTGCCGATCGATTTTTTTCCGATCCGGCAAAGGGCGCCCCGGGAGTTGTCCGCAATGTAAAAATCGATTGATTTTTATGGGATTGTCCTTTAGAGTCTGCCGCGTAAATGGGTTTGCGATCCGCTGACCGTAGTTTTCAGGATGCCGGCGATACCCTCTTCAGTCCTCAAATCACTGCGCCGTGTTGTGTTCAGGAACGGAAGGAACAACAAATCAATTCAGGGAGTGAGCAATTGAACATCGATAAGACTATTTTGAGCGAAGAAAATCTGCGGAAGATTAAAGCCCTCAACAACCCCCATGTGGAAAGAATCGTTGAGGAGTATGCGGCGTTATGCAAGCCGGCGAAAGTATCCGTGATCACGGACAGTTTCGCGGATATCGGCTACATCCGCCAGATGGCCCTGGATCTGGGCGAAGAAAAAAAGCTGGCCATGCCCGGCCACACGATTCATTTCGACAGTTTTTACGACCAGGGGCGCGACAAGAAAAACACCTGCCTGCTGGTGACGCAGGATATGAAAGTGTCCAAGATCATCGACGTGAAAGACCGGGAGGAAGGCCTCACGGAAATCCGCGGAATCATGGACGGCATCATGAAGGGCAAGGAATGTTTTGTCCGGTTCTTCTGCCTGGGACCGCTCCATTCCCGTTTTTCCATCGCCGCCCTGCAGATCACCGATTCCGCTTATGTTTCCCACAGCGAAGATTTGCTCTATCGGGTCGGCTACGAGCATTTCAAGACCCTGAACGGGTCGGATGATTTTTTCTACCTGGTCCATTCCGCGGGCGAACTCGATGAGCGGGGCAACACCAAAAACATCAAGGACCGCAGGATTTACATCGACGTGATCGGGAAAAAAGTGCTGACCGTCAACAATCAGTATGCGGGCAACAGCGTCGGGTTGAAGAAACTGGCGCTTCGTCTGGCGATCTACAAGGCCAACAAAGAGGACTGGCTCACCGAACATATGTTCATCATGGGCGTGAAGCCGGAAGGCAGGAAGCGCGTGACCTACTTTACCGGCGCGTTTCCCAGCGCCTGCGGCAAAACCTCGACGGCCATGGTGCCGGGCCAGCAGATTGTCGGCGACGACATCGCCTACATCCGCCACGGCGAGGACGGCCGGGCGTATGCGGTCAATATCGAACAGGGCATCTTCGGCATTATCGAAGACGTCAATCCCATCGACGACCCGGTGATTTACGAAGCGCTGACGACGCCGCGCGAGCTTATCTTCTCCAACGTCCTGGTGAAAGACGACAAACCCTACTGGCTGGGCATGGGCCGGATTCTTCCGGAGGAGGGCCATAATTTTTCCGGCGAGTGGAAAAAAGGCAAGAAGGATGAAAAGGGCAACGAGATTCTGCTGGCCCACAAGAACGCCCGCTACACGATCCGCCTCAACGAACTGAAAAACGTGGACCCCAAACTCTACGATCCGGAAGGCGTTCCCGTGAGCGGCATCATTTACGGCGGGCGCGATTCCGACACGTCCGTGCCCGTGTACCAGAGCTTTGACTGGGCCCACGGCATGTTTATCGGCGCGTCGCTGGAGTCGGAGACGACCGCCGCGACGATCGGCGCGGTGGGCGTCCGGGAGCTTTCTCCCATGGCCAACCTGGATTTCCTGGTGGTTCCGCTGGGGACGTATCTTTCCAACCATCTGAAGTTCGGCAACCGCCTGATCGTCAAGCCGCTGGTTTTTGCCACCAACTACTTTCTGAAGGAAGACGGCAAATTCCTGAATGAGAAAGTGGACAAGAAAGTCTGGCTCATGTGGATGGAAGGCCGGGTGCACGGCGAATACAAGGCGATCGAAACGCCGATCGGCTATATTCCGCATTACGAAGACCTTGCCAAGCTGTTTGTTCAGATTTTCGGCAAAAAGTTTTCGCGGGAAATGTACGACAAGCTGTTTGCCGTTCGGGTGGAAAAGTTTCTGGAGAAGCTGGTCCGCGTGGAAAAGGCCTACCGGGACGAGGAAAACATTCCCGATGAATTCCACGCCATCCTCGACATGCTGCGCAACCGTCTGACCGCCGCCAAAGCGAAAGCCGGACAGTCCGTCATCACGCCCGGCGAATTCGAATAAACGGAAGCCGGTAAAACAAAAAAGCCCCGTCCTTTCCGGTGGGGCTTTTTTTGTGTTTTGCATCTCATGACAGCTGTTGCACGGTAAACCTGAAATCTCTGAATCTTTTCCCTTCCGTCTGCAGCCTTCAGCCTTTACCCTTCAGCCTTCAGTCTTCAGCCTATTTAAGCATCTGCGGAAGGAAGGTTGCGATTTTCGGAAAGACCATCAGCAAGACCGCCAGCGCGATCATCGCGTAGAGCATGTGCAGCGTGCCTTTAAAGATGACATGCAAAGGCACATCGCGGGCCACGCCCGCCACCACGTAGGCATTGATGCCGACGGGCGGCGTGATGACGCCCATCCCCGAAACGACGACGATGATCACGCCGAACCAGATCGGGTCAAAACCCAGCGTGAGTACGACCGGATAAAAAATGGGAATCGTCAGCATGATCATGGCCAGCGAATCCATCAGACAGCCCAGAAGCAGGTAGATGACGATGATGATGCCCATGATCACCATGGGAGGAAGCTCTAGACCGGAAACGAATGTTCCGATGTCCGCCGGGATCCTTGTCACCGCCAGAAAATGTCCGAAGACCGTCGCACCGGCGACCACGACGAAGATCATGCAGGTGATCCGGGTGGTATCGTACAGAGCGTTCTTGAACCCCTTCCAGGTCAAATGGCGTCCGATCAAAGCGATCAGAATCGTTCCCGCAGCCCCGATGCCGGCGGCCTCCGTTGGCGTAAAGAAACCGGCAAACAGGCCGCCCATGACCAGAACAAATAGAAGCAGGGTTTCGATGAGGCCGGATAAGGATTTGAATTTTTCGGTCCAGGTGCTTTTGGGACCGCGCGGCCCGATTTCCGGACGGAAATATGCCCAGATCAAAACGGACAGAACAAAGAAGCAGGACAGGAGAATGCCCGGGACCACGCCGGCCATGAACAGCTCGCCGATAGACTGCTCGGTCATAATCCCGTAAATGATGAAAATGGTGCTGGGAGGTATGAGGATTCCCAGGCTTCCGCCGGCCGCGACCACGCCGGTGGCCAGCGCCGGGTCGTACTTGTATTTTTTCATCTCGGGAAGCGCCACGGAAGCCATGGTGGCGGCCGTGGCGCTGGTCGAGCCGCACACGGCCGAGAAGCCGGCACAGGCGCCGATGGTGGCGATGGCGAGCCCCCCCGGCAGATGACCGAAAAACTTGTGGGCCGCGTTGAAGAGGCGGCCGCTGATGCCCGAATGAAAGGCGATTTGACCCATCAGCACAAACAGGGGAATGACGGTTAAGCTATAGGAGCTGAAGGTGGAATAGAAGTCGCGAATGACCAGGCTCGAGGCGGCGCTCCAGGAAACCAGCACGCCGAATCCCAGGTAGCCGACCAGGGCCATGACAAATCCCACGGGCATCCGCAAAAACATCAAAATAATCAGTACGGCAAAGCCGATCAAACCGGTCGTGGTGGGAGTCATGCGTCAATCGTCCTCCGCACGGATTTGATGAAATCGGCGACCAAGAGCAGGCATAAAAGAGCGCAGCCCGCGGCGATGCCGAAAATGAAGGGATAGGGCGGCATCTGCAGCGTCAGGGATACTTCGCCGCTTTTCCGGATATCCAGCGCGTAGAGAACCGCCTGGCAGGCGATGACGCCAAAAAGCAGCGCGCCGATGAGGTTGCAGAAGCTTTCGATGGCCAACTGCGCGCGCTGCGGCAATTTTTCCACCAGGATCTCCACGGCGATGTGCCCTTTTTCCATGGAGGTGAAAGCCAGGGCGAAGGATACGACGATGGTTCCCAGGAATCCCACCAGTTCATAGGTTCCGGGGATGGGCTTGCCCAACAGGCGCAAAAAAACATCCGCCGTGGACAGCAGCATCATGGCGATGACGGCCGCGCAGGCCAGAATGTTGAACGCTTTGCCCGCGCGCGTCAGGTATTTTGCCGGACTGAACATGAATCGGTCCTTTTATTTTTTTGCCTTTGCGTGTTTCTTGATCAGGAGCTCCACTTCGGCGACGGCCTGCCGTCCGGGCAAACCTTTGCTCTCGGCGCTTTTGATGTAGCCTTCGGCGACCGGCTTGACGGCCTTCTTCCATCGGGCCTGCTCCGCCGCGGACAGTTTGATTACTTTGTTGCCCAGTTCGGCGGAGAATTTATATCCTTCAATATCCGCATCGTCCCAGGCCTTGCCGGCCACGGCAATCCACTCCTCACTGACGTCGTCAAACACCTTCTGCACGTCTTTAGGCAGAGCATTCCATTTATTTCTGTTCATGACGACGAACATGGCGGTGGTGTAGCCAATGTTGGTGCAATCGGTCGTGTATTTGACGACCTGCGCCTGCTTCCATCCCTTCAGGGTTTCCATGGGGGCCAGTGTGCCCTGCACAACGCCTTTTTGCAGCGCTTCATAGGTTCCGCCCTGCGGCATGGCCACGGAGACGCCGCCCAGCATCTCCACGATTTTAGCGGAAAGCCCCGTGGACCTGATTTTCATGCCTTTGACATCCGCCATCGTCCGGACGGGCTTCTGTGTATGCAGAAGCCCCGGGCCGTGTGCGTGCAGATACAGAACCTTGACGTTGTCCAGTTCTTTGGGCTTCATCTTTTTCGCGAAGTCATTGGCCACGCGGGTGGCAACCATGCCGCTGGGGTAGCCCATCGGCAGATCGAGTGCTTCCAGAAGCGGCAGGCGGCCCCGCGTATAGGCGAAGCAGGACATGCCGATGTCGGAAATTCCCTTGACAACGCCGTCAAAACACTGATCGGCCGGGGTCAGCGAACCGCCGGCGAAGATGTTGATTTTGACCTTGTCCCCGGTGCGTTTTTCAATTTCCTTTGCCCAGGCTTCGCCGGCTTTTGCCTGCGCATGCGTGGCCGGAAAAAAGATGCTGTATGTCAGGGTTGTCTGCGCCTGAACGCCGCAAGTCCACCCAAAAACAAAAAACACTGCCGCACAGATGATTGAAATGACTGTCAATAAGCTATTCTTTTTCATATAACCCGTTTCCTCCGATATCCCCAATGTTTCCATCAATAGATACATATCCGCGTTCTTTGGTTGATGCTGGTTTTGGATTTGCGCTGGTGCTTTTGGAAAAGCCTGCTTACCTGAAGGAATCGGGCAAGCAGGCATCAATACATGTAGGTATAATAAGGCGAGAACGGATTTACTGTAAAAAATGCACTCATGTTAAGTCCATAACGATGTATTGAATGTTGCTCTTATGTGATTTTACCGGCGGTGTCAAGATGTATTTGTGCGGTGCGCCGCCGTGTTTCAGCTTTGCTTCTTTTCATCCTTTAACCGGTCCAGTTCATCGCGGTAGCGTTCGGCCTGGGCTTTGGCGGATTCAATTTCTTCCCTGGCTCGCTCCAATTCTTCATTTTGCCGCTGTCTTTCTTCCCGTATTTTGTCCTGAATATCGTCAAAACCGACATAGACGGCCAGAGCGCCTCCCAGAAAAAGGAAGATGGGCAGCGCACCCCGGAGAATGGCCAGGAAATCAGACCACCAGAAAATCAAACTGATCAGTCCGATGACCGCGGCAACGACGCCTCCGAGCAGCAAAGACATAAGCCCAATCCTCCGCCAATAAAGTTAAATCCTTTTAATACGATGCTGACGGTTTTTTTATCATGATTGGAAGACGCAGGCAAGCCGGAAATCAACGAAACGAAAGCTAAAATTTCTCTTGATTTAATGGGGTTCATCCATTAAACATCTTATTTTTATAAGGCGGTAAATAATTGAATTTGCGGAAGGGACCCATGATCGAACCAAACTTTAATAAAACGGACGGGTTGATTCCGGCCATCGTGCAGGATGCCCAAACCAAAGACATCCTCATGCTGGCCTACATGAACAGGGCCTCCTGGGAGGCGACGCTGCAGTCGGGCAAGGCCACGTTCTGGAGTCGTTCCCGGCAAAAGCTGTGGCTGAAGGGGGAAACCTCCGGCCACGTCCAGATTGTCAAAGAGATTTATATCGATTGCGACGAGGACACCCTTTTGCTTCAGGTGGAGCAGCTCGGCGGGGCGGCCTGCCACACGGGGCATCGTTCCTGTTTTTTCCGCAAACGCGAGGGCGGCGATTTCGTGGTCGTCGGCGAGAAGGTTTTTGATCCCGGAGAAGTATATAAATGAATGTTTTGAAGTTGGGAATCCCGAAAGGGAGCCTGGAAAAGAATACGGTTGATTTATTTCAAAAAGCCGGCTGGCGGATCACCTATGACAGCCGCAGCTATTTCCCGGATATTGACGATCCGGAGCTTTCCTGCTCGCTGGTCAGGGCGCAGGAAATGTCCCGCTACATCGAAGACGGTCATCTGGACCTGGGGCTGACCGGCATTGACTGGATCATGGAAAACGACTCCGACGTAGTGGCCGTGCAGGATCTGATTTATTCCAAGGTTTCCACGCGCCAGGCCAGGTGGGTGCTGGTGGTGCGGGACGATTCGCCCATCCGTTCGCTTGCGGATTTGGAGGGCAAACACATCTCGACGGAGCTGGTCAACTTTACCCGGAGATATTTTGCTGAAAAGAAGATCAAGGTCGGCGTGGAGTTTTCCTGGGGCGCGACCGAGGCGAAAGTGGTTGACGGTCTGGTGGACGCCGTCGTGGAGGTCACGGAAACGGGATCGACCATCCGGGCCAACAAGCTCAGGATCGTGCATGAACTGATGAAAACCAACACGCAGCTCATCGCCAACCGCGAGGCCTGGAACGATCCCTGGAAGAGAAAGAAAATCGATCAGATCCGGACGCTGCTGACCGGGTCGCTGCTGGCGATGGGCAAGGTTGGAATCAAGTTGAATGTTTCCAGAGCCAATCTGGACCGCGTGATGAGCCTTCTGCCGTCGCTGAAAGCCCCGACCATTTCCAGCCTCTATTCCGAGGAATGGTTCGCCATTGAATCCGTCATCGATACGGGGGTCGTGCGGGATCTGATTCCCCAGCTTCTGGAGGCGGGAGCGCAGGGCATCATCGAGTATCCCCTGAATAAAGTCATCTAATCCGGAGGGCAGCCATGGCCAGAAAGGCAAAGATCGTCCGTAAGACAACGGAAACGGATATCGCGCTGGACATTGATTTGGATAAATCCGCCGCCAGCAGGATCGATACAACCATTCCCTTCCTGAATCACATGCTGGAGCTGTTCGCCCGTCACGGGCAGTTCAAACTGGTTGTAAAAAGCAAGGGCGACACGGAAATCGACGATCATCATTTGGTGGAAGACCTGGGGATTTGCCTGGGGCAGGCCGTGGGGCAGGCGCTGGGCAAAAAGACGGGCATCAATCGCTACGGATCGGCGTCCGTGCCGATGGACGAGAGCCTGTGCCGCGTGGACATGGACATCTGCGGCCGCCCCTATCTGATTTACAAGGTCCGGTATGAACGCAGGAAAATAGGCGGGTTTGATCCCGCGCTGGTCAAGGAATTTTTCAAGGCGTTCACGGATCACAGCGGCATTACCCTGCACATTACCCTGGAATACGGCAGCAACAGTCATCACATCATCGAGTCCGTCTTCAAAGCCTTTGCCCGGGCGCTCAGGCAGGCGGTGACTATCAATCCGGAAATTTCAGGCGTTCTGTCCACCAAGGGAACGCTTTGAAAGAAAGATCAGGCGTCTCGTGATCCTGCACCAGGTTCATAGCAAAAGCATCGTCTGCGCCATGTGGCTTCTGGGGTTGCTCATTCTTTGCCCCGGCGTCCCGCAGGCGCGGGAAGCGGCGAAGGCCGACGATAAAACCGTGGCGCGCGTCGCGGTCATCCCTTTTCAGAAGGTGCTGCCGGAAGAGACGTCCTCCACCGTTCAATGCCCGATTTGCGGCAGCGTCAATTCCAGCGGCGTCATCTTCGAAGGCGCGGAAAAAATCGTTGAGGAAATGGCGACCGATCATTTGAGGGATTATAAGGGCGTGGAGATCCTTCCCGCGGAAAAGGCGGCAGGCGTTTACCGGCGGGTATCGACGAGTCTTCTCAAGCAGTCTTTGCTGCAGGTTTTCCTGGAAACCGGACGGGAACTGAAAGCGGATGTCCTGATGGCGGGGTTTGTGTACCGCTGCCGGGAAAGAGTGGGCTACGATTATTCCGCGGAGCGCCCCGCGGCGGTTGCCTTTGAAATTCATCTGATTTCCGTGAGCGACGGCCGCACCCTGTGGCGGGGAACTTTCGACAAAACGCAAAAATCTCTGATGGAAGATGTTTTTCAGGTATCTTCTTTCTTCAGGGGCGGCGGGAAGTGGCTGACGGCGCGCCAGTTGACGAAGCTGGGAGTCGACCAGATTTTTAAAACCTTTCCCGGTTTTGAGCGCTGACCGGACCGGGGCGTGAATGCCCGCGGAAATGCTCCGGCCGATGTTTCATGAAACGGATCCTTCAAGGAGTCACTCAAGGTGCTGATTATTCCGGCGGTCGATGTTAAAAACGGACAATGCGTGCGGCTGGCGCAGGGCGATTTCAACCGGGTGACCGTTTACGCTGAAAATCCCGCGGACGTGGCCAGTCGCTGGGCTCAAAAAGGGGCCAAAAGAATTCACCTCGTGGATCTGGACGGCTCCGTCGCCGGATTGCCGAAGAACGCGCCGGTCATCGTCGAAATCGCGCAGTCGGTGCCGGTGCCGGTTGAGGTCGGCGGCGGCATCCGCAGCATGGAAACGGTCAACTACTACCTGGAAAACGGCGTATCGAGCGTGATCCTGGGGACGGCGGCCATTCAGGACGAATCGTTCGTCCGGACGGCGGCCCGAACCCATCGGGGAAAAATCATCCTGGGGATCGACGCGCTCGGAGGGGAGGTCGCGGTCCGCGGCTGGACGCAAAAGACGGGCGAGAACGCGGTCGAACTGGCGCGGCGCTATGCCCGCGACGGGATCCAGGCCATTGTCTATACGGACATTGCTCGCGACGGCATGGAGACGGGCGTCAATGTGGAGCAAACCAGGGCTCTGGCGAAAGCCGTCGATATTCCGGTGATCGCGTCGGGGGGCGTGGCGACGCTGGCCGACATCGATGCCCTGCTGGCCGTCAAGGACTGTTCGTTTTACGGCGTCATTGTCGGCCGCGCGCTTTACACGGGCGCCATCGCCCTGGAAGACGCGATTGCGAAGACACAGCGGGCTTCATAAAGCCGGAAGGAGGAAAAGCATATGGCAGAGTGCATATTCTGCAAGATCATCAAGGGAGACATTCCTTCCAGGAAAGTTTACGAAGACGATGCTGTGCTGGCGTTTGACGATATCAGTCCCATGGCGCCGGCGCACGTCGTCATCATTCCCAAAAAACACATTGCGACGCTGATGGATGTTGATGCGAAAGCGGACATCACGGGAAAATTGATTGCGGCCGCGCAGCAGGTAGCTGAAATAAAGCAGGTGGCCGAGAGCGGATTCCGGCTGGCGATCAATTGCAACGCCGACGGGGGGCAGGTGGTATTTCATCTGCACATGCATCTGCTGGGAGGCAGAAAACTGGAAGATCAGTTGGGGTAAAACGAGGAAAGTGCTTATGGATATTCAGGCCAAATTGAATGAAGACATGGTGACGGCTGCGAAGGCCAAAGACAAAATCCGGCTCTCCGCGCTTCGCATGCTGAAAACGGCGCTCCACAACAGGGAAATCGACCTGATGCGGCCGCTCAACGAGACGGAAACGATGCAGGTCCTTTCCGGGCTCGTCAAGCAGAGAAAAGATTCCATCGAACAGTTTGCCAAGGGGGGCCGGCAGGATCTTGTGGAGAAAGAAGAAGCGGAGCTGAAAATTCTGCAGGATTTCATGCCCGCGCAAATGTCGGATGAAGAAGTGGAAACGCTCATCCAAAAGGCGATTGCCGACGTGGGCGCCGCTTCCGTCAAGGACATGGGCAAGGTGATGAAGGTGCTGATGCCGCAGATTACCGGCAGGGCGGACGGGAAAGCCGCCGGTGAAAAGGTAAAAGCGCTTCTGTCGCGGTAAGGCAGGTTATTCGCGAAACGGACTCAAACCATCAAAACAGGGCAGGCAATCCTTCGTGCGCTTTGACGACAGCAAGATTGAAGAAATTAAAAGCAGGGTGGATATTGTCGAGCTTGCCTCCGAATATCTGACCCTGAAAAAGGCGGGCCGGAATTATCTGGGGCTTTGTCCCTTTCATCAGGAAAAGACGCCTTCGTTCACCGTCAGCCGCGAGAAACAGATTTTCTACTGTTTCGGCTGCGGGGAAGGCGGCAATGTCATTACGCTGCTGATGAAAATGGCCAACAAGAGTTTTCCCGAGGCCATTCAATACCTGGCGGAAAAAACAGGCGTCCTGTTGCCGGTGCGGACCTTCGGCCGGGACAGTCGAGAAAAGGATTCCCTGCACGATGAGATTCTTCGCCTGAATGCTAGGGCGGCGCAGTTCTTTGCCCGTCAGCTCTCCTCGCCGGGGGGCAGGACGGCCCGCGACTATCTGCAGAAAAGAGCCGTCACCGAAGACATTGTCCGGCAATTCCGCATGGGATACGCTCCGGATGCCTGGCGCTCCCTGGCGGATGATATCGAAGGCGGCGGTTTGTCCCTGAAAATGGCTGAACAGGCCGGTCTGGTCATCGCCGGAAAAGAGGGGGGGGGCTATGACCGGTTTCGCGGCCGCCTGATGTTCCCCATTGAAAATCCTTTCGGTGAAATCGTCGCCTTTGGCGGACGGATCCTCGGAGAGGGGGAACCCAAATATCTCAACTCGCCGGAATCGCCGGTTTACAGCAAAGGGAAAAATTTATATGGACTCAACAAGGCCAAAGAGGCGATCCGCCGCAAGGGTTTTTGCCTCATGGTGGAAGGGTATTTTGACGTAATCTCCCTGTGGAATGCGGGGGTGTGCAATGTCGTGGCCACGCTGGGCACGGCGCTGACCCGCGATCATCTGGAGCTGCTCAGGCGCTACACGCAGGACGTTGTCGCCCTGTTTGATCCGGACACGGCCGGACGCAAGGCGCTGGACCGGTCGCTGGAGCTTTTTCTGGGGGCCAATATGCGCGCCCGTGCTTTAATTTTGCCCGACGGCTGCGACCCGGATGATTTTGTAAAAAAACACGGACCGGCCCGGCTGGATGAGCTGATCGCCCTTGCGCCGTCCATCAGCGATTATTATATTGACACTGTTCTGGGAAACGGCAGGACATTTGAAGAAAACCGCGATCTGGTAAGAGAAGCGTTGGAATTTGCGGGGAAAATCAACAACGAAATCGAAAAGAATCTCTTTATCAAGCGCCTCGCGGAAAAATCGGGCGTCGATCAGGTGTTGTTGAAGCGGGAGGCCCGCCGTAAAGCGGCGCCCGCCCCGTCCGGTAAAAAAGCATCTGCCCCGACCGCGATGAATCTCCTGGAGCTGAATCTGATCCGGCTCATGCTGGAGTATCCGCAGAGAGCGCTCCTGGTGGAGCAGGAAAACATACTGGACTGCTTTCTGGAGAACGTATTGAAAGACCTGGGAACGAAGATCCTTGAGACTTATAAACTGCTGGGGTACGTGGACATCAACGTTCTGCTGCCCTCGGATGAAGACAAACCGCTGCGGGAGCGCCTTTATAAAATGAGCGTGGAAGAGCCTCCGGCCGAGGACGACCAGGTGGAGCGAAATTTTGCCGATAACATGCGAAGAATCCGTGAAAAATGGTATAAGGAACAAAAGCGTCAGGTTCAGCACAAACTGCGGCAGGCGCAGGAAGGCGGGAATCAGGATCTCATCCGGGAACTGACCTTCCAGAAACAGAACCTGATGAAGGAAGAAAATAAATACGTGAACAAATCATAACATTCGGGGGCATCCAAATGGCGAAAGAAATACAGTCCGATGAATTTAAAAAACTGTTATCCCTGGGGGAAGAAAAGGGTTTTTTAACCTATGATGACGTGAATGACATGCTGCCGGCAGATTTGAATTCCTCGGAGCAAATCGATGATATTATCATGCTGTTTGGAGAAAAAAACATCGACATCATTGATATGGAGCAGGGGGAAAAACTGGTGGTGAAAAAGCCGGTGGAAGACGCCCTGCCGTCCAAACTCCCGGAAGCTCTCGCGCTGGTTCCCGGCGTGGGAAAAACCGGCGATCCGGTCAAGATGTACTTGCGGGAAATGGGGCTGGTTTCGCTCCTGAGCCGTGAAGGCGAAGTCGAGATCGCCAAGAAAATCGAAGAGGGCGCCCGCGAAACCATGTGGGCCATTTTCAGCCTGACCGTTTCCATCGACGAAGTGCTCAGCATCGGCGAAAAGCTGGAATCCGGGGAAATCCGCGTCAAAAATGTGGTGGACAACATCGAAGATGAAGAAGGATTCATGGAGGAGGATGATCATAAAGACAGAGTGCTCCGGCTGATCGCCCGAATCCGTCTTTTCAACGACCGCAATAAAGTCCTGCGCGAGAAGCTCAAATCCAAGACCATGAAACCCAAGCAAAGGGAAGCATTGAGCGCGGAGCTGGCGAAAAACACGAAGAACATCATCACGCTTTGCCGGAAAATCCGCTTCAGCAAGAAGCAGATGCACCGTTTTATCGCAAGGCTGAAAGTCTTCGCGGACGAGATTGAACGCTCCGAACGCGTGATCAATCATTTCAAGAAGGAGTCGGGCCTGACGATTACGCAAATGGAAAAGGCCTGGTCCCGAATGAAGAAATCCAAACAGGACGAGCGGCAGGCGGCCAGGTCCGCCAAGGTCTCCATCGAGTGGCTGCACAGAAGCCAGGCGTCCGTCACGGAGGCGCAAAAACGGCTGCGGCGCATTGCCAAGGACGTGGGAATTCCAACCGCCACGCTCAAGACGGTGGTCTATTCCATAGAAGACGGCGAAGCCAAGGCCGAAATCGCCAAACGGAAGCTGGTCGAAGCCAACCTGCGGCTGGTGGTCAGCATTGCCAAGAAATATACCAATCGCGGCCTGCAGTTTCTGGACCTGATTCAGGAAGGCAATATCGGGCTCATGAAAGCGGTGGATAAATTCGAATACCAGCGGGGCTACAAGTTTTCCACCTATGCAACCTGGTGGATCCGTCAGGCCATCACGCGCGCCATTGCCGACCAGGCCCGCACCATTCGCATTCCGGTCCACATGATTGAAACGATCAACAAACTGATCCGGACGTCGCGCTACCTTGTTCAGGAACTGGGGCGCGAACCGACGCCGGAGGAAATCGCCAACAAAATGGAGTATCCGCTGGAAAAAGTGCGCAAGGTGCTCAAAATCGCCAAGGAGCCGATTTCCCTGGAAACGCCGATCGGCGAGGAGGAGGACAGTCATCTTGGGGACTTCATCGAGGACAAAAAGATCATGTCTCCTTCGGAGGCCACCATCAGCATGGATCTGGCGGACCAGACGCGCAAAATCCTGTCCACGCTGACGCCGCGGGAAGAAAAGGTCCTGCGGATGCGCTTCGGCATCAGTGATCGGCTGGGTACGGCGGTCATGGGGGAAGTGTCGGTGGAGGAAACCGTGATCGCCGAGATGGAAGAGCCGGAAGTCGTGGAAGAAGAGCCGAAGAAAGCAAAGCATTCTTCCCGCAAGCGTCCGGCAAAATAATATTGACAAGCACCGGGATTGGGTATATTTCAACGCACCTTGATGCCGGTTAAATCCGCGCAAATGCTCAAAAAGGCGGGCCTATAGCTCAATTGGTAGAGCCACCGGCTCATAACCGGTAGGTCCCTGGTTCGATTCCAGGTGGGCCCACCAGATTTTATGGATAAAATATTGACGATGGCCGGAAAAATGCGATTTTTACAAGCAAGGAGCTGCTGCGACAAAACTGTCGAAGCAAAAGCCGCGATCAGAAACCTTCGATTATTCTATCGCGGCGCCCAAAACCGGACCCATCGACCGACGATCTGAAAATGCACCCCTCAAAAGGTGCATTTTTTTTGCGCCCCCCGGGGGACGAAAAATTATAAAGAAGGAGAACAGGAGTGAAAGAAGAATTACGGCTGTTGATTGAGTTGCAGGAGTGCGATTCGCAGCTGGTCGCGCTTGCCGCTAAAAAGACCAGACTGCCGGAGAAAATCCTTGCGATGGAAAATGAATTTCAGGCCTGTCGGGAGAAGCTTTCGCTAAACCGGCAAAAGCACGATGAACTCAAGGCCAAACGCGCGGAATACGAAGCCGCCATTAAAAAGCTCGGCGATGGAATGACCAAAACCAAAGAAAGACTCCTGGAAGTAAAAAACAATAAAGAATATCAGGCCATGCTCAAGGAGATCGAGACCGCGGAGAAAACAAGCGGTGAGATGGAGACAAGGATGATCGCCCTTCTGGAAGACACGGATAAGCTTTTCGTGCTGATGCGCGAGGATGATGAAGCCCTGCAGCGGGAAACCCGCCGGTACGAACAGGACAAGAAAGCCATCGAGGAGGATTTGAATGCCGTGGACGCCGATGCGGAAAGCTGGGCCCGCAAGCGCGCCGAACTGCAGAAACAAATCTCCGCGGATCTTCAGGCGAGGTACGAAAAAGTAAAAAAGCGCAACAACGGGCTGGGCGTGATTTCCGTTTGGAAAGCGGTTTGCAGCGGCTGTCACATGAACATTCCGCCGCAGCTCTACAATGAACTGCAGCGTTCCAATGAAATGCTGAGCTGCCCCAACTGCAACCGGATTATGTATTTTAAAAATCAGGAAAAGTCTGAGTAGCCTTTGATGAAAGTGCGGCCGGTCAAATTATTCAGCGACGGCGCCTGCCGGGGAAATCCCGGCCCGGGGGGAGGCGGGGCGGTGATTACCGACGCCGAAGGCCGGGTTCTGTGGGAGGGCAGGGAGTACTTCGGTTTCTGCACCAATAATATCGCGGAATATAAAGCATTGATCCTTGGCCTGAAGGGGGCATTGGCCTGCGGATGCAAAAACCTGGAAATTTATCTGGATTCGGAGCTTTTGGCCAACCAGATCAACGGCTCCTACAAAGTCAAAAACGAAAAGCTGAAACAATTGATGCAGGATGTCCGGAAACTGCTGTCTTCTTTTGAATCCGCAATGGTCCGGCATGTTCCGCGGTGCCGCAATGCGACAGCCGACCGGCTGGCCAACATGGCCATTGATGAACATGCTGATAGACTGAAGGCTGAAGGCTGAAGGTTTGAAACTGAAGGAAAAAGGCGCTAAATATCTTTTTAGAAGTTGTCTTGAACAAAATCCGAATCAATTGTAGGATAGGTTCCAGGCCGGAGAAAATCGGATGATCGCGGGCAGAGTCTGCTCTGCCGGAGGAAAGTCCGAGCTCCACAGGGCAGGATGGTCGCTAACGGCGACCGGGGGCGACCCCAGGGAAAGTGCCACAGAAAAAATACCGCCCCGCCGCAAGGCGGGGTAAGGGTGAAAAGGCGAGGTAAGAGCTCACCGCTTTTCCGGTGACGGAAAAGGCATGGTAAACCCCATCCGGAGCAAGACCAAATAGGAGAACGTTTAAGGGCGGCCCGCCTGATGTTCTCGGGTAGTGTCGCTAGAGGCGGCAGGCAACTGCCGTCCCAGATGAATGATCATCGCCGCGGCGAGGGCAACCGGACCGCGGAACAGAACTCGGCTTACGATTTTCTCCGTGCCTGCCTGTTCTGACTGGAACCGCCCCGTGATAAAGGCGAAGCGCCTGCTCACGGCGGCTAGACCTGGATAAGGCTCATCAGCCGTTTGATCCAATCCAGCCCCGTCTCCGTAAAGAGTGCGACCAGAATCAAAAAGAGAATGAAGACCGTAATCAACTCGGCATTGCGGACTTTGGGATATTTTCTTTTTACGGCAAACAGGAGAATGCCGCCCGCCGCCAGTACCACCAGGTGCAGAAAGGGGAAAAGCTTTAAAAAGGCATCCATTCGAATCTCCTTGTGGACCGGATTTATAAAACCTCTTCCGGAAAATTCATCCAGGCCGACATCAATAAAAAAGGCCGAATCGAAATTCGGCCTTTTTTTTCATGAATCAACGCTGCTTATTTGTCTTCATCGTCGTCATCATTCAGCCCCGACAAATCCCCTTCGGAACCTTCCGGAACTTCCGACTGAATGGAGCGGGAAATTCCGCGAACCAGAATCAGCATGATGAAGAACAGGATCACCATGGCCACGATGAGCACCAGAATGACCGTTGCCGTCCATGCCTTGGATTCCTTCTCGATGTTCTGAGAGACCTTCATGGCCGCTTCGTTGTACTTCTCGACTTCGACCCCCAGACAGACCCATCCAAAACCGGCGGGCTCAGGAATGTTTGACGCGTAAAACTTGATCGGCGCATAGGCGACAAACTTGGTCATCCCGAATAATTTATACGCCTTGATCCCCGTTTTGCCTTCCGCCGTCTCTTTCGCGAGAGCCGTTAAATTGGGATCCAGGAAACCGGCCTGAATAATGTTCAAGGCATCGGCGCCCTTATCCGTCAGTTCTTTCACGTTTTGCTGCGTGATGATCGGAACCGGCGTTCCGTCCGGATTCAGGCCTACGATATGGTAATCGTTCGGATGCGCGATCGCGTTGCCGCGGTAATCGAACATGTACGCGTAATTGCCGGAGGATGCTTCCGTTTCAAACACCCGCTCCGCCTGCGTGGGAATGAGCTGGTCGGTGATCTGGCCCAGGTGACGGTAGTCCAGGGACAGCACGATGATCCCGGAAAAACCTTCCTGATTGAAAACCGGTGTTGCAAAACGGACAACACCGTTGAATCGTTCTCCCTTATCGAAGGCCGCTTTATTCACATACCAGCCGGTAACCGGAGAAACGTACACTTCGCCCCGGTTCAGATTTTTTGTTCGGACGAAATAATCTTCATTTTTATAGGTGGTATTGGCCGGCTTGCTCACGTCAACCAGTTTTCCCGCCGGCACCGCCTGACCGTCGGCAATTTTAATTCTTTCGTTGCCGTTTTTGTCGATCAGGGACATTTCCTTGTACAGCGGTGTCAGCACCTGCTGGACCTTGCCGTCTTTCTTGACCCAGAGCGGTGCTTTATTTTCAGCAATAAACTGCTTGTAGACGGATTCTGTCGAGGGAATAATGGTTGCGACCTGCAAATCCTTCTTGCTTTCCATGAGTAAGTTGGCAACCTGATTTGCAGTGTTGATGGCCCTTGCTTTAATATCTTCCTGGGATTTGACATCCAGAACGTTAACGGCCCTTTCTTTTATGGTAACCCCCAGTTTAAACATGCCGTTAGCGATTAAAAACGCCATCAGTGATAAGGGGATTACAATAAGCAGGAAGAATACGCCTGCAACAGGTAATGACTTCTTATCTTTAGATTGTGACATTATAATTTCCCCCTAACCTTGGTTAATTTTGTAGTGAACTTCTCAATAGCATTAACCCAAGAAGAAAGGCTTGAAGGGGTTGGCGTACAATAAGATCAGTGCGATAACCAGAGCGTAAATGGCGATCGATTCGGCCATGGCCATGCCGACCAGCATCACCATCATGATTTTGCCCTGAACGCCGGGGTTTCTTCCCACTGCCTGGCAGGCGCCGTTTGCCGCGTTGCCGATGCCCGCGCCCGCGCCGATGGCGCCAAGACCGATGGCAAGACCCGCGCCGATCATGGCGCCGACGACAAAGATCACTTTAATGTAGGATTCTCCGCCCACCGGAATCGCATCCGCCGCGAAGGCAAACTGGCTCGAAAGCAGCAGAGCCGCTACCGATGTGAAGACCGTTAAAATTGTTTTTCCGTGTTTGTGTGACATTATCTGACTCCTTTCATGACAAATGGTTTATTTGTTTCTTTTTTGCGCTGCATAACACATTAATCATTGCTGCGCAAAGAAGAATTAACATCAATCGGCTCGACGCTAATGCATGAGATGTGCCATGGTTTCAATTGAGAAAATTTGTTTTTTGCCGCGGCGCGGGCGGCGCCCGTCCGTTTCGGCGGGCTGTTCAATGCATTGAAATTTCTGTTCGTTTGGGTTCGGCGCCGGCGCGAAAGAACGCAGGGGGGAATGACTTTGGTTTTCCGGCGGGTCGCGCAAGAGGGTGCGTTTCAGCGCGTCGTTTAATGTTTTGTTCAATGGCCTGCCATAAAACATTAAACGGGCTGTAGCGTGAAGGGAGAGACGCCTTTTGCAAATCGGGGTGAAAAACGTTTTCTGATATTTCAGTTGAAATTTTGGATCAATGTCGTTACGATGCCCAAACCTGTGCCAAATCATGGGACATCATTACGAATGACAAAGGATCGTTATGCAGGAGCTTTTAACCGTAGTTACGTACCCGATTATCTGGCTGGTGTGTTCTTACCTTTTAAAAATTGAAAGCGGCCTGGCAAAACTGCTGATCTCGCTCACGGCGGCGGTTCTGGTTTATGTTTTGTACGGTTTGTGGCAGTCTCAAAAAGAAAAACAAAAGGAAAATTAAGATTCAGTGGCATTGCTGAGAAACTCATACCGATTTCTGCGCCAGGCGTTCAGTCTGCGCATCTGGTTGACCAGCCTCATTGTTATTCTGCTGATCCTTCTGTTGGCTCTGACCGTGAACAACGCGCGGGAAAAGGAAATGGCGGATTTGTTCAGCCGCCAGCAGTTGGCGTCCGCTCAAAACGCCTCCGCCCGCATGACGGAAATTCTTTCGCAGGTTGAAAGAAACGTCGCTCTGTTCTCCTACTTTGATCCCAACGGAAAAATTCTGTCGCCGAAAGATCACCGGGAAATCGAAATCCTTTATTCCGTTTGGGGAAAAACGATCGACGCCGTGCTGGTGTTTGACGCCCGGGAGGGCGTCCGGCGCGTTCTGTCGCAGGAGGCGCTGCCCCGCGTCAACCTGATCCCCCATTTCCGGATCCTGAAAAATCAGAAACGGCAATATTTAAGTCTGGCCCTGTCCGATGTTCGCGCAGGCGGCGCCCCGGCTTCCAGACAGGATTGGTATTTAATATGGGGGAATCCCATCTGGCGCGACCGCAATATTTTTGACGGCGCGTGGATGGTGTCCTTTTCACTGGCCGCGCTGGTCCATGCCGGAGAAAGGCAAATTCAGGAAAACCGGCTGGGAGACCTTTGGCTGATCGATGACCGGGGGCGGATTGTCCTGCATCCGAATTCGCCCTACATCGGCAAGAACACCGGTGATCTAGTCCGGGACAGCCGGGGAAACGCAATCACCCTTTCGCCGGCAGGAGGAAGACTCATTGACGCGAGGGTTTTACGGCAAAGCGGCGCTTTGGAAAGAAGCGTTATTGCCTACTATCCGTTTCAGGTTGCCGGGAACAGCTGGTCCGTCATGGTGAGCGCTCCCTACGCCGAGGTCGTCGCTCCCGTGCGCACGACTTTTCTTTACACGATGTTCAGCGCATTTCTGCTGATGCTGATCCTGGTGGTCGCCGGCATCTTTTACGCGTTCCGGGAGGGAAGGCGATTGCGGATGCGGGAGGTGCAGGAGCGGCTGAAGGAGCGTGAGACCTGGCAGGAGAAACTGCTTCGGGAAAAGAAAACGATTGAAGGCATCATCGAAGGATCGCCCATTCCCAGCTTCGTGATCAACAAACAGCATCAGGTGATTCTGTGGAACAGGGCCTGCGTGGAGCTGACCGGGCAGTCGGCGGAAGACACGCTGGGGACGGACGGTCATTACCGGGCGTTTTACCCCGTCAAAAGGCCCATGGTGGCCGACTTGATCATCGACAGCGACATCGACGCGCTCAACAAGTACTACAGCGCCAAAAAAGTCAAAAAATCGGAAAAGGTGCTGGGCGCCTATGAAGCCTACGATTATTACGAAAACCTCGGCGGCCGCAGCCGGTACATGTATTTTCTCGCGGCGCCGATTTATGACGAGGATGGGAACATCATCGCGGCGATTGAAACGCTTCAGGACATCTCCCGCGAGCAGGAGCTGACGCGCAGCCTGCAGGAATACGCCGAGACGCTGCAGAATGAACTCTCGGAGAACATCGAGCTCCGCAAAGAGATCGAAGGCCTGCTGAATTACATGCAGTCCATTGTGAAAAGCCTGCCGGATAAAATCTATGAGCTGGACAAGGACGGCGTCATCAACTTTATCAGTTGGGGGCTGAAGAAACCCAAAAATGAATTTCGTGGAAGGCATTTTCTGGAATTTGTCGCGCCGGAGAACGCGGATTTTGTCGTTTCCAAGTGGGAAGACGCCAAGCGGGGAAACTACTCCCCCTATGAGATTGAAACGGTGGCCCAGGACGGGCGCAAGGTTAATTTAATGGTGACGACGTCCCCGGTGATCGGGAGCGACCATTACATCCTGGTGCAGAGAGACATTACCGAGTTCAAGAACCTGGAAAAGAAGCTTTACGACAGCCAGAAGCTCGCGGCGCTGGGGCAGCTTTCCGCCGGCATTGCCCATGAAATCCGCAATCCGCTCTCGTCCATCAAGATGAGCCTCCAGATTCTGGAAAAACGCATCAAGCCCGAAGGCAACGATCTGAAACGCTTCAAAATCGCGCAAAAGGAAGTCGAGCACCTCGAAGAGCTGGTGAACAACGTTCTGGTGTTTGCCAAACCGATGGAGCCCAAAATCGAATCGGTCGATCTTGCGAAAGTCCTGGACCAGGCGGCGGCTCTCTCCGAGCACATTATTCAGGATAAAAAAATTAATGTTACCCAGGACACCCGGGATGTTCCCGCGGTGAACGTGGATGTGGCGATGATTACGGACGCTTTCGTCAACATCATCCGCAACGCGGTGGAGGCGATGGAGGACGGCGGCCACATTCACATTTACGCCCGCAGCATCGGATCCCGGCCGCCTTCCGTGCTGGTGGTCGTGGAAGACGATGGCTGCGGCATCGACGATGCGGACATGCCCCATCTGTATAATCCGTTTTTCACAAAGAAGAAATACGGGACGGGCCTCGGCCTGTCGCAGGTCCTGAAGATCGTGGAAGTGCACCAGGGGAAGCTGGAGATCATCAGCGAGAAAGGCAAGGGCACGAAAGTTTGCGTGACATTACCCTGCAATAAATGACGGATCGTTTTCGAAGAGGGGACTGAAACTCCGAAAGAAAGCGCGCCGCGGCGCAGGCAGCGAAGGTTATGACTATGGCAAGTATTCTGGTGATTGATGACGATGCATCCATTGCGGAAACGCTGGATTTGTATTTAACCGAAGAGGGATACAGCGTCCGGACGGCGCTGACCGGCACCGACGGACTGAACAAATACGTCCAGGAGCCTTCGGACGTGGTCATTCTGGACATTCGCCTGCCGGACGTGGACGGGTTCGCCGTCCTGGAAGACCTCAAGGAAGAAAATGAAAACGTCAAGGTGATCATGATCACCGCTTTCCACGACATGGAAACGACGATCAACGCCATGAAGGGCGGCGCCTTTGACTATATTCACAAGCCGGTCAACGTGGACGAATTGGATCTGGCCATCCGGAAAGCCCTGAAATCCCTGGAGATGGAGAAGAAAATCGACGGGCTGCTGATGGAGCCGTCGCGCAGTTTCCGGGTGGGGGACATCATCGGGACCGGCAACGAGATGCGGGAAATTTTCAAGACGATCGGCACCGTATCCCAGAGCCGAACGACGGTGCTGATTTACGGAGAAAGCGGCACCGGCAAGGAATTGATCGCCAAGGTGATTCACAACAACACTTCTCCGGACGAACCGTTTATCGCCGTGAACTGCTCCGCCATCGTGGAGACGCTTCTGGAATCGGAGTTGTTCGGCCACGAAAAGGGGTCCTTTACCGGCGCCATCGCGCGCAAGCTGGGCAAGTTCGAGCTGGCCCGGTTCGGCACCGTGTTCCTCGACGAAATCAGCGAGATGTCGGTGAATCTCCAGGCGAAGCTTTTGCGCGTTCTGCAGGAGATGGAATTCGAGCGCGTCGGGGGCAAGGACAGGGTGAAGGTCAATGCCCGCATCATGGCCGCCACGAATAAAGACCTGCGGGCGATGGTCAAGGAGGGGAAATTCCGGGATGACCTGTTTTACCGTCTGAACATTGTTTCCATCCACCTGCCGCCGCTTCGCAGCCGGCGCCAGGACATTCCGCCTTTGATTGATTACCTGCTTTCGAAAATCAATCTGGATCTGCATAAAAAAATCATCGGCGTTTCCGGCGAAATGATGGAGAAGTTTATGACGTATCCCTGGCCGGGAAACGTTCGCGAGCTGGAGAATCTGCTGGTCCGGGCGTGCGTCATCGCCAAAGGCCAGGTGCTGGGCGTCGGAGATTTTCCGGAGCTGGGCAAGGATTATGAGGCGCTCCCGGATAAGAAAGACACGACCGGGGAGGTGTTCACGCCGGAAGAGCCGGGCAAATTTTTGACGCTGGATCAGATTGAAGAACGTTACATTCGCAAGATCATCAAGGAAACCAGCAAGAACAAGGGGGAAATCTGCGAGACGCTCGGCATTTCCCGCCCCACGTTCGAACGCAAGCTGGAAAAATACGGCATCACCTTTGAACGGGACTAACCGGCGCCCCATTGCTGGAAACCTGTTTTGCGCCAATACCGATATTAATGTTCGAAGTGCAGAACAATCCTTGACCGGCCGTCTTTTTCCGAAACAGTGATTGCGTCGGCGTCTTTCCGTATTAAGCGCAGAGAGAGCTGCGCGATCGAAACATCCGCATCCACCGAGAGAGGCTCAACGTAATCCCCGGTGAGCGCGAGCGGTTTTCCTTCGTACTGCAGAGTCAGATCCAGGTTGAATTCGTCAAACATCATTTCCAGACGCACGGGCTTTTGCGTCAGCTCAAGGGCGGCCATCAGCTCCAGGAGTTCGTTCAGCGCGTGCGTGGCCTGCGTGATCACGGCGGGCCTTGCGCCCCAGAGGCCGCCCTGCTTTTCCATAAGATCCGCAAGCTCCTCATACCTGGTTTTGTCCAACTCCAGGGTCGAGACCGTTTTTTTCTTGAGGCCGATTTGAAAAAGGATTGTGAGCCCGATGGCCAGCAGCGTGGAAAGATAAAGCGACGAACCGAAAATCGGGCGAAGCCAGGAAATCCCGATCCGGCTGTACACGTCCAGCAGAGCCGTGACGCTCAAACCGAAAATCATCGAGATCCCCAGAATAAAAATCTTCCGGGCATCCATCATCCTCGACATCATGATCTGAAGGCCGGTGAAGATAATGAAGCAGACGGCAAAAAGAGGGGTTGCTCCCATCACCGGCTGCGGCATGACCACGAAAACCTCGGCAAACCGCGGCAGGAAGGCGAGCAGAATCAGAATTCCGCCCGTGGTGAACGCAATCGAACGGCTGGTGGCGCCGGTTCCCAGTGACAGCCCGATGTTGCTGGAGGCCGTGGACTGCCCCATGCCTCCCAGAACGCCGCTGAGACTGACGCTCATGCCGTCCGCCAGCAGGCCCTTCTTGAGGCTGGGCATGTCGGGCCGCTTCCACTCCGCGTCGTTGATCTTCTGGCAGGTCGTCAGATTCCCGATCGTCTTTACCGACGTGCAGAGGCTGGCGATCAGAAAGGGGATGATCAGCGAGGCGTCGAACGACCAGCCCAGCATGGACCAATCCGGCGCGGCCAAAAGGGGTTTGTCCAGAATCTGCTTAAAATGCGCCTCGGGCAGAAGGCCGGTCAGGTATGAAACGATGTACCCTGTCACCATGCCGATGATGACGGAAAACAGGCGAAGCTTGCCCTTGCTCCATACCGTGATCGCCACCATGGTTCCCAGCGTAATCAGGGAAACGACCAGGACGTTCGGGTTGATCGCAGCTCCCTCTCCTCCGGCGATTCCCAGAAAGTTTTTTGTCGCCACCGGAATGACCGATATGCCCACCATCGTTACGACCAGCCCCATGACTTCGGGCGTAAAGATTCTGCGCAGACGGTGAACGACGCGCGAAAGGATCATTTCAAAAACGCCGCTGAGCGCGGTCATCCCCAGCACCAGCGGCAGACCGCCGATTTTGGCGGCCATCACGGACGCGGAGATATAGGCGGGTTCGCAGACGGAAGGCGCAAAATAACCGGACCCGACGCCCTTTCTGTTCAGGGCCTGAAGGATGACCGCGATCCCGCCGGCCAGAAGCGACATGCTGATAAAAAACCCCGCCTGCCCAGCCGATGCACCCATGCCCTGAAGCACGATGATGGCAAAGATCAGGGCCGTCGTGACGTGAAAACTGTGCTGCAAACCTAGCAGCAGACGAATCGGCAGCGGGACGGGATCATCAAGTCCGTAGATCAGATTTGCGGGTTTGCGTTTTTGATCCATTCCGTCTCCAGATATGGAATTCTTAAATGCAAAGCTTTTTCCGGATATAGAAGACGTATCCATTTAAAATCAAAATCATGAATGGATTTGTTTTCGTCGCTCATCTGCCTGTCGCTTCGGTCTTTCCTTTCTGATTTCCATCCAATCCTTGGGCCGGCTGATGGCCTTAAATCCCGCTTTCTCGTACACACCGTTTTTGAATACCTCTCTAATTTTCTTCTTTGCCGATCAGGCGATAAATCAGTGCGCCAAGCATGCCGCCGACAATCGGGGCCACCCAGAAGAGCCAAAGCTGTGAAATCGCCCAACCGCCTGCATATAGAGCAACGCCCGTACTGCGCGCAGGATTCACCGAGGTGTTGGTAACCGGGATGCTGATCAAATGGATAAGTGTCAGGCACAACCCGATGGCAATCGGCGCGAAGCCCTGCGGCGCGCGTTTGTCGGTGGCGCCCATAATGACAAAGATAAACATCATGGTCATGACCACTTCGGTAATCAGGGCAGCCGGCAAACTATATCCCCCGGGCGAATGGGCGCCGTAGCCGTTTGAGGCAAAACCGGCGGATAGATCAAAGCCTGCCTGACCGGAAGCAATGAGATACAGAACGCCCCCTGCTGCGATTCCGCCCAAAACCTGCGCGACAACGTAGGGCGGCAACTCTTTTGCCGGGAAGCGACCGCCGGCCCAGAGACCAAACGAAACAGCCGGATTGAGATGGCAGCCGGAGATGTGCCCGATGGCGAAGGCCATCGTCAGCACGGTCAAGCCGAAAGCGAGGGATACGCCAAGCAAACCGATTCCTACATTGGGAAACGCCGCAGCCAATACCGCACTGCCGCACCCACCGAGAACCAACCAGAAAGTTCCAAAAAACTCTGCGCCGTATTTTTTCATGTCTTTCCTCCTTTGCATTGTCGATTATATGTCCAACGTGTTGGTCAGCCGCGGCCGAAGGCCGTCGGCTGACTTTGCCGGTCGTGTGTTCTCTAAGACTTTTTTGCTATTACTGCAAATTCCCTGCTCTGTGAACAGAATGGTGTCCCAGAGACATCTGAATAATAATTTTCAATGGCAAAGCCGCACTCCATAAACTCCCTCTCTAAATCTTCCGGACTGAAATATTGAAGCCAATTGTAGATGGTGCGTGAACGTTCCGCTTCAATGATCGTGTATTGATCAAGAACCACTTTTTCTTTATCATACTTGAAGGTGTTCAGAAAACCGTAATATGGACCGGGAGACCAAAAGCCATTGAGGAGATTCGGTTCATACAGAGTTTTTTCTTCCCGTTCATTAAAGGCATTCAGCGAATACACATCCAGGAGAACCGAACCGGATGGTTCGAGAAACCTTTGGAACCGGGAAAGAATATTTCTCCTTTGGGCGGGGCTGAGCGCGCAGAAATCACACATTATCATCAGGATGAGATGAAAGCGATCATCCGTTTCAAAATCCAGGTAGTTTTGATGGATAAAATCAATGGGCAGTTTTCCCCCGGCGGCCGACTCCCGCGCATACTGAATGGACCTCTTCGAAAAGTCTATGCCCGTCACCGCCGCATGCTTTCGTGCCAGACTCACGGCATACAAACCGGGACCGCAGCCGAAGTCGGCAATTTTTTTTCCGGCGCCGATGTCGAATCGGGAAGCCATCCAGTCAACCGACCGATCGATGAAAGCCGTGTTGCGCGAGGAGACATCGATTTTTTCGTCCAGGTGGAACCTGAGCATCTGCCGGGATGTATGATCATCGGCCCAGAGATCGGCTGCCGTGTAAAACCGGAAAGGAGCCGGGCGGGTATTTATTTTTTCAAGACGGTCAAACATCCTGCCATCCATTCGATTTTTGCATATACCAGAAACATCAGCCGTCGCGGCGTTCGATTTGTATCTTCGGTTTGTCGGTCACAACGTGAAGGAGCGTTCCTCGCCGGCCCGCGCCACGGCATCCCCGGCTGCTTTTTCCTGCTCCGGCGTGCCGGAAACGGCCAGCCACACGGAACCCTCCGCGCCGCAAACGCCGCCCGCGGCAACCAGATGCGCCTGAACACCGGTGAGGATCGCCAGAGCTTCTATTTCCGTTATGACTTCGCCCGGAACGGGAAGCATCCGGTATCCATGAGCTCCCGGTTCATTCAGGCGTGCTGCGATTTCGTTCAAATTGCCGGGAACGCGCTTCTCCAGCCCGACAGGCAGAATGAGGCGCACACGCCTTCCGACAACGGCTTGCAGTGCGGCCCCGATCGTTCCGCCTTTCGGATGCCCGATCAGTATCCCGGCCTGTCTTAGCGCAAGGTCCACCGCATTGGCGCCCTTCAGGATCACATCGCCTTCTTTCAATCCGTCAACCACATCAAACACGGTCTTGCCGGTGAGCCATTTTCCTTTTTCGATCACAACATCTCCCGGAAATGCGCTTTCATCCGGCA